>CALCGD010000171.1 GCA_937900875.1 uncultured Flavobacteriales bacterium
TTAAGGGTAATGACGAAAACAAGCGATTTTACGAGTATCTCAAGTTTTTGAATGTTCAGAAAACGAAAAGCAAACCTCTTTCGGAGCAAAGCCAAAAGCTGCAAACAGCAGATAGCTTAGGCTATAAGGATTCTCCCGAATTCAAAAAATTACAAGAAAAAGTTGCTGCCATAGATGAAGAAGTGAAAGCTTACAAAAACAAGTTTATTGACGACTTTCCGCAAGCGTTACTGTCGAAGGTATTTCTAGCTTCTAAAGACCCTGATGTGCCAGAAGCCCCGATTTTAGAAAATGGACGGCCAGACAGCACTTTCGCATGGCGCTATTTCAAAGATCACTATTGGGATTTGATTGATTTTACAGATGATCGGATTATACGCACGCCTGTTTTTCACGGCAAGCTTGAAAGGTTTATGAGTAAAACCATTCAACAAATTCCAGATTCTATTATGGTAGAGGCTTCTAAATTGGTTGAGAAAACAAAAGCAAACAAAGAGCTATTTAAATACACGGTTTTTTGGATTACAAGTCATTTCGAGACATCTAAACAGATGGGAATGGACGCAGTTTTTGTGCACATGGCCAAAAATTACTACATGACCGGACAAGCCTTTTGGGCTGACTCAACTACCATTGCAAAGATTAGCGATAGAGCCCAAAAACTCAGCTATTCATTAATTGGAGTTACTGCACCTAACCTAATTATGAAAGACACGGCCGATAAGGTTCAAATTTTACATGCTATTAATAAAGATTATACAATCGCCTATTTCTGGGATCCAGAATGCGGGCATTGTAAAAAAATCACACCTAAGGTTAAAGAGTTTTACGATAAATTTAAGGACGAACTCAATGTTGAGGTTTATGGAGTGAATACCAATGCTGAGGAGCGAGATGCTTGGATTAAATACATTAATGAGCACAACTTAGATTGGATAAATGTTGAGGATCCAGAGCAAAAAACAGCCTACAAATACCTATACGACATCTACTCTACTCCTGTCATTTTTCTTCTCGATAAGAACAAAAAACTTATTGCAAAAAGAATTGGGGCCGAAGACCTTGAAAACTTCATTCGTCATCACATGAAAAAGAGTTCATAGAAAGTATCTTAGCGCGAAATTCAATACAATGATTAATTCAAGAAACATTTTCATTCTAGTTCTAATACTAATTGCAGCGGGCTTAAGAATAGCTGGTTTATTACCAGATAACGTTGCTCCTATTGCTGCTATCGCTTTGTTTGGCGGTGCTATGTTTTCTAATAGAGGCTTAGCTATGGCTCTTCCCTTAGTTATTATGTTTTTATCCGATTTAATTATTGGAATGCACAGTACCATGTGGGCCGTTTACGCAGGGTTTCTTGCCATTGTAATAATCGGGCAGGTTATCAGAAAAAATCCAACTATGTTAGCTGCAATTGGAGGTTCATTAATTGGCTCTATCTTATTCTACCTTATTACCAATGCCGCTGTTTGGTATGGCAGCCCTTATTACACACAAGATTTAAGCGGTCTGCTTAATAGCTATGCTGCTGGAGTGCCTTTTTTTAGAAACACTTTAGCTGGAGATTTAGCCTTTACTACAGTGCTTTTTGGAAGCTATAAACTAGCTGCTTACAAGTTTCCAACTTTGGTAAAAGCTTAAGGTTTGAGCAAGAATCCTGTAGCCGTTACGCTGGTATGCTTGGTGCTGGCCATTGCAGTTAATATCTATTATTTCTCTAGTGGAACTGAATTAACTTCGGTTGTTGCAAAAACACTTTTTGCAGACCTTATCCTTGTTCTCAGTTTGGTACCTGTTTACCAAGCCATTGTTATTAAAAACACAGCTGAGTCTGTTCTAAGCTTTCCAGAACGAATTAAATCTGGCTTGAAGCCAGTTGCTATGTACACTTTAGTAGTAGCATTAGTCACGTTTGCGTTAATCAAATTTTTCGGTGAACCGCTTATTGCTGAAAGACTTGCCGAAATCTCCATCAACATGCAACGCGGGGTTGAAACTGGCGCTATTACACAAGAGGTAATGGATGGCCAAATAGAGTTAGCTAAGCAGATTTACTCGCCTTCATCTCACGTTATTATCGTACTTATTTTCAATCTTTTTGTCGGATTTCTGAGCTCAATAATAGCTGCGTTTTTGGTGCGAAAATAATCTAGCCTTGGGTAATTTCTGTAGCTAACGATTCCAAATTAAGCCCCCCAAAGTTTCCAGAGCTCATAAGTAGCAGATTCTTGTTTGTCCAAGTTTGGTTCTTTAACCAACTTACCATCTTATCATTATCGATAAATACCAAAAGGTCTTCTCGCTTAAAAGCATCTTTTACATCATTCTCCGAAAGTGGTGGCAGCTTTTTATGTTCTAGGGTTAGTGGATTAAAGTAAACCACCGCTACATCTGCAGTATTCATACTATCTGCGTACTGTGATAGGAATTCTTGATTTAGAGAACTGAATGTGTGAAGTTCCATGCACGCTACAAGTTTTCGACTGTCAAACTGATTTTTAACCGCAGATGTCGTGGCTTTTAGCTTGGAAGGAGAATGCGCAAAATCTTTATAAACGGAAGTTGAATTTGCTTGACCGATAAGTTCTAGTCGCTTAGATGCTCCAGAAAAATCTTGGACAGCTTTATAAAAACCTTTATCAGAAATACCGAGGGCATTGCATACCAGACGGGCACCATTCAGGTTCATGAGGTTATGATTACCGAATATTTTCAGAGGAATCTTCTCCCCATTACTAATGAGAGACGTGATTCCATTTACTGTTTCATGTTGTGGAATTCCATAAGGAGTTTTCTCAATCTGATTAGTGCATTGCTCTGCTACCATTCTTACTTCAAAGTCGTCTTCAGAATAAATTAGGGTGCCATCCTTCTCTATCAAATTCAAGAAAATTCTAAATTGTTCTACATAATTATCGAAGGTTGGGAACACATTTACATGGTCCCAGGCGATGCCACTTAATAGCGCAATACTTGGTTTGTAAAGATGAAACTTGGGTCTTCTATCTATCGGACTGCTCAGGTATTCATCGCCTTCAAGTATTACGATGGGCGCAGTTTCTGTGAGCTTCACCATGGTGTCAAACCCCTTTAATTGTGCTCCAACCATGTAATCAGTTTCAACTCCACACTTTTGGAGCACATGTAGTATTATGGCTGTAATGGTGGTTTTACCGTGGCTCCCTCCTATTACAACTCGCGTTTTATCCTTGGTTTGCTCATAGATATATTCTGGATAAGAATAAATGGGTAATCCGAGCTCCTGCGCTTTAA
>CALCGD010000172.1 GCA_937900875.1 uncultured Flavobacteriales bacterium
TCGAACTACCTGTAACAGTAACACCAGGGGTTTTATCAATAGCGTCTCCAAGATCGGTAGCATTAGTACTCCGAATTAGTTCTTTACCAACCACCTCCATAGAAACAGTTTCCTCCGCAATACTTTTTTCGTACTGGCTTGATGAAATAACCACAATATCTAGTTGCTCCGAGGTCATAGCAAGAGACACATCAAGCTTAGCAGGTGCACCGTTGCTTAAGTCAATCTCTTTCGTTTTTGTTTTATAACCAATGAAGGAAAAGCGCAGCTTATGAATTCCTGTCGAAAGGGTTATCTTATACTTACCGTCAAGGTCTGTGGTAACACCAGTATTGAATTCCGTTATGACGCTAGCTCCAACTAGCGGGTCGTTGGTTTCCTTGTCTCTAATTACACCACTAAGAACAACGTCTTGGGCTAGAGATTGAAAAATAAAAAGGAATGGAAGGCAGAGGGTTAGTAGAGTTCTTCTCATACAAGCATTTCGTGGGGCTGCTAAAAATAAGAAAGATGACCATCTTTGACACTTGCTTGCTAATTCAATAGAATCCCGATTTCCGAAATTGTCTAGAATACTGCTAATCGTCTTTGGTTTAACACTGTTCTGTCAGCTGGTAATGGCTCAGCCTTTGCCAGATTCTGGCGAAACCTTGACTGTTGAGGCTCAATCATTCAAACTGTCTGTTCCAGTGCAAGAAGATTTGATTGGAGGCCATTTACAAGGCATCCAACTCTATAATGGCACATTGGTGGTTTCTGGCAGCTCTAATGAGTTTGGTTATTTGGCCTTTTTCCAATTACTGGGAGGCGAGTTTCGTTTTCTTGGCATTAAAAAGTTGGCTCAAGATCCACTCAACCATGCTGGAGGATTTCAAATAGCAGAAAATTGGTTGGCCGTTGGTATAGAAGACCCGCAAGGCAAGCGACAATCAGTCGTTCAATTAATAGACATATCCAGTTTTGAAAATCTTTCTTCTCCACCCACTTACACCCTCAAGAGAAAAGGCGAGTGGAAATACAGCACCGCTGGTTCGGTGGCTTTGCTTAAGCGAAAAGATCATTTCTTACTTGCTGTAGGCTCTTGGGATTGCACGACAATCGATTTTTACCGCTCAAACCATCTCCACCCGAATGCACAAGACTTCGAATTCGAGAAATGGACCACTTGGGATAGTAGAGAAGCAAAGCGCAATAATTGGAGCTCCAAAAATTATGGAGATTACCAAAACATTCAGCTGACCGAAGACTCAACTGGGGTTTACATAACTGGGTTCCATAAAACAGGAAATGGGTCTCATTCAGCAGATGTCTTCTTGATAGCAACAGATGCCGACCCGTACACCATGATGCAAAAAACAGCGTCATATTCTGTTCAATGCAGCGGTGGTGTTAGTTTCCGAAATGGTTCTGGATTCACTACGTTTTTTGACATCCCTTCAATCATAGCAGTTGGTCATGATTTATACCCAAAAATGCAGGTTCAGATCTTTCCAATTAAACCGAAGTGATTTTATAAATTCGTTGTTATGAGTTCTTTTTCTCCCAGCAGCACACTGCTAACGCTAGTAGTAACGCCTACAGGTAGCAGCACGGCCAAAGACATTTTAACCAAGTTTCATCCTATTATGAAACAACGCGGTTACGGAAATTTTGAAAAGGAGGAAGCCGGCTTTTATCTAGCCAGTAAACCTGGAGATGGGGTTTTGAGCGCAGTAAAATTTGTCTTTGCAGAAGTTGAAAACGCCTCTGTGGTAATCAATATTGATGGAACTTCTATATTCGGATTAAAGGGTGTTGAACAGGAGTTACAGGCCATAAAAGATGCCTACGATTCTAGTTTAGACTGCGTAACCATTGTGAATGGCCCCAACTACACTAGCGCCTTTTTAGGGAATGTATTGTTCACCGCGTTACCCATTTATTCAAGCGCAGCCATAGTTGCTCTCGCTATGTATCAAATTGGAGGGTTTCCTGGTTCGCACTTTATCAACGTATTTCTATACGCAACACTTGGAATAATTGGGGCTAAGACCAAATATTGGGTAAATGAGAGGAGAAAGCAACGACCTGCTTGGAGGAGTGTTCTTGTCCTATTTCTAGCCGCACCAGTGGTTCTAGCTGTATTGGCCCTAATTTTCATGGCCATCAAGGCCTTTGGCTAAAGCTTATTCAGAAATGCACGAAACCAATTACCGTCACCATCTTCCAACTTCTTAATGCGGAGTTTCGTAATCTCCAATTCAAGATGATTTTCTACTCTAGTACGCAGTTCCCAAAGAGTGTCCTCATCTGTTTTTCCTTCATATTCAGTTGTTGAAATACGCTGCCCAAAAGAGTAATACTGCTTTTCAGGACGAGGAATGGGCGTAAATGCAATTCCGCGTGTCAAGGGAAACATCGTTTCCCCATTCTTCAAATACTTTTCTGCGTAGCCTTGCTCTGTTAGCCACTGGCCAAATCGAGACTCCATTATTTCTTCTGGATCCAACAGAATATCAAACGAGTCTTCTGCACCAACCTGCGCAACAGGAATAATATCGTAACCAGCCTCAATAGCCATTTTGGCGAAACCAGTACGTTTTTTCCAAGTGAGCTTATACTTTTCGCCTTTGCGTTTACACGTTTCTCTGCCTCCACCGGGGTAGACCATAATGTGTTCTCCATGCTCCATCATGGTCTTGCAGTTTTCGCGCGTACCTCTAACAAATCCCATTTTGCCAGCAAGGTCTTTCCAGCCTGGAACCATGTAATGAAGATTGTCTACCAACGAACGGGCAAAAATTCCTTTTTGCATATACATTTCGGCAGCCCATAGGGTGCCATCTAAAACGCCAAGCACGTTGTGGTTTGTAACATACATGGCCGGTTTATCTGCATCAAGATTTTCTAATCCAAAAAATTCTGGTTGAAAATACGCACGGCCAATAGCCGTCATGTTTTCAGCAAATTCTACAGAAGGCGGAATAAAATCAGGATTGTAATCACCTAATTTGGGGTCGATGGAATCACTCATACGGCAAAGATACTATCGCCTCGATGAATGCTAATAAATAATGTTGATGGTTGTTGTATCAAAGGCTGGTACAAAGGCCGATTCTGCAATTTGAAAAATGCCGCCATTGTTATCCACGTAGGTCCCGTTAATGTTTGCCGTTTGCTGGCCATAAACCTGACATACAAAAGTCGTATCTACCGGAAAGCCTTGAATTATTCGCGCGTTGTCGGTGCAGCAATTAGTGCATTCGTCCGTCTCGGCATCTAGGGCAAAAGTTACCGTTTGCGACCCATTCTGATTGAATACGGATGTGGCTATCCACGCCTTCGGTTCAAGATTAAATGTGTTGGCATAAGCCGTACTAAATGGAACATCGTCTGGATTAATTGCGAAGGTGCCTTCAAAGTGTTGTGGATGGCTTACCTCTAACCGATAGGAGTAATAGACAGCCTTATCTACTTCTATATAAAAGCGCCCATTAGCATCAGTGGTTGCTGTACCAACCACATTAAAGTTTGGGTTAAAGCCACCAACTGCATTCTGTACGCTCATGGTTACTGCCGCATTGCTCACTGGGGTGTCTACTCTATGGTCATAAATGACGCAATCAAAAACAAACACATCGGTTTTTTTGGTGCAGCCAGCTATAGTAAACATGCAGATTATAAATGCAGCGATTCTCATCGATGGCCAATGTAAAACTTTCCTTGAATATCGGTTTTAGAAACTCCAGTAACTCGGAAAATATAAACACCACTTAGCCAGCCTGCAGTATCAAATTGAATGTCACTAGTGGTACTAGAACCAGTATAAATAGCATTCCCCATTCGGTCATAAACTTCTAAAATAGCCTCCTTTTTCGGGTCATTTGAATAGAGTACTTTGAAGGTCTGTGTAGCGTAATCTGTTTGAAGAACATAGCTACTTCTTCCAAAATCCTCAAAAAACACGGTTACAATAGAGGTAAATCCCTGAAACCCCATTTCTAATCGGTAATGATTGTAGGTGTTTGCATGAGGAACAGAATCAAAGTACGAGTACGTTTCGTCACCATCTGTACTACCACAAATACCTTCAATATGGCCAATTTGTTCAAAATTCGTTTGGTCTAAAGACCTGAATATTTTCGTTCCCTGACACTGACCGCCTCCAGCAATCACCCATCTAACAAGAATTCCGTTGGGCTGTTTGTATGCGTCAAGCGAGTTGAGAATTGGATGTGGAGACTGTGCGAATCCCCATAAAGGAACGCACAATAAAAACGCTAGAATGCTCGCTAAGTATTTCATATCAACCCATCTAATTTATCCACGAATTAGTCGTATTAGTGTTGGCTTCCTTACATATGCCATTTTTGGATACGTTTGCATGAAGTAGAA
>CALCGD010000173.1 GCA_937900875.1 uncultured Flavobacteriales bacterium
CACAAGGAATCCACCCATATTTACAAGGGCATCTTTTTTAGCACTCATCACGGCACCATTGGCCAGTCTAAACATCTTTTGTGCAATCTCTTTGTAAGTGACATTCTCATTCCCTGCTTCGCGATGCTTGATGAAATAGCTGTTCTCAGCAATCCGGCAACAATCCAATAAAAAGAGAATTCCATTCTTCTTGCAGATTTCAGCAACCTTTTCAGCATTTATCATGCTCACGGGTTGTCCCCCACTGCTGTTATTTGTCACGGTAAGAATAACCGCACCAACATTTTCAGGGCCTTTTTCAGCAATTAAATTTTGGAGCATCTCAACATCCATGTTGCCCTTAAACGGGTAATCGAGTGCCATATCGTGTGCTTCCTTAACAGGAATGTCAATCGCTTGGGCTCCAGAAAATTCAATGTTGGCACGGGTCGTATCAAAGTGCGTATTGCTGATGAAGGTTTTCCCTTCTCCACCCAAATGGCCATATATAATGCGCTCTGCAGCACGGCCTTGATGTGTTGGCAAAATGAACTCAAAACCTGTCAGTTCTTTAATCACCTTTTCCATTCTCAGCCAAGAATGGGAACCTGCATAGGCCTCGTCTCCTTCCATAATTCCTGCCCATTGAGCAGAACTCATGGCAGATGTTCCGCTATCGGTAAGCAGGTCTATGATAACCTGATCGGATAGTAGGAGAAACGGATTGTAGTGTGCTTTTTTTAGATTATCAACTCGCTGTGTTTCGGTTGAAAGTTGAATTGGCTCCACACTTTTAATGCGGAATGGCTCAATGATGGTTTTGTGTCTCATTCAAATTTGGAATAAGAGTTCAAAGTTGAACCGACTGTTGTGCTAGAAAAAGGACTTTCGTCAGAATTGGAGAAACAAAGGGAATCTGAGGCGCGGATTAGGTTTCAGAAGAGCCCTACTTAGGCAACCATTGATTCAAACTTTTGAGTTCAACGTTTGGTATAACGAGTCTTTTGGGATACAGGTTTACCACTTTCATTTGCCCAGGAATGACATCAAAAAAGTTCTCAGAGTATTTGCATTCAACGTCACAACTCAGCATAACGTCCTTCAAAAGCACGGGACTTTGGATTCTTACCTCTAAATAATCCCCCATTAATTGTACCTCTATTTCTGGATCAACATTCGACAGAAAAAGGTCTTTCGGTTTATTGAAGTAGAATAACTCTTCATCTAAAAGCGAATCGGTTTTTAATAATTGAATCTCCAAAACCGAAAGCCGCTTCAGCCCTGCGTTTTTCATCATTTCTTTCAGGTTCCACTCCCCTACTTTAGTGAGCGTATTTTTAGCAGCATTAACTGACGATTCAGCCTTCCAAACCTCTTCTCCAGTGAAAGCAATCAACCGCATTTTTATGGTCAATTCTTCCGATTCTAATCTGTCGTTGGAGACTGAGAGTTTAAACACATTATCATCAGACTTTGGCAACAAAATAATTGGTTTGTAACGATCGGTAACCAGGTAATGTGCGGCCTTCCACGTGCCCGAAGCATCTATGGTACTCCAAGTTGGTCCGAGCCAAACATCATTGAATTGCCAGTAAAGTGTGCCCATGCATTTTTCGCGGTTCAATCGATGTGCCTCAATGGCCGTTTTCATTGCTATTCGTTGAGTAAGCTGACTTAAGTAAGCGTAATCCTCAAAAGATTTAGGCTTTGGATAGTGTTGTTCCAAATGACGATCAATTTCCTTGTTTCCCTTGTAGCTTTTCTGCCTTGACTTCAGCAGTTGTTCTGCATATTCAGAGCTTTTATTCTGGAGAATAGGGAAGGACTGAAATCCGTATTCGCTCATGAATCGAGGCACGTTTTTCTCGAATCCATCAAAGTTGTCGGTGCCATGCCACACACCCCAATAATGCATGTTATGGTGGTTGAAGTTCCCATCCTTTCCCCAGTTGCTTAGAGGAGAAGTGGAAACATAATTCATGGATGGGTTAACCTCCTGAATTGTCTGTGGGATAACCTCCTTGAATAGCTTTTGGTATCCGTTCCAGATTGAATCCTGCTGTGCTTGATCATACTTGAATTCTGATTGCCACCCCCAATTATTCCAAGCCACGCGAACTTCGTTGTTTCCGCACCATGTGGCAACGCATGCATGGTCTGAAATTCGTTCAGACTGTTGCTTGATTTCCTCATGAACGTTCTGTAGAAAAGATTCATCCCACGGATACATAGAACAAGCGAACATGGCATCTTGCCAAACAAGAACCCCTAGGCTGTCGCATATGTTATAGAACCAATCCGATTGATAAATTCCTCCACCCCAAACTCGCAGCATATTCATGTTGCTTTCCTTGGCTGTTGTTAATAGTTTGAGCGTTTGCTTCTTGGTAACCGAGGATGGGAAAACACTCTGCGGAATCAGGTTAGCGCCTTTCATGAAAATCGGCTCATCGTTCACTTTAAAATAGAAAGAGGTGCCAATTTCATCAGGCTCGTTAATCAACTTGATGGTTCGAACACCAATTTTCCGAGTTTCATTCGCCAACTCTTTACCCTCTTTTTGAACTAGGCCAGCGACTGAGTAAAGCTTCTGGCCTCCTACTCCATTTGGCCACCACAATTCTGGGTTTACAATTGAAAACTGAAGCGGATACTCATTCACCCCTTCTTTCAATTCAACGCTGGTATCTCGGTTAGCTTGACCCGGAATATTTACAAGAAGCGTGGCCGTTTGTACCCCGCTGGATTGAATTCGAAAGTGAGCTGTTCCGATCATTTTCTTATTAGAAACCGAGTCTTGCGCGACTCGGAAATTTTCCAATTTCAAATCGTCCCAACTCATAATCTCAACAGGTTTCCAGATGCCGCTTGTAAGCAGGCGTGGGCCCCAATCCCAACCAAATTGATAGCCAGATTTTCGAACGAATGATGCTATTTTCTCATCTCCTGCATCACTTGGTGAGGGAAGATTAAACCCTAACTCATTTCGTTTTTCAATTCCTTTATTGACCGGGCTTTCAAATACAATTCTAAGCTGATTTTCTGCCTCGAGCAATTCCGAAACATCCACTTCGTACCACCGAAACATATTCTCAGATTGAAGAATCAGTTCATCATTCAGATAGACTGAAGCATACGTGTCTAATCCATGGAATTTGAGGGTGTGATGCTGTTTGGGAGGAAGATCGGATTTTTCGAAAGATGTTCTGTATTCCCAGTTTTCGAATTCAATCCACTTGCATTTTTCCTCGCCATCTAAGCCCAACGGATCTTCAATAATCTGATTCCTAAACAAATCGGTATGAACGCAACCAGGGACTTCCGCAGTTAGCCAGTTTTCATCACCGACTTTTCTAAATTCCCAATTAGAATGCAACTCGCTAGACGTTTGTTGCCCAAAAATTGAAGCTGAAACCGAAATCAGCAAGACAACAATCAAATACCGCATACTTCCTCTAGCTTTTTCACAATTGTTCTTGTTTTCTCTGAATCGAATCTGTTGATTCCATGTTCATTTTGCTTGTGCGAAGTAAAATGAAATTGTCTGACTCCAGCGTTCCAAAGTTGAAGAACGTTAGTAGCATTTACACCACTTCCAGCCATGACCTTTACACTTGATTCTTGCTGCACCAGTTCTGAAATCAAGTTCAGACCATCAATTGCTTTTTCAGCTTGACCCGAAGTCAATACACGGTGAACGCCAAGCCTTTCCGATTGCCTAAAAACACGCAGCGGCTGAACACAAACATCGAAAGCTCGATGAAATGTAATTGACAACGGCTTTGCTGCTTGTATAAGCGTTTGCATCAATTCCAAATCCAATGATCCGTCAGAACTCAAAACTCCGAATACCACACCATCAACTCCTAGCTTTCTACAAGCTTCAATCGATTGCAGCATCAGTTTCAATTCCTCAGGAGAAACGGTAAAATCACCTTCTCGGGGACGAATGATGACGTGCAAACCAATGTCAATTGCATCTCGTGTTTTGGAGATTGTATTAAAATCGGGTGTCAATCCATCCAAATCCAGTCTGGCGCATAGTTCCACTCGATCTGCACCGCATTCTTGCGCACAAATGGCAGATTCTACAGAATCAACACATACCTCTATTTCGAAGGGCTTTTTGATGACGAATTATTCTATAACAAACTCATCAACAAAAATCCAACTATCGCTTCCAGCCGCATCGTGCCAAACTGGACAAGGGCCAAGAGAATACACCCGCATTTTAACTAAACGGGCCTCCATTTTTTCTTCGAATTGAAGAGCCAACGTTTCAATGAACTGTCCTTTTTCCTTTGGGTCAGAATTAGGTTCTGCATAGCCGATTGATTGATAGTTTGCTCCGTCTGCAGAAATGAAATATTCGACTTTTGTTGGGGCGAATATCCAAGCATTGTTGTACTGATAAAAGTTGGCAGAGCAACTTGAGATTGACTGAGTTTTTCCTAAGTCAATAACTACCTCCAACGATTCTTTGAGTTGAAATCCCTGCCATCTTCCATCACGGAGATCTAGCGTAGCCAAAATACCATCGGTAAGGCCCCCAATTCCACCTGCTGAATAGGAAGAACTGTACTCGGCATTGATGGAAGGGTCAATTCCCAATCCTTTATGAACGGCTAAATCCAATGGAAACTCCATCGGGAATTCTCTACCGTTAACACTCGCTTTAAACGTCAGATTCTGAGAAGTCGTAAACGTTGAATCTGAATTCCATTCCACGGATTTACCGTCTCCATAATCAACGAGCGCGACCATATTAGGCTCTGCCTTATTGACTAAAACCTTAATGCTGCTTTCAACAATTTCAGTATTAAACCCAATTGGAATTTTCTCAAAGCCATAATTCACTCCCCACTTTTCTAATCTCGGATAGTGTTTTTCTAGTCGCTGGCTGAATTCCGTGTAATCAGGGTTTTCACGATAAGACCAAAGCACCTCCGCAAGACCGATCATCCTAGGAAAAACCTTAGAATCCAGATTAGCTTCATCGGGCACATGTTCCGTCCACATATTGCATTCTCCTCCAATAATTCGCATGGCAGATTCTTTATCTAACTCGGTAGGAATTGGGTCGAATGCGTAGATTTTCTCTAGATCAATTAGCTCTAATCCGTAATCTAAATAGCAATGGCTTGTTGGGCTCATTATGGCATAATTACCGCTTGTAGCTGCATCCATTCCCCCTTGCATTCCGCGCCAACTTTGCACTGTGGCGCCTTCGGCCAATCCGCCTTCCAAAATCTCATCCCAACCGATGAGTTTTCGGCCATTTTGCGCTAGGAATGTTTCCATTCGTTTGATGAAATAGCTCTGCAATTCATGTTCGTCATGAAGTCCTTCTTCAGAAATTCTCTTTTGACATTTAGCACAATTCTTCCATCTAAATTTGGGGCTTTCATCGCCTCCAATGTGAATGTATTTGCTTGGAAAAAGCTCCATCACTTCAGTTAAAACATCTTCCAAAAACTCAAAGGTTGAGTCACTGCCAGCGCAATAAACATCTTTAAAAACGCCCCATTCTGGCGTTACCTCAAAAGGCCCATCAGTACAAGCTAAATGTGGATACGAAGCCAAAGCCGCTAAAGAATGTCCAGGTAATTCAATTTCAGGAATAACAGCAATGTGCCTTGCCTCAGCGTAAGCAACCACCTCTTTGATTTCAGCCTGAGTATAAAAACCACCGTATCGAGAACCGTCTTCCTCTGTTCGCCAAGCACCAATCTCAGTAAGTTTCGGATACTTCTTAATCTCAATTCGCCAACCTTGATCTTCAGTTAAATGCCAATGCAACACGTTCATTTTATAGTAAGCGAGTAGGTCGATGTACTTCTTCACCACTTCAATAGACCAAAAATGACGGCAGCAATCCAATAGCAATCCTCGGTGTGAGAAATGCGGGTAATCTTCAATCCAAACGTTAAGAATGTTGTAATTCTCGTCATTCGTAGGAATGAGTTGAAGCAAGGATTGAGCTCCGTGAAAAACTCCGATACCAGTGAATGAATTGATTACGATAGCATGAGATTGAACGCTTAGGACGTAAAGCTCGTCACCAAATTCAGCATGAGGCGCAGAATCTTTGGCTAACGTGATTGAATTTTGTGCAACCGGGCCATTATCATATTCTTTCAAATTCAGATCTAATCCAGTTAGATTCTGAAATTGATCATGAAAAATCTGTGCTTCACCATAGAATTCGGGTGAATAATAAATAGTGGTTGATTCTGTTGGATCGAATGTTCCAAAATCCATCCCAAGAGTAGCGACCTTTGGAATAATGATAACGTCCTTAGGGCTGACGGCCTTCCGATCCGGCACACTACAGCTAACCAAAAACAGAATGATAATCGGCACTAAACGCTTTACCATTTTCTGTCGAACGAAGCTTTTATCATATCGTGATGACCTGAATAGGTGCAAGCAAAATCAAAGCCCTCGTAAACCGAGAAAGCTCCGTATTCGCCTTTCATGTTCATGGCCAAGAAACCAACTTGAAGTCCATCCACATTATCGTGTTTTCGGATAATACGATTCACAACATCGTTACACGCTTCCTCGGGAGTCGCTCCCGACCGCATCAATTCTACAACCATGGCGCTACCTGCCACGCGAATAACAGCCTCTCCGAGGCCTGTTGCGCAGGCGCCTCCTACCTCATTGTCTACAAAAAGTCCAGCGCCAATTATAGGTGAATCTCCTACTCTACCGTGAAGTTTGTAGGCAGCTCCACTAGTAGTGCAAGCCCCGCACATTCTTCCTTCCGAGTCTAGCGCAAGCATCCCTATTGTATCGTGATTTTCGACATTAATAACTGGCTTATATTTCGATTCAACTAACCATTTTCTCCAAGCTTCTTCAGACTCTTTTGTCAGGAGGTTTCTTGCCTCAAACCCTTTTTCTAATGCGAATTGTTTGGCTCCCGCTCCACTCAACATTACATGCGGTGTTTCTTCCATGACTTTTCTCGCTACCGCAATTGGATTCTCAATGTCTTGAAGAAAAGAGACGGCTCCACAATCGCTTTTCTCGTTCTGAATGCATGCGTCTAACGTAACTCTCCCTTCTCTATCTGGCCTTCCTCCTAAACCAACCGAAGTTGACTTAGGGTCACTCTCGGTTACCATCACCCCTGTTTCAACCGCATCAAGTGCGTATCCACCTCTCTCTAAAATCTTCCAAGCCTCTGCATTGCACTCCATCCCATGCCGCCATGTAGAAATCGCAATTGGTTTTTGACCAACTAACAAAACGGGTTTGTCCGATTTTTCAGATTTACTTTCTGCGCAAGAGTTAGCTGCTCCAGCGACCAAAGCTGCTGCGCCTAGCCCAGCCGTTTTGATGAATTTTCTTCTGTGGCTCATGCTGTGAAGATAAAATGAAATGTACTACCTCATCTGTCTTTTCAAACATCAAAATTGAGTTGACAAATACGCATTTGCAAGATTGTTTTGGCGATTATTGTAGTTCCAAATCCATCCGTATTCATGACCGACACTACAAAAGCAAATTACACTAAGGCATTTATGGTGGTCACCTCCCTGTTCTTCATGTGGGGATTTATAACCGTATTGGTGGACTCACTCATCCCTCGTTTGAAGGAGGTATTTGAGCTTACTTATTTTCAAGCTGGGTTGGTACAGTTTGCCTTTTTCATGGCGTACTTTTTTCTTTCCATTCCATCCGGGTTTATACTTGCACGAATCGGCTATAAGAAGGGAATGCTGCTGGGTTTAGCAACAATGGGAGTTGGCTGTTTGCTTTTTTGGCCCGCTGCGCAGCTCCGAATTTTTGAAATCTTCCTGCTTGGATATTTCGTGCTCGCTGGAGGCATGACCATTTTACAAGTTGCCGCCAACCCATACGTGGCGGTACTAGGTGATGCGAGAACGGCTTCAAGTAGATTGAATCTTTCTCAAGCATTCAACTCGGTTGGAACTACTATAGCTCCAGTTATTGGGGCCATGTTTATACTGAGTGACAACATTAGCACTACGGATGAAATCATTGCATATTCTGAGGTTGAAAAACTAGCATATTACGCTGGCGAAGCTTCGGCTGTTCAAGGGCCGTTTGTAGTTTTAGCTCTCGCCCTTTTGGCATTAGCCGGATTGGTTGCCATTGTCAAATTACCAAACGTTTTAGACACGGAACATGCTGGTAGCTATTGGAAAGCCATGGGCAATAAACATCTGATGAT
>CALCGD010000174.1 GCA_937900875.1 uncultured Flavobacteriales bacterium
GGCGTAAATGAATTAGGTACATAGAACGTGAAAATCGGTTCTACTTTAACCCTATAGTCAATTGTATCAAGACATCCATATTGAGTTTCTACGGTCAGTATGATTGGATACGTACCAACGTCTGGATAGGTGTGCTCTGGATGTTGTTCTGTTGAGAACATTCCATCTCCGAAATTCCAATCCCACGCTGTAACGTTTTCAGACGAATGGTCGGTGAATAAAAACAATGGTTTAAGTACGTCCTTAACATCATCATCTACAGAAAATAAGGCATCTGGTTTTGGGTAAACCGTGACGAAATTAGGTCTGAAAATTTCCGAAATACATCCATTTAAAGAAGTGATGGTTAGACCAATGTCGAAAGTGGCAATGCTCAACGGGTCAATCTCAGGATTGTAGGTTAAAAACGGGTTCTGAGCACTGGCTAGTAGAGAGTCAGAACCTAAATACCAGTCCCAAGTGCCAATTGTATAGGGAGCGGTAATGCTGCTCTGGTCTAAAAACTGAACGCCAAGTGGAGCGCAGCCTTCCGCTGGAGTTGTAGTGAAATCTACATTCGGTAACGGATAAATCTCAACTGCATGAACCACATCATCCAAACAACCATGGTTGGTTTCTACAGTTAATTGAACATTGTAAATGTTTGCTGAAGTGTAAAGATGTGAGGGAGATGGAATAACCGAACTTCCTGTATCGTCAAAATCCCACGACCAAGCAGTGATGGCATCATCAGTAATTGGAATAATGGAAGACTGATCTTCAAAGTCGATAGTTTCCTCCAAACATGTAGCTAAATCCATTGGGAATTCTGCAGTTGGTAATGGATGAACCACAGCATCTCCGGCTGAGAATGTGCTTTTGCAACCTGGACCATTGCTAATAAGAAGTTCTGCAGAGAAAGTTCCTGGCATTCCAAAATTAATACTTGGAGATGCCACTCCGCTTGTTTGAGCATCACTAAAGGTCCAAAGCCATGACGTAATTGGATATGCACCATTTGCGACAGAAAGGTCAGTAAACTGAACTAGAAGAGGGAAGCAAACGCTATCAAAAGTGAATTCCGCTATTGGCACAGGATAGATTTCAATTACATCTTCCAACGTATCGGAGCAACCAAACCCTGACGAAACAATCAGCGAAACAGGATAAGTGTTGTCTGCAGCGTAAGTCTGATAAGTTGGCTGTTCAACTGTAGAGGTATTTCCATTTCCGAAATCCCACTCCCTGCCTGTAATTACTCCTGAAGGAATAGAGGAGAGGTCGTTAAATTGAACAGAATCATCTTCACAGATATTTGTAAAACTGAAATCGGCAGTAGGCAAGTCGAACACGTTTGTTCCTAGAATTAACGTGTCATCGCAACCATCTGCTGTTGTAACTATAAGTTCGAGATTGAAATTACCAGCACTGCCGTAAGTGTAAGTAGCTGGAACGGTGTTTTGAATTATTGAAAAATCACCTAAGTCAAATTCGATAAGGTCAATTACCCCTGGTGCAATTACAGAACTGTTGTTGACCAAAGCAATGGTTTCTCCCAAGCACGCTTCGGTAACCGTGAAATCTGCAACGGGATTTGGATTTGAAGCCAACTGAAAAGTTGTGTCTGAGATACAACCTTCATCACTCGAAGCTATCAAAACAACTGTATACGTATTTGCAACCGTATAAACGTGTGTTGGGGCAGCCAGAGCAGATGTTGCGGCATCCCCAAAATTCCAATCGTAAGAATTGATGACTCCTGCTGAGATACTCGAATTATTGACGAATTGAACCAAATCTAACACGCATTCCGTTGGAGCAGAAACATCCAATTCGGGGCTTGGATAAACATCTATCGGAGAAATTATTGCATCGGAACATCCATCAGTAGTGGTAACCGTTAATTCTACGTTGTAAGTATTTATTGACGTATAAAGATTTGATGGGTTTTGAGAGGCTGAGGTGTTGGCATCACCAAAATCCCAAGCCCATTGATTGATGTTACCGGGAGCATTGACCACAGATTGGTCGGTAAAATTAGATTGAGCTCCAAGACAACCTGCCACTGAATTGAAATCCGCCTCAGGATTGGGGTAAACGGTTGCTATACCTTGCCAAGTATCAACGCAATTTGAGTCTGTTGTGACTGTCAAAGTCACGTTAAACGTGCCGTCCGAAGCATACAAATGAGTCGGGTCTTCCAAAATGGAAGAATTACTATCTCCAAAATCCCAATCCCAATTAATGATGTTACCCGAAGCGAGAGTCGATTGGTCGGTGAAGGCTATATCCGTTAGTAAACATTCATTGGTTATGGTTGCATTTGCTACTGGAAAATCAGGGGCAATTACGGTGGTAGTAAGTGATTCGCACTGGCCATTAATAAGCAGCCCAATGGTGTAATCGCCTTCGCCATATCCGTTTCCAGAAACGTCTAACTCATCATTAGTTTCTCCAACAATTGCAACGCCATCTCTGTACCATTGGTAGGTGCCAATCACGGTATCCTTTGAAGCCGTCAAAAGAATATCGT
>CALCGD010000175.1 GCA_937900875.1 uncultured Flavobacteriales bacterium
ATCTTCCTCAAGGAACACAAGAAAGGGGTCGAGAGATTCGAACTTTCATGCCGCGTTTCGGATGTATTAACGAACGAAGAAATCAATTACATGAAGTGATTAGATTATCTGGAATGAACCTTATTGTAGATGACACCGATCACCCACTTATTATTAAGGTTGCATCCATTCAGCCAGCAAGAATGCAGGTTTATTTCATTGATAATGAGGAATATTTTCACCGCAAGTTTTTCATGTCGGGTAGAGATGGAAAGATGTTTTCTGATAATGATGAAAGGGCCATCTTTTTCTGTAGAGGTGTTATCGAAACAGTTAAGAAATTAGGCTGGGCTCCAGATGTAATTCATTGCCATGGTTGGATGACTGCATTGCTTCCATTTTTTGTTAAAACAGTTTACAAAGACGATCCAATTTTTGAAAATTCTAAGATTGTTTACTCTCTGTACAACGATTCTTACGAAGGAACTTTGGACGCTAGAATGGCAGAAAAAATAAAGTTTGATACACTTACTGATGAAGATGTAGCAATTTTTGCAGATACTAGTCACATGGGGCTTACTCGTACGGCTATTAAGTATGCCGATGCTGTGATTATTGGCGAGGAAGAACTTACACCAGAAGCAGCGGCTGCGGCTACTGGAGCGGATAAACCACTTCTTGGGTTTAAGGATGAGGAAAGCTATTTAGACGCTTACTCTGAATTTTACACCGAAATACTGGCTAACGACTCGGTTCTTGCCGATTAATGCATATTAACATACGTTGTACAATATTCTTTAAGGCGGAGGGTTAACCCCTCCGCTTACTTATTTTATAGAGGATGAGAATACCTAAATTTTCAGCTGTTTTTAGTCTGATTTTATTACTTGCCGTTTCTTCATGTAAAGAACCTGAAGGAATAGGACTAGAAGTGCTACCTGACGGAGAAGAAATGGAAGTAGCTTGGATAGACACTTTCACGCTTGAGGCAAGAACAGTTAAGTACGATTCTGTGCCTACATCTGGATTGAACAGTGGAACCTATCTGGTTGGTGATTTCGGTGACCCAATCTTTGGTCGAGTCAGGTCTGAGTTATACTCAGAGTTTTTATTGTCGTCCACCGGTGTCGACTTTGGCTCAGGTGCTGTAACAGATTCCATTATTTTGAATGTGGCGTATGCTGGAGCATATGGCAATACTGATAAGCTAAACGGCACCATGAAATTTGGAGTCTATTTGGTAGACGAAGACTTGGACGCGACTGGAAATAACGGGACCGTCTATTATTCAAACAGCAACGTTGCTCTATCCAGCTTTCCTCTGGCAGAGTTTGAGTTTAGGCCAGACTTATATTCAACAATTGATACTGGCGATAATCAACTGCCGCCATCTATGCGTGTCTATTTAAGTAATACGTTTGGAGACAGTATTATTAACTCTTTGAATCTTGCATCGCAGGAAATTTTCGCAGAAGAGTTTGAAGGAATCTGTATTAAACCTATTAACGAGAATATGGCAAATGGACATGGCTCCATTCTTTATTTTAACATGTTGAGCAGATATACACAAATTGAATTGTATTATCACAACAACGATGGTGATACCGCTGTATTCCCTTTCGAGTTCGATAACACGCATGGTATTCATACCAAGTTCACTCATAATTTTCCGAAAGAAGTTCATCATGCTGTGAACCTAGGAACCGAGGTAGGCAAGGATAGGTTGTACATTCAATCAATGGCTGGGCTTAGAATGAAGGTAGATATGCCACACTTGAGAGAATTAAATAAATTGGGTTATGTGGCCATTAGTAAGGCTGAATTGGTTTTGCCGTTAGATGAATCGGTCGTAACAGAGTATGGTTACCCAAACAGTTTGTCAGTCACAGGCATTTCGGAAGAAGGAGGCTCGGTGTTTATTATCGACCAATTTGAAGGGTCTGATTACCTAGGAGGCGTGTACGACCCTGTAAATAAGGAGTACGTATTTAATGTTGCTCGTCACTTGCAGTCCATTATTAATAACCCTGATGAGATAGATTACGGTCTGTATATCGTAAATTCAGGTAATGCGGTTAATGCAAGGCGAGGCGTTTTTAACGGGCCTCGGCACTCAACAGAGCCAATGAAACTTAGAATGACTTACACCATTATAGAATAAAGCTAATGTGTGGAATTGTAGCTTATATCGGAAATCAAGAGGCGTATCCAATTTTAATCAAGGGTCTTAGACGATTAGAATATCGAGGATACGATAGCGCTGGAATTTGCCTTTTAGGTGAAAACCTTAATATTTATAAATGCAAAGGCAAGGTATCCGATTTGGAGACCTTTGCTAAGGGAAAAGATATAGTTGGAACGATTGGCATAGGCCACACACGTTGGGCCACCCATGGCGAACCAAATGATTTAAACGCGCATCCGCATTATTCAGGAAATGAGAAGTTAGCCATAATCCACAATGGAATTATAGAGAATTATGATTCGTTGAAAAAGGAGCTCATTCAGCGTGGACATGAGTTTAAAAGTGATACTGATACTGAAGTACTTATTCATTTAATTGAAGACGTACAGGAAAACGAAAATCTTCCACTTGCGGAAGCAGTAAGGGTAGCTCTAACCCAAGTTGTTGGTGCTTATGCTATTGCAGTTCTAGATAAAAGTGACACAAACGTAATTATTGGTGCCAAAAAAGGTAGTCCAATGGTCGTTGGAATCGGCAAGGATGAATTTTTCTTGGCTTCGGATGCTACACCAATTGTGGAGTATACCAAAGAGGTTGTTTATTTGGAAGACGAGCAAATAGTTGAGTTGAGAAGAGGTCAGGGAGTGAAGGTTCGGTCTATCGAAAACGAAGTTCTAACTCCTTATATACACGAGTTAGAAATGCATCTTGAAACCTTAGAGAAAGGTGGGTATGAGCATTTTATGCTGAAAGAAATTTTTGAGCAACCTAAATCAATTGCCGACAGTATGCGGGGCCGTTATCACATTGATTCTGGTACAGTAAGTCTGGGCGGTATTATTGATTATGAGCAGAAAATGGCAAATGCCAAGCGAATAATTATTGTTGCTTGCGGAACTTCTTGGCATGCTGGTTTGGTCGGAGAATATCTCATTGAAGACCTTGCAAGAATACCAGTTGAAGTAGAATATGCTTCTGAATTTCGATATAGAAATCCGATTATTGGCGAAGACGATGTGGTAATCGCAATTTCTCAATCTGGAGAAACGGCAGATACACTTGCTGCGTTAGAATTGGCGAAGTCAAAGGGCGCAACCATCATAGGAGTATGTAATGTTGTTGGTTCAACGATTTCAAGAATAACCGATGCAGGCTCATATACCCATGCAGGACCAGAAATAGGAGTTGCATCAACCAAGGCGTTTACATCGCAGGTTACAGTACTTTTTTTAATGGCAATGCGATTGGCACATAAAAGAGGCTCAATTCCAGAGTCAAGGTTCCAACAATTGCTTGCTGCACTTGAGAAAATCCCTGCGAAAGTCGAAGAGGCATTGCAATCAGCCGATTTGGTTAAATACATAGCCGGTCAGTATAAAGATGCTCATAACTTCTTGTACTTGGGAAGGGGCTATAACTTCCCTGTAGCTTTAGAAGGGGCTCTTAAGTTGAAGGAGATTTCATACATACATGCTGAAGGATACCCTGCCGCTGAAATGAAGCACGGACCAATAGCATTAATTGATGAGGAGATGCCAGTGGTGGTTATTGCAACAAAGAAAGGCTCGTATGACAAGGTGATTAGCAATATCCAGGAAGTAAAAGCACGAAAAGGAAAAATCATTGCCGTAGTTACAAAAGGAGATACTACCGCGGCTGAGTTGGCGGATCACGTTTTGGAAATTCCAGAAACAGAAGAAGAATTGGTGCCAATTTTAGCATCTATTCCATTGCAATTATTGTCTTATTATATAGCTGTTATGAGAGGCTGTAATGTGGATCAACCAAGAAATTTAGCAAAGTCAGTAACGGTTGAATAAGCCAGTGTTAATGATATTAAAAAGGCCCGCAATTGCGGGCCTTTTTTGTTTTCCAAAAGTTTGCTGATATTATTTTCCAGCTTCATATCGTCTAGAAACTTCGTCCCAGTTTATCACATTGAAAAAAGCTGAAATGTAATCTGGTCTTCTGTTCTGGTAGTTTAAGTAATAAGCATGCTCCCAAACATCCAAAGCTAAAATCGGGGTGCCGCCACAGCCAATTCCTGGCATAAGTGCATTGTCCTGATTTGCAGTGCTGCAAACTTCAACTTTTCCTCCTGGATGAACACAAAGCCACGCCCAACCTGACCCAAAACGAGTGGCAGCAGCTTTACTGAAAGCATCCTTAAATCCATCAAAGGAACCGCAGGCAGCATTTATAGCATCGGCCAAAGCACCAGTAGGTTGTCCTCCGCCATTTGGCGACATTACCTTCCAAAACAAGTCGTGATTATAGTAACCACCGCCATTGTTTCGTACTGCGCCATTGTCAAATCCTGCAACCAAAATCTCTTCAATAGATTTTCCTTCTAGGTCGGTGCCGGCAATTGCGTTGTTTAAATTGTTAGTGTATCCCTGATGATGTTTTGAGTGATGAATCTCCATCGTTCTAGCATCAATATGTGGTTCCAAAGCATCATATGCGTATGGAAGTTTCGGTAATTCAAAAGCCATTTCTAAATGATTTTATGAGTTTGTAATTCTATTGTTCGCAAATATAACAATCGACTTTGCGGCTTGTTCTCTATTGAAATTTAAGTGTAGGTTAAGTTCTATTTTTGGCATCCTTAAAAGCAAGACATGTACGGAGAATTTCAAGAGTTTTTAGCCAACGAACTTAAATCAATCCAGGAGGCTGGTCTATACAAAAGAGAGAGAATCATTACTACCCCGCAAGGAGCAGAGGTTCGGGTTAGCACAGGTGAAGATGTAGTTATAATGTGTGCCAATAATTATCTGGGTCTTTCGTCTCATCCCGATGTAATTCAGGGAGCAAAAGACGCATTAGATTCTCACGGTTATGGTATGTCATCAGTTAGATTTATCTGCGGAACCCAGGACATTCATAAGAGTTTGGAGGATAAAATATCCAACTTCCTAGGAATGGAAGACACCATATTATATGCAGCGTGTTTTGACGCGAATGGAGGAGTGTTTGAGCCGCTATTCACATCGGATGATGCCATTATTAGCGATGAACTTAACCATGCCTCCATTATTGATGGCGTGAGACTCTGCAAGGCTGCTCGTTATAGATATAAGCATAGCGATATGTCTGATTTAGAGGAGCAATTAAAAGCATCTCAAACACAACGCTATCGAATAATCGTTACAGACGGAGTCTTTTCTATGGATGGTGATATAGCTAAACTGGACATCATTTGTGACTTGGCTGAGAAGTATGATGCGCTTGTTTTGGTAGATGACAGCCACGCATCAGGATTCATTGGAAAGACTGGAAGAGGAACGCATGAGTACAACAATGTAATGGGCCGGGTGGACATTATTACAAGTACGCTTGGAAAGGCATTGGGCGGAGCTATGGGTGGATTTACATCTGGCAAGAAAGAGGTTGTTGAAATGCTTCGTCAGCGATCTAGGCCATATTTGTTCTCTAATTCTTTAGCTCCTTCAATAGTTGGAGCGGCAAGCAAAGTTTTTGACATTCTTTCTTCCACAACGGAGCTCCGCGATAAGCTAGAATCCAATACCAAGTATTTTAAAGAAGGAGTGAAAAAAGCGGGCTTTGATCTGAAAGAAGGAGATAGTCCAATTGTTCCAATAATGCTTTATGACGCAAAGTTGGCGCAAATTTTTGCAGATAAATTGTTGGAAAAAGGAATTTATGCAATCGGCTTTTTCTATCCCGTTGTTGGCCAAGGACAAGCACGAATTCGTGTTCAAATATCGGCTGCACACACAATTTCACACCTCGATAAAGCCATAGAAGCATTCAGTTCGGTGGGCAAAGAACTAGGGGTGTTGAAATGAATTGTTCACAAACCGTTGTTGATTAAGGAAATAAGTAATATCTTTGCAGCCCCAAATTTGGGTAGGAGAGTGATCTCCATGAATGAACTGAAAAGATATTTGAAGTGAAAGCACCAAGCTTTAAAACCATTTCTGCCAACAAGAACACTGCTACTAAGGAGTGGATTTTGATTGATGCTGAGGGACAAACCCTTGGTAGACTGGCATCTACAATTGCTTACCACCTAAGGGGTAAGAATAAGGTAAACTTTACTCCTCATGCAGATTGTGGCGATTATGTAATCGTACTTAATGCTGATAAGGTAACCTTGTCTGGGAACAAGCGAGACACTAAACGATACATGCACCATACTGGGTTTCCAGGAGGTCAGAGATTGAGAAGTGTTGACCAAGTTTTGGCAAAGGATCCAACTGGATTAGTTACCAAGGCAGTAAGAGGAATGCTTCCTAAGAGTAAATTAGGTAGAGCAATCTTTAAAAACATGCATCCGTACGCTGGTGCAGAGCATCCGCATGAGGCTCAAAAACCACGCACAATCTCATTGAACTGATCTGTCGTATACAATGGAAATTATAAACACATTAGGTAGAAGAAAAACCGCTATTGCAAGAGTATACTTGAAAAGCGGAAAGGGAAAATTTGAAGTTAATGGCAAAGACGCCAAAGAATACTTCCCAACTTCATTATTGCAGGATACGATAAGAAGACCTTTCACTGTTTTAGACGTGGATGGTAAGTACGATGTAAAGGTTAACGTAACTGGAGGAGGAATCACTGGCCAGGCAGAAGCTATTTCATTAGGTATAGCAAGAGCTTTGGTGAAGGAAGACGAAACAGTTAAGCCTTCTCTAAAGAAATTCGGACTGATGACGCGTGACCCTAGGATGGTTGAGCGTAAGAAATTCGGTCAGAAAAAAGCAAGGAAGAAATTCCAGTTTAGCAAGCGTTAATCGAACAGTAACAAGACTTTTCAAAACAATACTATTTCAATGGCTCAACCTACAGTACAGGAAATGCTAGAAGCAGGTGTTCACTTTGGACACTTAAAGAGAAAATGGAACCCAGCAATGGCTCCATACATCTTCATGGAGAAGAATGGCACTCACATTATTGACCTTAACAAGAGCTCTGCTAAATTAGAGGAGGCGTGTAGCGCAATCAAAAGCATGGCTAGGTCTGGTAAGAAAATTCTATATGTTGCTACAAAAAAGCAAGCACAAGGAATTATTGCTAGAGAAGCTGCTCGTGTAAATATGCCTTACGTAACGGAAAGATGGCCAGGTGGTATGCTTACCAACTTTGCTACTATTCGTAAAGCCATCAGAAAGATGGGGGCTATTGACAAAATGGAAGTTGATGGAACATGGGAAACCATGTCAAAGCGTGAACGATTGATGATCAGTCGTCAACGTGCAAAACTTGAAAGAGACCTTGGTTCTATTCAGGACCTTACTCGACTACCATCTGCAATCTTTATTGTGGATGTTATTAAGGAGCATATTGCCGTGAAGGAAGCGCACAGATTGGGAATTCCAACATTTGCTATTGTTGATACAAACGCAAATCCAAAAGACGTTGATTTTGCAATTCCTGGTAATGATGATGCCGCAAAGTCAATTGAGCTTATTGTGAAGACAATGACTAATGCGGTTGCAGAAGGATTGGCTGAGCGTAAAGCTGGAAAGGCCAAAGAGGACGAAGCAGAAGCTAGTGCCAAAGAAGTTAAGGAAGTAGTTGCCGAGACTTCAGAAGAAAAGAACGAAGACTAAAATTCTAAAATTGGAAGCTACAGTGAAAATTACAGCTGCTCAAGTAAACGAGCTTAGAAAGAAGACAGGCGCAGGAATGATGGATTGCAAAAAGGCTCTTGTTGAGTCTGAGGGTGATTTTGATGCTGCGATTGACCTACTAAGAAAGCAAGGACAGAAAGTTGCTGCAAAGCGTTCTGATCGTGATGCTGCTGAAGGAATCGTTATTGGGAAAGTAGTTGGTAACAAGGCTATTTTATTAAACCTTAGCTGCGAGACTGATTTTGTTGCGAAAACCGATGGTTTCATTGAATTTGCCAACAACTTACTTGACCTTGCTTTTGCAAACAATGTTGCTAACGCTGAGACTTTAGTTGCTGCTGCTTTTAATGGAACAACTGTTTCGGAAGCTATTACTGAACTTACTGGTAAAACAGGTGAGAAAGTTGAAGTATCTGGACTTGAAATTATTGAAGCTGATACTGTTGTCGCTTACAACCATCCTGGAAATAGAGTTGGAACAATTGTAGGATTAAACAAAGCTGGTTTAGAAGAAATGGCTCGTGATGTTGCCATGCAAGCTGCTGCAATGGCACCGGTTGCATTGAACAAAGAGTCAGTGTCTGACGAAGTGATAGCTAAGGAAATTGAGATAGGTAAAGAATTGGCTATCCAAGAAGGAAAACCAGAAGCTATGGCTGAGAAAATTGCTCAAGGTCGACTAGGAAAGTTCTTCAAGGAGAATACACTGATGGAGCAGGCATTCATTAAAGATAATAAGCTAAGTGTTGATCAATATCTCAGAGGTGCCGACCCTGAGTTAACGGTTACAGATTTCAAGCGATTTTCGCTTGGTAATTAATAAGAAGATTAAAAAGAGGATTTAAATCCTCTTTTTTTATGCCCGTATTTTTCTAAAATCGCAATATGAAAATGAAGTACAAAAGAGTACTGTTGAAGCTAAGCGGAGAATCGCTGATGGGAAACAAGCAGTTTGGAATAGACCACGATAGACTTGGTCAGTACGCATCAGAGATAAAAGCAATTGTAGATAGCGGTGTAGAAATGGCCATTGTAATAGGTGGTGGAAATATATTTAGAGGTATTCAAGCAGCAGAAGGAGGAATGGATAGAGTGCAGGGCGATTACATGGGAATGCTTGCAACCATGATTAATAGCATGGCGCTGCAATCATCGCTTGAAAATTTAAATGTTAAAACTCGGTTAATGTCGGCCATTAAAATGGATGAGATTGCTGAACCGTTTATTCGAAGAAGAGCTGTGCGTCATCTTGAAAAAGGCAGAGTGGTAATTTTTGGAGCTGGAACCGGAAATCCGTATTTCACAACAGATTCTGCGGCTTCGTTACGGGCGATTGAAGTAGAAGCGGACGTAATTCTTAAAGGAACTCGTGTAGATGGAATCTATACCGCTGATCCGGAGAAAGATTCAACTGCCAAAAAATTTGACACAATCAGCTTTGCTGAGGTCTTTAAACGAGGGCTGAAAGTGATGGACATGACCGCATTTACGTTGTGCAATGAGAATAAATTGCCAATAATTGTGTTCAATATGGATGAAGGTGGTAACCTAGCAAAGGTTATTGAAGGAGAAACCATTGGAACTCTAGTTGAAGGTTGATAGGTAAGAATTCCTATTTTCGAACAAATTAGCATTATGGAAGAAGATTTACAATTCGTTTTTGACTCAGCTAAAGAGGCTATGGATAAAGCGCTAGAGCGTTTGGACCACGAACTGGCTCGTATTCGTGCTGGTAAGGCAAGTCCGAGCATGTTAGGAAGTGTACAGGTTGAATACTATGGGTCTATGACTCCATTGAAAAATGTTGCAAACGTGAACACACCAGATTCTAAAACTTTGCAGATTCAACCATTTGAGAAAGGGCTGCTTGAAGAAATAGAGAAGGGAATTATGCGTGCAAATTTGGGTTTCAACCCAATGAACGATGGAAAGGTTGTTCGAATTTCTATTCCGCCCCTAACGGAAGAAAGAAGGCGAGATTTAGTTAAGCAATCCAAAGCTGTAGCTGAACAGGCTAAAGTATCTATTCGGAATGCACGAAAAGATGCAAATGATGAGATAAAGGCACTACAAAAAGATGGAATGTCTGAGGATGTTGCCAAAGGCGGTGAGGACGATATTCAAACTCAAACCACTGATTATTCTGCAAGAGTTGACACTTTGGTTAGCGCCAAAGAAGTAGACATTATGACTATCTGATTGCGCACGATAAATTATTCTGAGCCCGACCAGATATGGTTGGGCTTTTTTGTTTTACAAAGAGCAGGTAATCTTGCATTTAACGTGAGTAAAAACATGTCACGTATCATGCAATCACTAAATTCAACCTATGCTTGAAATTGAGTGGAAATATGCCGATTTACCTGACCCACATGAGGTAGATAAGTTGTGTGATGATTTGGGTATTAAGGTTGATGTAGCGCAAATGCTCATCAACAGAGGCATATCCACTTTCGAACAGGCCAAGAAATTTTTCCGTCCCTCATTCAATGATTTGCATGATCCATTTCTTATGAAAGGAATGGAAAAAGCAATTGAACGAATCGAACAGGCATTGGGTAACGGTGAGAAAATCTTGGTATTTGGAGACTATGATGTGGATGGAACCACATCCGTGGCACTGGTCTACAGTTTTTTCAAAGATTTTGGGGAGGTTGATTTTTACATACCAGACAGATATACCGAAGGTTACGGTGTTTCTATTGCTGGAATTGGTTACGCAAAGGCCAACAATATCGGTCTAATTATTACCCTTGATTGCGGTATTAGAGCAATTGAAAAAGTGGCGTACGCGAGTAAGTTGGGAATTGACATGATTATTTGCGACCACCATATTCCAGGTAAAGAACTGCCGAAAGCATATGCCATACTCGATCCTAAAC
>CALCGD010000176.1 GCA_937900875.1 uncultured Flavobacteriales bacterium
CTCGCTGTAATGGTCCACAACCTGCTCTAACGTAAAAAACCGACTATCGTGCATGTACGGAGCCGTTAGTTCAATATTGCGCAAGGTGGGCGTTCTAAACTTGCCTTTATCAGCTTCATTTCCTGTAACTAAATATCGGCCTTCATCTGCACTAAACTCGGTGTCCATCCCATTATTATGGAATCTGTTATCAGTTACTAATCCACCAAGCCCATGGCAATGGAAACAATCTGCTTCCTCTGTTGTGTAAAGCACAAAACCACGTAGTTCTTGTTCTGTTAGTTGTTCTATTTGCTGGTTATAGTATCTGTCAAACTTTGAGTTGCCCGAAATCAGAGTTCGCTCAAATTGAGCGATCGCTTTTGCTACGTGCAAAGAATCTATGAAGTCAACATCATAAGCTTGTTTGAAGAGACGTGGGTAGTCAGAATGTGAATTAAGTTTCGCTTCAACTTCTGGCCAAGTTGCGTTCATTTCAATCGGATTGACCACGGGCCCTAAAGCTTGATCTTCCAAGGTTATTGCTCTTCCATCCCAGAAAAACCCAAACTGATTCCATCCAAGGTTGATAATTGGCATGGCATTTCTATTGCCCATTTCGCCCGTTATGCCTTCACTAAATTGATTCTCATCCGAAAAACCATTTTCCTGAGCATGACAATCGGCACAAGCCTGCGTGTTATCACCAGAGAGAATTGGGTCGTAAAAAAGTCTTCTTCCCAATGCAACTCCCTCTACCGTCATTTGATTATCTGCAGGAATAAACTGATCCATTGGTGGTAAACCAGCCGGGATTTGAAGTTGATACGGAGTGGTTATGTACTTGTCGTCTGGGTCTGAATTGCACCCTGAGCCAATCAATGAAACCACAAGAATTGCAATTAATACAGTTAGATGTCTCCTATTCATGCTATGATAAACCCCGAATTTCATGTAAAGTTGGCTTAAATTACTTCATTCTTCATTTGAGAAACGTAGCAAAACTGTCAAAGTATCTGAATGAACGTTATCATAGATTCATCAATTAAATTCACCGAATGCGATTTCTATCACTCGTTCTTATAGTCGGCACACTTACTTGCTTTGGTCAAAATTCTGAGATTACAACAGTTTTTCAGCGAAAATCTGATGGGTATGGCAATTTCAGGATTCCATCAATGATAACAGCAAATTCGGGGGTATTACTGGCTTTTGCTGAAGGCAGATTAAACCTGCTTGATCATTCTGAAAACGACATTGTGCTAAAGCGAAGCACTGACGATGGTAAAACTTGGGATCCGATAATACGGGTTGATGAAGACGGTAAAAACGCATTAAACAACCCGCAAGCCTTGGTAACAAGAGATGGTAGAATCTTGCTCATGTACCAGCGTTATGCCGAAGGATTTGGCGAAAAAAGGGCCATGCCAGGATTGGACGGAGAACGAATTTGCAAAACGCTACTCACTTTTAGCGATGACGAAGGACTGACATGGTCCGATCCAGAAGACATTACCGAGCAAGTAAAAAGACCAGAAGCCACTTCAGTAGCATCTGGCCCAGGAATTGGAATTGAACTTAAACAAGGAAAACACAAAGGGCGATTAATCATGCCTTTTAACCAAGGTCCGTATGGAAAATGGTTTGTTTATACGGTATACTCTGATGATGGGGGAAAAACGTGGATCAAAGGAGAGCTAGCTCCCCTCAAACGAAAGGTAAAAGGCTGGGCAAACGAAGTGCAAATGGTGGAATTAAACGATGGACGCTTGATGCTTAACGCAAGAAGTGAACGTGGTATGAAGAAGCGAAAAGTAGCTTACAGCGAAGATGGCGGGCAAACTTGGGGAGATGTTTCGGATGAAAAGGGATTGTTGGAACCAGAATGCCAAGGCAGTCTTATTCAGTACAATGATTCAACTATTCTGTTTTGTAATCCAAGGCACAGAACAAGAAGACTAAGAGGAACAGTATATGCTAGCACAGACAACGGGCTAACCTGGCCTCACCGTAAAATCATTTACAAAGAAGGCTTTGCTTACTCGTGCATGAGCATTTTACCGAATGGTGAAATTGGAATTCTCTTTGAGAAAGATGGATATCAAACAATCAGTTTTACCACAATTCGTTTAGTGGATATTTTCGACCCGAAGCAGAAATAGTGCTTAGCCGCGATAGGTATTTCTAAATTGTTGTAACTGGGCCAGTTTCCAATCTCTTACTTGAATCATTAATTGCTCGCCATCACTCCCAGTTATTGGCTTACCAAAGGTAACATGTGCAGTAGTGCTCCATTTTGAGAAATTTCGATAGAAATGTCCAGCCATGTTATCATCTCCAACCCAGGCTAAATCTGAGTTTTCGTAAAAAATTGCGGTTGGTATTATTGGAAACTCCTCTTCTGCCGCAACGTGAAACATGCCCGGCTTGAGAGGTAACAGACCATTGCCGTCTCCTGTAGTACCCTCAGGAAATATGATTACCGACCTCCCATTTTTAATGCGAGATGAGATTTCGTTCTTGGTATTTACGCGGCTTTCTTTACTCTTTCTATCTACGTAAACTGTGTTTACCGCGGAAGCTCCCCAACCTACTAGCGGCATCTTTTTCACCTCGGCTTTAGCCACAAAAACTGTTATCGCGTACTTAGGAATAATCCAAATATCGATGTAAGATTGATGATTTGACATCATTAAACCAACTTCTGGCCTGTCGCCATGAAGAATCGTTTTCACACCAAATACCTTCAGCATTACTACAGACCAAAATCGTTGAGTACTTAGGGCAAATCGGTGTCCACCGATGAAAGAACCAAGTAATGCAACGATGGTACAAAAAATGGTAAGTAGGATAAAAACAATAGACCTAAGTCCAATAAGGATAACTCCCATAAACAGATGCTTAAATTGCGCTACAAATAACTAAACCCTTTTTGAAATGAAGAACATCACCATAATTCTATTGCTGGCTGCCTTTGCCATCTCTGCAAACCTTGAGAACGACACGAAAATTGGATACGTGTATATGGACCTTGTGCTAACCAACATGGAAGAAGCTAAGCAGATGAACAAAGTTCTGGACAAGTTTAGTGCTGAAAAAACAGCTCAACTCACCAAGAACACTCAATTTTTGAACAATAAGATTCAGGAAATGATGAGAAAGCAAAAAGCTGGAGAATTAACGGATGCGGGAAGAATCATTTCTGAAAACGAAATCTCAGATTTAAAAGCAAGTATTGAAAAACAAGCACGTGCTAACGAACAAGAATTGTATACCAAGCGTATAGAACTATTAGGTCCTATTGCAAAGAAGCTGGAAGCAGCTATGGACGATGTGGCCGCTACCATGGGCTACAAATACGTGCTTAATTCTTCCGATGGAACAGGGAACTCAATTGTAGTTGTGGCTCCTGAAGCAGATGACCTTACCCAAGAGGTAATGAAGGAATTAGGCATTAAATACGAGTAATCTGTGCCAGAGGCAATACCAATAAACCTAGTGCACAGCGATGGTTCTTCAACAGTAATTCATCAATTTAATGCGACACACGGGGCCAAAGGTGTGTGCGTTTTATTCCCAGCAATGGGGGTAAACGCCAGCTATTACGAGGATTTGGCATTACAATTAGCAGCGGTTGGGTTTACTGCTTTTACAGTAGACTTGAGAGGAAACGGCCATTCTAGTCTTCGTCCAAATCGTAAAGTAAACTTTGGATATAAAGATGTACTAGACTTTGACTACGCTACTTCTATTCAATATATAAGAAAGCTGTATCCTACCGAAAAACTATTCCTATTTGGCCATAGCCTAGGCGGACAACTTAGTTGCCTTTTTGCAAGCAGACAATCTGTTAAAATTGACGGGTTAATTCTTTCTGCAACCTGTTCTGTCTATTATAAAGGTTGGCCTGGATTTTCTGCCTACCGCATATTAGCTGCAACCCAGTTTATCAATATGACTGCCAAAATAACGGGCTATTTTCCCGGTAAAAAACTTGGTTTTGGTGGCACCGAGGCTCGTGGAATTATGTCTGACTGGAGCAGGCAGGCTAGAACTGGATGCTACAAAATCAGCAACGACTCGAATAATTACGAAAAAAGTCTGGCGGAATTAACCTTGCCAGTATTGGCTATTTCGTTTCAAGGAGATAAGTTAGCGCCCGAAGGCGCTGTTGACCATCTTTTAGATAAATTGAAAGCGAGCAAAATAGAGCACTTGCACCTCAAAAAAAACGACCCAAGAAATGATGGTTTTAGCCATTTTAGCTGGGCAAAAAAGCCAAAGAATATTGTGGCAATTGTTGACGATTGGGTCGAACGAATCCTGTAATAAGATAACGGCTTGAACTCTGATGAGCAATACATGCTTCGGTGCATTGAACTGGCTAAAAACGGTTTAGGCACGACTGCGCCTAACCCATCCGTTGGTTGTGTAATCGTCCATAATCAACAAATAATTGGGGAGGGATACACAAGTCCTTACGGAGGAAATCATGCCGAAGTGAATGCAATTAATTCGGTAAAAGACAAATCGCTCTTACCTAAATCAACGTTATACGTAAGTCTTGAACCATGTGCTCATTTCGGTAAAACACCTCCTTGTGCCGACTTGGTTTGTTCAACCAAAATAAAACGAGTTGTTATCGGATGTGTTGATTCAAATTCAAAGGTTAATGGTGCGGGAATCAAGAAGTTAATGGAAGGTGGTATTGATGTGGTTATTGGGAAACTTGAAGAAGAATGTAGAGAAAGTAACAAGCGATTTTTCACTTTTCATGAGAAGAAAAGACCGTACATCATTTTAAAATGGGCTGAAACCGCTGATGGTTTTGTAGATCACATTAGGCCTAGCAATGAAGTCCCAGCGCTGGCAATTACTTGTGATTCCTCCAATGTATTAGTTCATAAATGGAGAACGCAAGAGCAAGCAATTATGGTAGGCAAAAACACGGTTATGCTAGATAATCCAACTCTTACGGCTAGATTGTACGCTGGCACTAACCCAGTCCGAATTATTATTGATTCGAAACTAGAAATCGACACCAAAACCTCTGTTTTCAGCGATGACGCTTCAACAATTATATTTAATACAAAGCGGAGCGAAAAGAATGGAAATACAGAATTGATTCGAGTGAACAACACAGATAATTTGAAAGAGATGTTGACAGAATTATTTAACCGAGACATTCAATCGGTTATTTTGGAAGGTGGCCCCAAACTTCATAATTCCTTTTACCAAGCCGGACTATGGGATGAAATAAGGCGTTTTGTTTCTCCTACCTCTATCCATACAGGAGTTCCTGCTTTAAACCTCGATATTGAGCCAATCGGCAGCAGCTTAATAGGAACAGATGAACTTTACAGCTATTCAAATAGATGATTCCATTAGCGCTCAGCATCCTTTCATCATCCGTGTTACTTGTCATTTTCAAGTATTTCGAACGGTTTCAGGTTCATACTTTTCAGGCCATTACCGTAAATTATTTTGTTGCCGCCACACTCGGTTTTCTATTAGCTCCGGTGGCCTATTCACCAATTGAAATAACTCAAAAACCCTGGGCTTTAAGCGCCATTATTATTGGTTGTGTTTTCATTGCCATGTTCTACATCATGGCTGTTTCATCTCAAAAAGTAGGTGTGGCAATTAGTTCAGTAGCCAATAAAATGTCGCTGGTAATTCCTGTTATGGTTGGCGTAATTCTTTATGAAGAATCTTTGGCAGGACTGAAGTTGGTTGGTGTAATTACCTCTGTTATTGCGGTGGTTTTGGTCACATTTCCTAAAAAGGGTATTAACGTTGACCGCAAATTCTTAATTCTGCCAGTAATCATTTTTCTTGGAAGCGGTTTCCTAGACACATTCTTCAAGTTTGTAGAAACTAGACAATTGGGCGAAAATGAAATTGAAGTTTTTTCGGCCTCTCTCTTTGCAATCGCTGCCTTGGTTGGATTTAGTGTGGTTGTTTTTAACCGATTTAAATCGGGACAAATTTTAGAAACCAAGAGCTTAATTGCAGGTTTTGCCTTGGGAATTCCGAACTACTTTTCCATCCACTTTTTACTGCAGGCACTCAACATTCCTAATTTAGAAAGCACGATGGTTTTTCCGGTCAACAATACCGGCATCGTTCTTCTCAGTACCTTGCTCGCCATCGTTCTGTTTTCAGAAAAGCTATCAAAGCTAAATTGGAGCGGAATTGTGCTTGCGGTACTATCAATTTTACTAATATCGGTTGCATGAAATTCAGCCTATTTTCAATCTTTCTACTTCTTGGGTCCTTGTTTGCCAATGGGCAATCTCATCTAAAATTGGTAATGGATACCAAGCCAGTCGGAAGTGTTATTCGGCTATCAAAATATTCTGGCGACCTTGAAATTCCGCTCGACAGCGTTCTTTATAGAGGTGAAGCTGAGTTACGTTTTGAATATGACCAACGATTCAGCGATGGAGTTTACGTTATTGATGTTAACACATTAGAGTCATTTCAATTTGTTTTAATTAACCAAGAAAATCTGGTAGGACATATTTACGAAAGCGGCTCAGGCATGGCCTTTAAACCTGATCAGTCAAAAGAGAATGATGCTTTTAATATCATGCTCAATCTTTCAGAGGTTTTCTCTGCTAGCATGGACTCTATGGGAATGGCATTGAACCATCTATCTGATTTTGACCCGAGACACGCGGCTAAATCAGATTCTTTATCTGCGGTATACCAACGAGTAGCGATGGCATATAATAGTTCGCTCGACCTTTTGGTAAACTTATTCCCGACCAGCTATGCAGCAGAAATTCTAATTCCGCTTGATCGTATTCCTGTTCGGTCTCAACAACCAGATTGGAATAAGAGATTTGACAATGACGCTGCCTTCAACCACGTGCATTATTTTCATTACATCAATTTTAGGGATGAGCGAATTATCACCAACCCGTTCTTGCCAAACAAAATTTTAGACTACCTATACAACTATACTGAGCACTCAGAACAAGGGGTGAAAGCAGCAATTGACAAGTTGCTTTCCGCACCAGAAATGCATCCAAAAGTTCAAGCATTTATACTTGATTTATTAATTGACTTTTTCACTGAAAAAGAGGCTCCAGAATTTATCGAACATCTGAGTCGCAACTATTTGGGTAGTTGTGAATTACCGCTTTCGCAGGCGGCTCTGGACAAGATAAACTCGATGGTTAAGTTTAAACCAGGTGATCAAATACCGGCTTTCAAGCTTCCGAACGAAACTGGACACTTAGTGCCGATAAGTGGACTTACAGGAGAGCTTAACGTAATTGTTTTTTGGGCTTCATGGTGCCCACATTGCATAAGGGAACTACCAAAAATCAAAGATTTATATAATGAGTTGCCAGGAAAGTTAGGCGTTTATGCCATTTCGGTTGATAGTGTAAAGACCGATTGGATTAATGCAGTGAAATCTGAAAACCTACGGTGGTTAAATGTGAGAGAAGAACAAGGCTGGGAGAGCCCTATTCTAAATCAGCTTGGCATCACTTCAACACCAACCTTAATATTGGTAGATGCTCAGCTCCGATGGATTGGTAGAGCATCGTCATTTGACGGACTCTATCAACTAGTTCAAGAACAGCTTGAACAATAATCGACAATCGTCATATTTTAATTCGCATTTGTTCCCTTCTTTTGCGGCTCCCTATTAAGAAGAAATGAAAAACTATCGTTTAGTGTTGATACTTGCAGTTGTTTTTACCCTGCAAGAAGGCTGTACCCCAGATGATATTAAACCAATCGACACAGTAGAACCATCGGCTTTAGATATTGCCTTGGAAGAGGCATTAATGCACGCTTCAAACGGAATAGGAGCGGATTACTACAAGTTACCGACTTCACTTTCAGACATTCCACAAGACCCTAATAATCCACTAACAACAGCCAAAGTGGAACTAGGTAGAATGCTTTACCACGAAACTGGTTTGGCCACTAAACCTAAAAAAGAAGAGGGCAGATTTACGTACAGCTGCGCCAGTTGCCACCATGCGGCTGCCGGGTTTCAGGCTTGTGTGCCACAAGGTATTTCTGAGGGTGGACTTGGATTTGGTTTGAGAGGCGAGGCTAGGTACCCAAACCCTAATTATCCCATTGCTCAACTAGATGTTCAGCCATTAAGATCGCCTTCCGTTTTGAATATTGCCTACCAACCTAACGTACTTTGGAACGGACAATTTGGGGCGACACACGGAAACGTGGGAACCGAAAATTCTTGGGATGTAAATTCACCAAAAGAATGGAACCACCTTGGTTACGAAGGAACTGAGACGCAGGCAATAGCCGGTATTGAAGTTCACAGGTTAGATATGACCGAATCATTGTTTTTGCTTTCTGGCTATCGCGATTTATATGTAGCAGCTTTCGGTGATGTTGGAGATGACACTTTAATGAGCAATGTGTATACAGGTTTGGCAATTGCCGCGTACGAAAGAACCTTGCTTGCAACAGAAGCGCCTTTTCAGAATTATTTAAATGGCAATAAGGCAGCCATGAGTGCCAAAGAGAAAGAAGGCGCTATTATCTTTTTCTCTAAAGGGGAATGCTACAACTGCCATAATGGACCAGCATTAGCAAACATGGAGTATCATGCTTTAGGCATGAACAAATTGGACGGCAATGGCGTGTACCTAACCAACTTCATTAATCAAACTGCAAATTTGGGAAGAGGTGGTTTTACCCTAAATCCTGAAGACGAATACAAGTTTAAAGTGCCTCAATTATATAACCTTATCAACTCCAAATTCTACGGGCACGGAGCTACTTTTCATTCTGTAGAGGAGGTGATTAAATACAAAAACAAAGCAGTGGCAGAAAACTCTGATGTTCCAATGGAACAGTTAGCCGAAGGTTTTCATCCGCTTAACCTGACGGCTGCAGAAATTGATGCTCTTACCGCGTTTATTGAGTACGGATTGTACGATAGAAATTTAGACCGATACGTTCCCAATAGTATTCCTTCAGGCTTTTGTTTTCCAAATAATGACTATCGGTCTGGAGTCGAACTAGGGTGCCAGTAGAAGTCAAAAACAATCTGCTAATCTTCACTATTTGATAAAGTACAGTTAGGTACTTGACATTGTAGACAAATTTTGCTGCTTAGTTTTATTCAAAATTCGCAATGAGGAAGAAGGACCGAAGATTTGACCTAGAGGGAGAAATCATTACTCTCATTTTTGAAGACAACCGCAATACGGTTCACTTTGATTATCATGTAGATATTGATGATGTAGATTATAGCATCATGCTTGATTTATATACCCGGAACGCGAGAAACGGAGCCATTTTCTTGTTACACCAGACACGAGGAACTAGCTCAGTAGATGTTCTTAATAAGATGCTTGGATACTTGCAATCACAACATTTAACAGAGGAAAAATCATCTTATACCGTTAAATGGATTAACCGTACTGACACATCCAAAACTGAACATGTCTCCTACTTCTACGAAGCATCCGAGCAAGATGTGAGGTCAAAATTTTTCTACAATAGAAGGGATCAAGATTATTTGGTCACGATTGAAAAGAATCCTCTATCCTGACACCCGAAGAAAAATTCAATTTCATTGTAGAAGATTTAAACAAACACGTTGGCGTTGGTTTGGGGTCGATGATGTCAGCTCCTGGCATTCAATACAATAAAAAGAACTTTGCATTCCTTCACAAAAGCGAGATGGTTTTTCGTCTCGGACGCAATTGGAAACCAGAAGACGCAGGAATAAGAAATTGGAGTCACCTCTCCCCTTTCAAAAACAAACCACCTTTATTTGATTGGTTTTGTATTACTGTCAACGATTCTGACCTCTGGCCTGAACTAGCCTTAATGGCATTGAGTAGAATGCTGGCGGGGAAATAATTATTCTAAAACAATCCTAATTGTCCTTCGCTTGAACCGTTAGTAGCAGGCCCTTTTGGAGAGTCCTCTTTTTTAGGGTTTTCAGGATTAGGCTCTTCCTTCTTCAAAGGTTCTTGGGCAGATGGATTTTCAATTTCCAATTCTACCGTTGTTGATTCTTCGGAGTCAGCGGCCTCCTCATCTTCCTTTTCTTCATCACCATCATCGCCATCATCCGTTGGCGGTTCTTGACCTTCAGGAGTTGGCGGCTCGTAAGGAATTGGATCAAGCAAATCAATGGTATTCACTGTGTCTTTTGTGAGTTGATTTCCTTTGGCTTTCAACCCTTTTACGGCAATGAATTCTTCCACGTTAATTTCTTCGACCGTGGCTTCGTCCTCGCCTGGCATTTTACGGAAGTTTATCTGAATAATCGGTTTCCAATCGGAAGTAACCAATTCAAGCTGGTTTTCTTCTCCTTCAGGAAGCATGCTCACCCCTTTCGTAGATTTCTCTACCAAGAAGCGCTTAATCATATAAATCTTCTTATCAGAATCGAAATACACGACAGAAAGTGGCTTTTCAGGGGTCCACTTTTCAATCAGAATCATGTCGTCATCAAACTGCGTACTTATGTCAAAACCAAGCAATTTGTATTCGCCTGTTTGCATAATGGTGAGAATCTTGTCTTCTGGTGCAAATTCTCCCAAAAGCTCACCTCTGCCGTCCGCGTTCAAACGTTGAACAGTATCGTCAAACCAAATTTTTCTAGCTCCAAGCGTAGAAAGTCCTTTCTCTTTAATCTCAATCTTGCGTAGCGGATTTTTTGAGAATGTATTTCCCTTTGCAGCACGGCCTTTAATCGCCATCTCAGCAAAATCGAAATCGAACTTCAACTTCTTCAACTTCGGTTTAGGCCTCACATGAACTAAAACAACTTCTGCTTCTCCATTTGGATTGGCTGAGAACCACTCAACTGTGCTCCCATCCGCTCCGGCAGTCAGGTCATAGTCTTTGTCTCTGGTGATAGAGGTCACTGGGAATCGCTTAGAGAAATAGCTTCCTCGCGGACCGTCACGATATATCATATTATATATGGTGCGCTTATCGCTCTTGCGGAACACAGCCGCATGGATGATGTCTTTTCCGACAAAAACCTTGTTGTCAATCTTCACCACTTTCATGTTTCCGTTGGCGGTAAACACGATGATGTCGTCAATGTCTGAACAGTCCGAAATGAACTCGTCCTTTCGGAGAGATGTTCCTATAAAACCTTCTTCGCGATTGATGTAGAGCTTTTCGTTTGCTACAGCAACTCGGGCTGCATTGATATTCTCAAATTGGCGAATCTCAGTCTTACGTTCGCGGCCTTTGCCGTACTTATCTTTTAGGTTTTTAAAGTATGCTACTGCGAAATCGATAAGATGCTCTAAGTCGTGTTTCACCGCGGCAATCTTGTCTTCAAGCGCGGCTATTACATCATCTGCTTTGTTGCTATCAAACTTGGAAATACGCTTGATCCGGATTTCGGTCAATCGCGTAATGTCTTCCTCAGTCACTTCTCTGATTAAGTGCTTAGTGTGCGGTTTCAACCCTTTGTCAATGGCGCCAATTACACCTTCCCATGTTTCTTCCTCCTCAATATCGCGGTAGATGCGATTCTCAATGAAAATCTTCTCCAATGATGCAAAGTGCCACTGCTCTTGCAACTCACTCAGCTTGATTTCTAGTTCTCTTCTAAGAAGATCGAGCGTTTGCTGTGTGCATATCTGCAATATCTCCGAAACCGACATAAACAGCGGTTTCTCGTTCACAATTACGCACGCATTTGGAGAGATGCTTGACTCACAATCGGTGAAACTGTAAAGGGCATCAATGGTCTTGTCAGGCGAAATACCTGTGGCAAGGTGAATAAGAATTTCAACGTCCTGAGCCGTGTTATCCTCTACTTTTTTAATCTTTATTTTGCCTTTATCGTTCGCCTTTAGAATGCTATCGATAAGGTTTGATGTGTTGGTTCCGTACGGTATCTCAGTTATGACCAACGTCTTCGTGTCAAACTTGCTAATCTTGGCACGAACGCGCACTTTTCCACCACGCTGTCCATCGTTGTAATTGCTCACATCAATCATTCCTCCGGTGAGGAAATCGGGCAAAACCGTAGCCTTTTTTCCTTTCAGAATCTGAATGGAAGCATCAATCAATTCATTGAAATTGTGGGGCATTATCTTGGTCGAAAGACCAACCGCAATACCCTCAACTCCTTGTGTTAGAAGCAATGGAAACTTGACAGGAAGCGTGACCGGTTCTCGGTTTCTTCCATCATAACTCGTTTTCCAATTGGTGGTTTTTGGATTGAAAACAACTTCTAACGCAAATTTGGAAAGACGCGCTTCAATGTATCGACCCGCAGCAGCACGGTCACCGGTAAGCGTGTTTCCCCAGTTACCTTGGGTATCAATAAGCAATTCTTTCTGCCCAATGCCAACAATTGCATCACCAATGGCCATATCACCATGCGGATGATACTTCATACAATGCCCAATGATGTTGGCTACCTTATTATAACGGCCATCCTCCAACTCAAACATGGAGTGCATGATTCGAGTCTGAACAGGCTTCAAACCATCCTCAATGGCGGGAACAGCACGTTCGAGAATAACATAGCTAGCATAGTCCAAGAACCAATCTTGGTACATACCGCTTACCGCAACCGCGTTGTCTATCTCGCCAGTTCCGTCTTCTTTCTTCTCTTCGTTTTCTTCCGAGCCGTTCTCTTCGCTCATTTTTTATCTAATCCTTCTAAAGTAATTATGCCTCAACCTTGTCTTTCTCCAAATCTTCCTCTAGGTCTTTCTCCACTCGAAGCCTTTCAATGATAAAATCCTGTCTGTCGGGTGTATTCTTACCCATGTAAAACTCCAGCATCTGACTCAAGTGATCTTCCTTTCTAATCTCGACAGGATCTAAGCGTATTTCTTCGCCAATGAAGTTCTTGAACTCATCTGGAGAAATTTCTCCCAATCCCTTAAATCGAGTAATCTCAGGGTTCTTTCCCAATTTAGCCATGGCTGCTCGCCTCTCATCTTCCGAATAACAGTAGATGGTTTCCTTCTTGTTTCTCACTCTAAAAAGCGGAGTTTGCAAGATGTAAACGTGGCCATTCTTAATCAGGTCTGGAAAGAATTGAAGCAAGAATGTGAGCAGCAACAAACGAATGTGCATTCCATCCACATCGGCATCCGTAGCAATCACAATCTTATTATACCGCAAACCTTCTAGCCCATCTTCAATATTGAGAGCGGCTTGAAGCAAGTTGAATTCTTCATTTTCGTAAACAACCTTACGAGAAAGCCCAAAACTGTTCAGCGGCTTACCACGCAAACTGAATACTGCTTGGGTGTTCGGATCACGACTTTTGGTAATAGAACCAGAAGCCGAATCTCCTTCTGTAATAAAAACTGTGGTCTCTTCCGCTCGCGGTTTGTTGCTGTCAAAATGAATACGGCAGTCGCGTAGTTTCTTGTTATGAAGACTCGCTTTTTTTGCTCTATCTCGAGCTAGTTTCTTTATTCCCGAAAGCTCCTTTCGTTCTCTTTCAGCTTGCTGAATACGCTTTAAAAGGATCTCCGCCACTTGCGGATTCTTATGCAAGAAGTTATCGAGTTCCGTTTTAAGGAAATCGCCAATAAAAGCTTTCATAGAAGGGCCGTCTGGACCAACATTCTGAGAACCTAATTTCGTTTTGGTTTGACTTTCAAAAACAGGCTCCATCACCTTAACAGAAATGGCGGAAATAATTCCACTTCTTACATCACCAGCTTCAAGATTCTTCCCAAAGTGTGTTCGAATGGTTGTTACAACCGCCTCACGAAAAGCACCTTGGTGCGTCCCTCCCATGGTGGTATGCTGTCCGTTCACAAACGAATAATATTCCTCTCGAGATGAATTTCCGTGGGTAATTGCCACCTCAATATCCTCACCCTTTAGGTGAATAATTGGGTAACGGATATCATCATCAATTTTAGCTTCGAGAAGATCCTTTAGACCGTTCTCTGAATGCATTTTTTCACCGTTGTAAACAATCGTCAACCCCGGGTTGAGGTAGCAATAGTTCCACAACATCTTCTTCACATGCTCATCTCGGAATTTGTATCCTTTGAAAAGCGTTTCGTCTGGCTCGAAATAAGTAAGTGTCCCCTTGCGCTGAGTGCTAGCCTCAATAGCCGAGTCATTGGTAATAATTCCCTGTTTAAACTCAGCAAGTTTTGTCTGGTCATCTCTAAAACACTGAATAGTAAACAGCGAAGACATCGCATTCACCGCCTTCGTACCAACCCCGTTCAGTCCAACAGATTTCTTAAAAGCAACCGAATCATACTTCGCACCTGTGTTGATTTTACTAACGCAATCAACCACTTTGGTCAAAGGAATACCGCGACCATAATCACGAACCCGAACAGAGCGTTCCTTCACTGTCACCTCAATAGTCCGACCGTTGCCCATCACAAATTCATCGATGGAGTTGTCAATCACCTCCTTAATCAGGATGTAAACACCATCGTCATACTGCGTGCCATCACCAAGTTTGCCGATGTACATACCCGGCCTTAACCGAATGTGCTCATGCCATTCTAGTGATCGTATTTGTTCTGCACCGTATTTGGTTTCCTCTGCCATTTTCTGCTTCCGACCTTCCTTTCTTGAGGTCAATAAATATAGTACTAGAGCGTAGTGAACCTGAACTTATTTTGCATCGGTTTTCAACAGGGATTTGAACAGTTGTTTTGGATGCTCCCCGAGTCTTTGTCGGAGGGTGTTTCAGTACCGCCATGCGGGAGCAATGACGATAACTATTCTATTTCCTGAAATTCAGGAGAATACCGCGCTATCTATGACGCAACCGCTATCATCAACTAATTGTTCAACGCTGTATCTTTCGCGTCATGAAACATCATCTTTCCAAAAAATTCCCTGCAAAACGAGCTTTTATCACAGGTTCTGGTTCTGGGCTTGGACTAGCCCTCTGTAAAGAATTAGCCTCTGATGGCTGGACCATCGGCATGTCAGATATTGACGGAGTTGCACTTAAAAAAGCATCTGATGAAATTTCCAAACTTGGCGGGAATCCCCTTTCCTATGGATTAGACGTTTCTGACAAAGACCAATATCGAATTGTAGCTAAGAAATTTCTAGCTGAAACCGGAGGAATTGACCTTTTAGTGAACAATGCAGGTGTTGGCGATGGAGGATATGTTGAGGAGTACGGTCTAGATAATTGGGACTGGCTGTTAAGTATAAATCTGCATGGTGTGATTTACGGAAACGCCCTGTTCATTCCGACCTTTAAAGCGCAGAAAACAGGAGCCATCATCAATATTGCAAGTGCAGCCGCATTTACCAGCTTACCTAGAATGGGCGCTTACAACGTGAGCAAAGCAGGTGTTCGAGCACTTTCCGAAACCATGGATGCTGAATTAAATCATCTTGGAGTCACTGTCTCGTGTGTAATGCCGACTTTCTTCAAAACAAAAGTGATGCAACATGCCCGTGGTAAAGCTGAAGAACTAGAAATGTCTAAAATGATCTTTGCAACTTCAGAACTCACTCCAGAAAGAGTAGCCAAACATGTGCTTAAAAAGGTTGGAAAAGGAAGATTTCACATCATACTGCCAGCAGATGCCAAATTCATGTTCTTCATGAAACGGTTCTTTCCAAGTGTACTCTTAAGATTGTTCAGGCAAGCAGAAAAACGTCAAGAGTCGTTTAAAAACGGCTTGCGTAAGAAGTATGCCAATGCAGAGAAAAAAGGCAAGGTGGATCACCAATACCTTGATGAAGTCTTTAAGAAAGATTAAACATTGAATCGAAAGTGCATAACATCTCCGTCTTGCACCACGTATTCCTTTCCTTCCACTTTCATTTTACCTGCTTCTTTTACTGCGGCTTCAGAGCCTAGCGTCACAAAATCATTGTAAGCAATGGTTTCAGCACGAATAAAGCCTTTTTCAAAATCGGTATGAATAACACCTGCAGCTTGCGGAGCGGTCATCCCTTTTTCAATCGTCCAAGCACGGACTTCTTTTACACCTGCTGTGAAATAAGTCTGCAATTGCAATAGCTTGTATGCAGAACGAATCAACTTATTTACTCCGGCTTCTTCCAATCCCATATCCTGTAAGAATTCTTGCCGCTCTTCGTAGGTATCTAGTCCTGCAATATCCGCTTCGGCTGCAGCAGAAATGAGTATCACCTCTGCATTCTCATTCTTAACCGCCTCTATTACTTTTTTGGTGAAGTCGTTTCCGGTAACAACTGAATTCTCATCTACATTACACACATACAAAACTGGCTTTAATGTGAGTAACTGAAAAGCCTGGGCCAACTCAATCTGACTTTCATTCAAATCCGCAACTCTGGCAGATTTCCCTTGTTCTAAGGTTGACTTAAGAATTGACAACACTTCAAATTCAGCTTTTGCCTCTTTCTGTCCAATCTCAGCCTGCTTTTTAACTTTTACAATGCGCTTGTCAACCGTTTCCAGATCTTTAAACTGCAGCTCCGTGTCAATTACTTCCTTATCTCTAATTGGATCAATCGAACCATCAACATGAACGATATTTCCATCCTCGAAGCAGCGTAGAACATGAATAATTGCATCTGTTTCGCGAATATTTCCGAGGAATTGATTCCCAAGACCTTCGCCTTTACTGGCACCCTTTACAAGGCCAGCAATATCAACAATCTCAATTGTGGTAGGAACTACTCGTTCCGGCTTCACCAACCCTTCCAGTTTTTCTAATCGTTCGTCTGGCACAGTGATAACACCAATGTTTGGTTCGATAGTACAGAAAGGGAAGTTTGCCGCTTGCGCTTTCGCGTTTGACAGGCAATTAAATAGGGTGGATTTACCGACATTAGGAAGTCCAACAATACCACATTGTAAAGCCATAGCTCGTTTTTTTTGAGGCGGCAAAGGTAATGGATTGACTCATTGAAATCCATCAAACTTCAGTCACTCTGCTGAATATGAAAAACGGTTTTCAAAAGTTATTAACTCAGCCCCTTTTTCGCTTTGTGTTAGGGTACTTTTGAGCAAACCAATAAGCCAATCTATGCCATCTACTGTAGAACTAAAACGTATCTGTTCTCAAACCCGAAGAGACATTGTAAGAATGGTGGCAGCGCCAAAATCTGGGCATCCTGGAGGCTCTTTAGGATGCGTAGAATTCTTCGTTTCGCTGTACCACGAAATAATGAAGCCAGATGCTTCTAAGTTTGATATGAATGGAAAAGGAGAGGATGTGTTCTTCCTTTCTAACGGACACATTTCGCCTGTTTGGTACAGCGTTTTGAGCCGATACGGTTATTTCCCAGTAAAAGAACTTTCAACGTTTCGCTTTCTAAACACAAGACTACAAGGCCACCCAACTACGCACGAGGGATTACCTGGCGTTAGAATGGCGTCTGGCTCGTTAGGCATGGGACTTTCTTGCGGAATTGGTGCTGCATTGACCAAAAAACTGAACGGAGAAAGCAAGTTGGTTTACACGCTTCATGGCGATGGAGAATTGCAAGAAGGTCAAATTTGGGAGGCTGCTATGTATGCTTCGGCCAAAAAAGTTGACAATATCATTGCCACCGTAGACGTTAACGGAAGACAAATTGATGGCGATACGGATGACGTAATAGCGCTTGGTAGTCTTCGGGCAAAATTTGAAGCTTTCGGTTGGAAAGTGTTTGAATGCGATGGCAATAATTTGAATGATTTGCTTAAAACAATGGCCGAATGCAAAGCTGCTACTGGAAAAGGAGTTCCAGTAATCAATCTTATGAAAACCGAAATGGGCATGGGAGTTGATTATATGATGGGAAGTCATAAATGGCATGGCATTTTCCCGAATGAAGAACAGTTGGAAGACGCGCTTGGTCAATTGGAAGAAACACTCGGAGACTATTAATCTCCAACCAATAACATGTTCCTTTTAAGGAAACATATTTCTGTCTTGATGTTGGGGCTCGCGCTTATGCTGGGTTTTAGCACTGCATCCAACGCGCAAGAAAAAGAAAAACCTCTCAACCGTATTCTTTTGGTTTTCGATGGCTCGCAAAGCATGTTTGGACATTGGGAAAGCGGGATGAAAATTGATATTGCCAAGCAGTTACTTAATGAGCTACTTGACAGCCTCAAAAACGTTGACAATCTAGAGTTGGCTTTTAGAGCATATGGTCATCAAAGTCCGTACATATCCAGTTCGCAGCGCGATTGTAAAGACACCAAACTTGAAGTACCTTTTGGAGGTGGTGGGGCTTGGGAAATTAAGAAAGCTTTAGACAAAATTCAGCCTAAAGGAACCACGCCAATAGCATACAGCTTGGAGCAATCAGCTAAGGATTTTCCGCCATGTGGGAATTGCCGCAACATGATTATCCTAATTACCGATGGCATTGAGGAGTGCGCTGGTGACCCTTGTGCCGTATCGTTAGCGCTGCAATCCAAAGGAATTGTGCTTAAACCCTTCGTAATCGGTATTGGTCTCGACTTTGAACTAATAGATCGTTTTAAGTGTATTGGCAGTTATTTCAATGCTAAAAACGAGCGCTCGTTCAAGGATATTTTAAACGTTGTAATCTCCCAGGCACTCAACCCAACATCCGTTCAGGTAAACCTCATTGACAGCTATGGCGAGCCGACCGAAACGGATGTAAACATGACTTTTTACGATTCGAATACTGGGCAAATGGTTTACAATATCATTCACACCATGAATCACAGGGGCTTACCCGACACACTTAGTATCGACCCACTCACTTCGTATCGGATGAAAGTTCACACTGTTCCAGCGGTAACAAAAGACAGTATAGAACTTACTCCTGGCATACATAATATCATAGCAATTGATGCCCCACAAGGAGACTTGGTTCTCAAAGTGCAAGGAAAACACGATTACGAAAACCTTCAAGCGGTTGTCCGAAAATCGGGGGATATGGAAACGCTCAATCTCCAGAAGATTGATGATAAACAAAGGTACTTGGTTGGTACTTATGACCTCGAAATTCTCACACTTCCGAGAATGTATGTAAGCGGTGTAAATGTATCGCAAAGTCACACCACCAAGGTTGAAATTCCTCAACCCGGAATGGCACATGTTATGCGAAAAACCAAAGGGGTTGGAGATGTCTTTTTGAAAGAAGGACTAGGGCTCACGTGGCTATATTCGCTCGACCCTGAACTAACTACAGAAAGCATTCCACTTCAGCCTGGAGATTACACCGTGATTTTCAGACCAATAGGATCGAAGCGAGCATTTTATACAATTGAACAAGATTTCACAATATTTTCGGGTAAATCACAACTGGTTGAGCTAAAATAACATGGCAATAAAAAAACTTACTGAAGACCGCGACACGCGTTCTGGATTTGGAGCTGGACTTCAAGAATTAGGACAAGAAAACAAGAACGTTGTTGCGCTTTGCGCTGACCTTACCGGCTCGTTAAAAATGAACGACTTTGAGAACGATAATCCTGACCGTTTTTTCCAAGTTGGTATTGCTGAAGCCAACATGATTAGCATTGCTGCCGGCATGACTGTTGGCGGAAAAATCCCTTTCACAGGGACGTTCGCCAACTTTAGTACGGGTCGTGTTTATGACCAAATTCGTCAGTGCGTTGCTTATTCAGGCAAGAATGTAAAAATCTGCGCTTCGCATGCTGGACTTACGCTTGGAGAAGATGGTGCCACCCACCAGATTCTAGAAGACATCGGCATGATGAAAATGTTGCCACACATGACCGTTATCAATCCATGTGACTACAACCAAACCAAGGCTGCCACTAAGGCAATAGCAGATTTAGACGGCCCTGTTTACCTCCGTTTTGGACGCCCAAAAGTGCCAAACTTCACACCCGAAGATCAGAAATTCGAGATTGGTAAAGCTTGGAAAGTTGAAGAAGGAACCGATGTGAGCATTTTCGCAACTGGTCATTTAGTTTGGAAAGCAATAGAAGCGCAAGCAATTTTAGCAGAGAAAGGTGTAAGTGCCGAGATAATTAATATCCACACCATTAAACCTTTGGACACGGAAGCAATCATAGCTTCTGTAAACAAAACAGGTTGCGCGGTGACTGCCGAAGAACATCAGAAAAATGGTGGACTTGGTGACAGTGTTGCTCAAACACTTGCTTTGAACAATCCGGCTCCTATTGAAATGGTAGCAGTGAACGATAGTTTTGGTGAAAGTGGAACACCAGAACAATTGTTGGAGAAGTACGGATTGAACACTGAAAGCATAGTTGAAGCGGCACTAAAAGTCATCGCGAGGAAGTAAAACTCGCACATGACGGACGGCTCGGACAAGAAATTGCTGGATCAATTCCGAGACCCCAGGTCTCGCAATCTGGCATTCAGTCAGCTCGTTAATAAATATCAGGAGCGGCTTTATTGGCACATCCGAAGAATTGTTATTGATCATGATGATGCTGATGATGTGCTTCAAAACACATTTATAAAGGCGTTTAAAAATCTAGATAGTTTTAGAGAAGATAGTCAGCTTTACACTTGGCTTTATCGCATTGGAACGAACGAATCGCTCACTTTTCTGAAGAAGAAAAAGCGTAACATTTTTGTGCCTTTCGATGATGTTTCACACGGACTTTCGTCCAAGTTGGAAGCCGACCCAGAATTGAGTGGGGATGCCATTCAATTGAAACTACAACAAGCGTTGCTTACGTTACCAACCAAGCAGAGACTTGTATTCAATATGAAGTATTTTGAAGAGATGAAATATGAAGAGATTTCAGAGGTGACAGGTACATCAGTCGGTGCGCTGAAAGCTTCTTACCATCATGCCGTAAAAAAAATTGAAGCGCATTTAAAAAATCAGTTTTAAACCTTTTGAAGAAATAATTGTCAACGTATTGTGATGAAAAACGCAGAAAACCATAACGAACCAAATTTGGAGATTGAAGGCCTGCCTGAATCAGATTTGAAGCGAAATGCATTCAAAACTCCTGAAGGCTACTTCGACAACCTTACTCCTCGGATTATGGAAAGTGTTCGGTATACAGAAAAAACAAAAACTGCAGTGGTGTTTGATTGGAAACGAATTCTCATTCCGACCTTAGGCATGGCGACAGCAATGCTTGCAGCTTGGTTTTTCTTTTACCCAACCAATAGCAATTCGCTCGATTTTGACACTGTTTTAGCCTCGCTTACAATTGAAGAACTAACCGAATTCGCAGATTTTGAGACTGACGAACTAGTGATTTACGAATTGGTTGATTACAATCAAATGGCACTCGCCCAAACAGAGTTATCCGAAGAAGAGATTATTGAATACCTATCTGAAGATGACATAGAATTGAATATCATTATTGACGAAATAGAAATCTGACATGAAAAAGCTATTGATACTGATACTAGCGCTTGCTTCTACCGCGCAATTCACGTTTTCGCAAGAGGCCTTAGAACCCTCTAAAAGAGAAAAACTGCAAGCATTAAAGGTTGCTTACCTCACAGAAGAATTGAGTCTGACACCTGATGAAGCGCAGGTATTTTGGCCGCTTTACAATGAGCTAGAATCCAAAATGAAAGCCATTCGTAAAGCACAAAGGGACAACAGAATTTCCGCAAAAAAAAATCATCAAACCATGTCGGACACGGAGTTGGCTACCTCTATTGACATAGAATTGGAATACGAGCAGAAAGAGCTCAACTTGAAGAAAGAATACAACGTTCTGTTTAAAAAAATCCTTCCTATTAGGAAAGTTGCTCAACTTCATGCTTCGGAACAAGGGTTTAGAAAGGAGCTTCTACGCGGAGCTAAAGACCGAAGACACCCCCCTGGCGGACCACCCAATTAACCCTCAAAAAAAAGATATTGAACAATTGATGTCTTTTTTTGTTTCAGTGAGTGTAGGATTTAAGTTTTTTGAAGAGTCAGTTCATGCTTTGATTTTCAGCAACCTGAATGGTTCTTTTTTTCGTATAATCGCAACACGAAACCAAAACCCTTTATTTAAGAATAAAAATGAGCGACAAAGCTGAGTTACGCGTAGGAGATAAAACTGTTGAGTTACCTGTTATTACTGGTACAGAGAATGAACAAGGGGTGGATATCAGAAATCTTCGAGCGCAAACAGGTCTGATTACGTTTGACAGTGGATATAAGAACACTGGTGCAACAAGCAGCGCTATTACATTTTTAGATGGAGAAAAGGGAATTCTTCGGTACAGAGGTTATCCAATTGAGCAATTAGCAGAGAAGTCCACTTTTTTGGAAGTAGCCTACCTATTGATTTATGGTGAGCTTCCGAATAAGACAGAATTCGCTGATTGGAACGAGAACATTACCCGTCATACTCTTATCCATGAGGATATGAAAGAGTTTTTTGAGGCATTCCCTCGAAAAGCACATCCAATGGGAGTTTTGGCTTCAAATCTTATTTCACTTTCAACTTTCTACCCAGAGAGTTTGGATCCGGATAGAGAAGAAGAAAAAGTAGATCTTACCATTCAAAGACTAATTGCTAAAATTTCTACGATAGCCGCATGGTCGCATAAAAATTCTGTTGGACACCCAGTTGTTTATCCTAAGAACAAATACAATTACACAGAGAACTTCCTGAACATGATGTTCTCAGTTCCGACTGAAGATTACGAACCAGACCCGGTAGTAGTTAAAGCCCTAGATCAACTATTGATTCTTCATGCAGATCACGAGCAGAATTGCTCTACCTCTACAGTTCGTATCGTTGGATCTTCAAGAGCTAATCTTTATGCTTCGATAGCAGCAGGTGTTGCTGCACTTTGGGGTCCACTGCATGGTGGTGCTAATCAAGCTGTAATTGAAATGCTGGAGAGCATTCAGGCAGATGGTGGCAACATGCAAAAGTGGATTGACAAAGCAAAAGACAAAGACGATCCATTCCGTATTATGGGATTCGGACATCGTGTTTATAAGAACTTTGACCCGCGCGCAACTATCATCAAGAAATCTTGTGATGATGTACTTGAGAAATTGGGTATCAACGATCCTATTCTTGAATTGGCTAAGCAGCTTGAGCAAGTAGCCTTGAATGATGATTATTTCAAGGAAAGAAATCTCTACCCTAACGTAGATTTCTACTCAGGAATTATTTACAAGGCAATTGGTATTCCAACCGAAATGTTCACAGTAATGTTCGCAATGGGACGTCTTCCTGGATGGATTGCACAATGGAAAGAAATGATGGCAAACGGAGAGCCGATTGGTCGTCCGCGTCAGATTTACACAGGCGAAAACGAACGTCCTTACAAGCCATTATCAGGCCGATAGGATTCATAAACTAATTTGAAAAAAGGATGAGGTCGACCTCATCCTTTTTTGTTTCCTTTAATCTCTATGAACAAGGGTATTTTCCGCAAACGGAACCTCGGACTGTTTATCAAGGTCTTGATTGCCTTTGTTGCGCTTTGGTTTCTTTATAGAGAAGTACAGATAAAAAATCAGGAAAGTGATTTGAGTCAAGGGATTGACCTATTGCTTAAGCCTGAAAGCCTCATTTACCTGCTTATTCTATTGGTGCTCATGCTCTTAAACTGGAGTTTAGAAGCGTATAAGTGGAAAACACTCATCCAGCATATTGAAAATATCTCTTTACTAAAATCCTTAAAGGCTATTTTCTCTGGTATTACGATTGCCATTTTCACACCGTATCGCGTAGGAGAATATTTTGGACGAGTGTTTCACTTGGGCAAAGCAGATAGGTTCGATGCAACCCTTTTAACCGTGGTTGGCAGCTATGCTCAATTGGTTGTAACACTGGTTGCTGGTATTCTTGCGTCCATCTTCTTCATTCCGAAGCATATTGGCCTTGGACCGGTATCAGAGTATCAATACTACTTTATCGCCCTTCTCATGTTTGGTTTGTGCGTGCTTTTGGTCGTGCTTTTTCTCAACACAAGGCTACTCACCACAGTTCTTAACCGACTTCCTATTCCTAAAAAATACCATCATTACATCCAGGTCTTTGATTATCACAATACCGCTACGCTATTAAAGGTTTTCCTAGCAAGCGTTGCACGATATTTAGTGTTCACATTTCAGTTTTACTTGTTGCTCCAGATTCTAAATGTTGAGATACGTTATGACCAAGCCATGATGATGATTGGCATGACCTATTTCGCCATGACCGTCATCCCTACCCCTGCTGTTGTTGAACTTGTTACCCGCAGTGGTGTGGCACTTTTATTCTTCGGATACATTGTCCAAAACACAGTTGGTATTGTGGTAGCAACCTCCATGCTTTGGCTCATTAATTTGGCCATTCCAGCTTTAATTGGCGTGCTTTTTATTTTCCAGCTACGTTTCTTTAGAAAATCAGACTGATGGAATTATTCTGGTTTGCTTTTATCTCCGTTTCGTTCCTCATTATGGGACTGTACACCGCCATGATATTCTATGCGATATCTGGCTGGAACAAGCTGCAAATAGAAGCAGATACAAGTCCAACTTTGTCGATAAGCATTTTAATAGCTGCGCGAAATGAATCGTCAAATATTCTGGCGGTGCTAGAAGATCTCAGCACTCAGAATTACCCAAAAGAACTATTTGAAGTAATCGTAATTGATGATTATTCGGATGATGACACATTAGCGCTTGCAAAAGGCAGACTGGCTGAAATGATGAATCTAACCGTCCTTGAAAACAAGGCTGGAGAAGGTAAAAAATCAGCCATTGCTGAAGGAATTAGCAGAGCCAAGTTTCCTATAATCGCCACAATAGATGCCGATTGTTCTGTTTTTACAGAATGGTTACAAAGCATGGCATCGCATTGGAAATCAAATACCAAAATGCTGTTAGGACCGGTGGTTTTAGCTCCTGCCGAAGGTGTTTTTCAAACCATCCAGTCCATGGAAATGATGGCCATTATGGGGTTGACCGGAGGCTTTGCAAGCCAAGGAAAACCAATAATGGCGAATGGAGCAAATCTCTGGTTCGACAAATCAGCATTCAATGAAGTTGGCGGATTCAGCAAACAGCAAAACCCATCTGGAGATGATGTTTTTACCATGCTTAAAATCAATGACAAGTGGCCCCAATCGGTTGGGTTTGTGAAAGATTTTAGAGCAATTGTTCAAACCACTCCGCAGCCTACATTTTCTGCATTTTGGCAACAACGAAAAAGATGGCTATCCAAAAAAGGAGAATATTCTAATTGGATGGTGAAAGCCACGGCCCTTACAAGTTATTTCGCAAACGTAATTGGCCTTTTGGCGCTTCTTATTTCGATTGCTATGCTCGGAACGTTTGTTTCAGACACCCTGCTCTGGATTCTTTTGGTAAAAACGGTTGTAGACCTTTACATCATTCGAAGAACTAGAAACGACCTCAACCCTATTTGTGGTGTTGGCAGCATTATTCCAGCCGAACTGTTTATGTTGTTTTATGTTCCTATTCTTGGAATCTTCGGACGGGTTAAAAACTATACATGGAAAGGGCGCTCAATTTCGGTGAATGACTAAAGGAAAAGGAACATCATTAGGCGCCATAGCTTGGAGTAAATTCCGGAAAGACACCGTAGCCATTTTCGGGTCGCTCGTAATTATTCTAGCTATTGTTCTTGCTGTACTTGGCCCTATCATTACGCCAGACGGAAGCCCAAATGCGAACCGTCAAATGGTAGAATTGGCGGCTAAAAAACCCGGTTCCAGCTTTACATTTCTGAAGATTCCGAAAGCTTTAGTAGAAGAGCAATCTTTCTTCGACCAGCTTTTCTTTGGGAAGAACGAAGCCTATTTATGGATGGCAATACATGCCTATTCTTTCAGTAATGACACCCTCACCATAGAACGTTATACAGGCGATACGCCCAACGATGGTGAAATCGTGAAATACCCCTTTTCCAAGTTTTCTGACGCAGCTATTTCCCAAGGTCAAATTGAAGAAGAACTGATTGAAACACGCACCTTTTGGTTAGGAACAGACCGCTTTGGGCGCGATTTACTAAGCCGCATGATTCTTGGCACGCGCATCTCCCTCAGCATTGGTTTTGTAGCTGTTGGCATCTCCCTTCTTATCGGTATTCTATTGGGTTCGTTGGCAGGTTTTTTCCGTGGTTGGATAGACAATGTGGTTATGTGGTTTGTGACCGTAGTTTGGAGCATTCCCCTGCTCCTACTGGTTATTGCCATTACCCTCGCCATGGGCAAAGGATTTTGGCAGGTTTTTGTGGCGGTTGGGTTGGCTATGTGGGTAGAAGTCGCCAGAATCGTCCGTGGTCAAATTTTAGGAATTAGAGAGAAAGAATACGTGGAAGCTTGCCGCGCTTTAGGTTTCTCTGGGTTTCGAACCATTTTCAGACACATTCTGCCCAATGTTTTAGGACCGGTAATTGTTATTTCGGCAGCCAATTTTGCGGCAGCAATTCTTATCGAAGCTGGTTTAAGCTTCCTTGGCATTGGAGCACAACCTCCCATTCCTAGTTGGGGCGGGATGATAAAAGACCACTACGGATACATCATTATGGATAAAGCCTACTTGGCGCTCATTCCTGGGGCGGCTATTCTTATGATGGTGTTAGCATTTACCTTGGTTGGCAACGGAATTAGAGATGCGCTGGACGTAAAAGGAACTAGTTAGCGAACAGTGAAAAGTGACCAGCGAATAGTCGGAAACCGATGAAAAAAGTAGCCTACATAGCTTTAAGCCTCATCATTCTCTTATGTGTTGGCTACATGGTGGGGCCAAAAGCGCCAGTTCCTTCACTCAATCCAGAGCCAATTTCTAGTGCCATCAGCATTGATTATTTGGATGATTGGTTGGCTCACAAAGAAGGCGCATTCAAAACGCTCAAGCCAGGAAACGGGGCCGAAATGGTTTGGTTCAACGATTCAATTGCCAAGACAGAATACGCGGTGGTTTACCTCCACGGTTTCACGGCTACGCAGGAAGAAGGCAATCCAGTGCATCGCGCATTTGCGAAGCGATATGGGTGTAATCTGTACCTAGCCAGATTGTACGGGCATGGGCTTGACACAGCCGAAGCTTTGATTGACATTACGCCCGAAAACTATCTCCAATCTGCGAAAGAAGCCATCGCCATAGGCAAACAAATAGGCCACAAAGTAATTGTGATGTGCACCTCCACTGGAGGAACGCTTGGTTTGTACTTGGCCGCTCACGACCCACAGATTGAGGCGCTCATCTGTTATTCTCCCAACATCGACATCTTCGACCCTACTTCTCAAATACTCACTCAGCCTTGGGGCTTGCAACTAGTGAGGTTGGTAATGGGCAGCGAGTACCGCCAGTACGAAGCTTCGGAAGAATTCAAGAAATATTGGCAAACCAAGTATCGGATTGAAGGCTTGGTGACCGTGCGATCTTTGATTGACCACACCATGACCAAAGAAACATTTGCAGGGATTAAGCAACCCGTTTTTGTAGGAGCCTATTACAAGGATGATGAGCAACAAGACAAGGTTGTTTCGGTAAAAGCCATGCGTGAGATGATGCCACTGCTCGGAACGTCAGAGGCGCGAAAAAGAATGGTTGAATTCCCCAATGTGGGCGCGCATGTAATGGCAAGTCCTATCCGTTCAAAAGATGTGGAAAGTGTGAAGAATGAAACGTTCTTGTTTGCCGAAGATGTAGTTGGTTTAAAACCAGTGGACTGACACAATTTATGCTCATACAGAGTGTTAATATTTACCTTGCACCGATGCGTCTTCTAGCCATCCTATTCCTTCTCATCCCTTTTCTGGCCGCAGCGCAGGTGGCATCGGATAGCTCATCTGTAGTTGAAAACGAATGGGAAAACGAAAACTTTACCCAGGAAGATAAAATCTACAACCGCTCGGTTTGGACATTTGTAGATAATCCCGCCCTAGCGGGGTTCGACAGAAAACTTGCCGTTGCCTATCGTTTTCGCATGAAAAACTTGGCAATGGGTGTTCCGAATGAAGAAGGAAATCTGGAGTTGGCGTTCATGCAACACGAAGCATTTATCGATCTTTCAACGGGGGGGCCAAAGCAGAATTGGGGAACGGCCATCTATTATTCCAATGAAAAAGAGTTGCAGCACAACATTCAAAAAATAATTTCAGCAAGTTCTTTTAGAGTTAACATGAAAGATCATCATTTAATCTTTGGAGTTAAGATGACCATGCAATTCTCTAAGCTGAACGATTGGGACAAGCTCACTTTCATTGACATGTTTGACCCGCGCTACGGCCACGTTTATCAGACTAATGAGGTAAGGCCGAATTCCACTTACAACTTCTTGTATTTCGGTGGTGGCCTGCGCTATTATTGGAAAAGGTTTGCTTTCGACTACTCGGTGGAATGGAAGTCAACTGAAGGTTGGGCTCTTAGCCAAATACCGACTAGCGTTTTGAGAAACAAATTAAAAGCGGTCTATCATTTCAACGTGGGAGATGGTGTTACCATATCGCCCGAGGCAGCATTAGACATTAAATCAACGGGTAACGACTTTGCATTCTTCTCTGGGTTTGTGACCATATCATACCTCGATAAGTTTTACGGGCAATTGGGTATGGCCGACCTTAATCGGTTCACGTTCCGTGGCGGTTATCAGTTGAAAAACTACCTCATTATTGAAGTCGGTGGTGCATCGTATCTGAACGAGAACATGAAGAAAATTGCCGGACTAGCCGCAGTGGATGTTGGAATCAGATATCAAATTAGACCATGGTTCAGATGAGAAAATTAGGTTTCATAGTATTGCTTTCATTCGTGCTTATCGGGTGCTTTGAGGATGAACCAAAAATTCCAGTGTACTATTCAGACCAGTACATTGATGTAGCAGTTGATTCGGTTATTTGTTTTTCGGGATATGAGGATTTTGAATACTTCGTCCTGTTCTCCTCGCAGGCCTACGATTCGTTACAGTGGTTTAATCTTAGCGGAGTCACTCCGTTGCAACTACCCACCAGCGATAGCTTATCAGTTTCCGCAATTCAGTTGAATTCATATTACTACAGGTGCCTAGGATTTCTAGGGTCGGACACGAGCGAATATGAACTGGAGTTGACTTACTGTGGGAGGAATATTTATATACCAAGGGCTTTTACGCCTGTAGGCCATGACGGTTTAAACGATACGTGGTATCCGTCTGTTTATACAACCGGTTACGCCAATACCTACTCGATTTATTGGGAGATTAGGACGCTAGATGGAATTAAAATCTATGAATCTGCAGATGTTAACACCTTTAGCCACGGTTGGGATGGGTTATTCAATGGATATCTCATGTCTCGTGGTTCGTACTTGTTTTACATTGAGCTTACATTCCAAGGAGAAGACCCCGTAGAATATACCGGTTGGCTAGAATTACTGGGATAAAAAAGCCCCACCATTTCTGGTAGGGCTTTGAATACACTATGGCTGTACGGGCGTAAGGCTTGCTCCTACGAAAGCGCTTCTTTTACCTTTTCTGCAGCTTCTTTCAATGCAATAGCAGACATTACTTTCAGTCCGCTTTCGTCAATAATCTTCTTGGCTTCAACAGCATTAGTTCCTTGCAAACGAACAATAATTGGAACGTTGATTTCGCCCATGTTCTTGTACGCATCAACCACACCTTGTGCTACTCTATCGCAACGAACAATTCCTCCAAAAATGTTTACCAAAATGGCTTTCACATTCGGGTCTTTTAGGATGATGCGGAAAGCTTGCTCAACACGTGCAGCATCTGCAGTACCACCCACGTCCAAGAAGTTTGCTGGCTCAAAACCGAGCAGCTTAATCATGTCCATTGTAGCCATTGCTAGTCCAGCTCCGTTTACCATGCAACCAACGTTTCCGTCCAATTTCACATAGCTCAAGCCAACTTTTCCTGCTTCTACTTCTGTTGGATCTTCTTCAGACTCATCGCGCATAGCAGCGTAATCTGGATGACGGTACAATGCATTATCGTCAATCGTCACTTTAGCATCAACAGCCATAATTCGGTTGTCCGATGTTTTGAGAACAGGATTAATCTCAAACATGCTGCTATCGCTGCTTACATATGCTTTGTAAAGGGCTGCAACAAACTTGGTCATGTCTTTAAAAGCTGCTCCTGAAAGCCCAAGGTTGAAAGCAATTTTACGTGCTTGGAATCCTTGTAATCCTAGACCTGGATCAATTTCTTCGTGAAAAATCAACTCTGGCGTGTTCTCCGCAACAGATTCAATGTCCATTCCACCTTCGGTAGAATACATAATCATGTTTTT
>CALCGD010000177.1 GCA_937900875.1 uncultured Flavobacteriales bacterium
GTATTGATGGTCGATGATGTTTGCAACTTGATCATACAAGTCGTACATCACATCCATTTCAATTTGCTCAGCAATCAGGCGCTTCATTCCGGCTAGGTAAAGCTTCATTAGCACATAACCATCTGCAGCTAAACCATCGGCCTTCATAGACCCGCTAAGCGTATTGTACGCGTCTGTGTAGTCTTCTTCGGCATAGTCATACTGATCCATACCTTTTTTACCAAGCGCATATCCTTTATCCTCTGGGAAGATTTCAATACGCTTATCGTAAATCATCATAAGAGTATCGTAATACGCCTGCTTAATTGCTGGCTTATCAGCGTACTTCTTCATTTGAAATTCAATGATGTTTGGACCATTGATTACAATGTTTTTTGTTGATGCAGGGCAGTTTGCAAACACCCATCTCCAACCAATTAAGGCGTCTTGGTAATTCTTTTGCTTGTAATACTCTCGGTACAGAGACAGATTCTCTTTGCATTTATCTGGGTCAGCTCCAAAATCTTGGGCGCTAGCTCCAAGCGTTCCTACTAAAAGCAACTGTACAAGGACAAGCATTTTCAGGTTAGTGCGTGTAAAACTGAATTGTCTCATGATTATTCGTATTTGCGTTTTATAAACCATCTATCGTTTAAAGTGAAACCAAGTTTGAAATTCCAGTAGTTTTCAAGAAGCAAAGATTTGTCGGTTAGGCCTCTTTGACCCCATTCTACCGCAAAATTTACCATGCTCTGAACGTACTTTCCATTTCCTGCTCTGGTTCGTCTTAGTGGGAAACCAAAACCAAGAGTTATGCCATACTCTGGAAGTTGCGTGTCATTGAGCTTATATTGACTCATAGCGTAGTAGCCTCCAAGTCTGTAATGCATCTTTCCGAAATAGGCCCAAATACCTCTATTTGTCTCGGCAATGGAGGGTTTGTACTCAAAACCAATTGATGTTCGCCAAGCGTCTGCTAATGAGTCGTTTCTTCCATCAACGTCTCGGTAAGAACTCCATAGCTCTTGAGCATGCTCAACGCCAACCAACCAATTATCTCCTCCCTTCCAAGTCATACCGAAACCATATTTCCATGGCATTGTAATGTGGCCACCTTTGATTTCACTAAACACAATTGTATCTCTAAAAAGATCTTCGCCAAAGGTTGTAAGGGTATACGTTCTGCCAAGCAAAGAACTATTGGCGCGTACTTTCATAGGATGCGCAAACGTGCTTCCAAAAGTTAATACATGCCTTCCGTTTTTGAGTCCAAGAGCGTACTGCAAACCGTAATCGACATAAAACCCGCCTACATCCGTATAGCGTTCAGACTTGACATTGAAATAATTTTCGTCATCAAACTCTACTCGCTGTATCCGATTCATCCTTCCAAACAAATAGGATGCATTAAAACCGATGGACAGGTTCTTAACCGGCTCTAACCCAACCCCAACAAAAAACTGATTGGTACCACCGTTGCCTTGAAACTGATAATTGATATTCCCAAATAAACTTGTGGTATCAATGATAGAATTGGTTGCAGCGTATTTGATACTGCTAAACTCGCGAAGACCAAAGGCTCCACCCCACAGGGTTCGTTTTTTTACCGTTCTAACTTTTCTGTCAATATCGTAATCAGGGTCTAAAGAATCTCGTTCATTCTTAATCCTAATTTTCAGAATAGGAAATCCAAAAGCAAAGTAAGATAGGTTAGCTCTGTTTACGGTTTCTGAGGCTGTAGAAGATGAAATGGTAGCTGTGTTTCCATATACGCCAATGTCAAAGGCGGTGAAGCCGATTGAAGTATAGGAAGCTGGATTGAGAAAATTGACCAAGTAAGGAATACTATCCTCTCTCATGGCAATGCTCATTCCGCCAATACCTGCCGAACGGACGTTTGCTCCATTGTTCAGGTTTCCAAGGCCATATCTAGCATAGGGTGAATTATTGGCCGGTTGGGCCATAGAAAAAAATGCCCATCCGCTTAGGAGAATGAACATTAACGACAATAATGATTGTCTAAGAGTTGTGTAGGTAAATTTCATTTATGCCTCGTAGGACGAGCAAAAGATCTGCAAAGATGTGAGTTTTAAGGTCATTTACAAAAAACGGTAAATCACCGCCCGTTCCAACCGTTTTTAAGTCTGGGTGTAACGTCTGAATTGTCTGGATCATTGCCTGAATTTCAAACAACATTCCTTGCTGCACGCCTAAGCGCAAAGCATCGTTAGTCGAACTACCTATTGGGCCTATTGTTTTCTGTGGCTTTAATGCTGGTAGCTTGGATGTGTAACTATTGAGGGCGGCAAACCGCATTTGTAATCCTGGAGATATGTTGCCCCCTTTGTATCTGTTATCGCTTGTTACAAATTCATATTTAATGCATGTGCCGATATCTACGGATAGCACTGGATTTTTTGGAAACAAACTTTTAGCCCCTATTGCAGCGCATAGTCGATCCATTCCAAGGGTAGACGGTGTACTGTATTCATTTGTTATTGGTATTGATAAACGTGAGTCGATAATTAGTGCATTCTGTTTTTTACAAATCCTCAGAAACTCTTTATTTAGTTGTACAACAGATGAAATAGTGATGTTATCAGAACAATGAAAATTTATTAATGCCAATAATTCCTGAAAATTTGAATCAGGAACCATACCTGATTCTACAACTTCTCGTCCTTCAAATCGTGCCCATTTGATTCTAGAGTTTCCTATGTCTATTGCAAGGTTCATTCGACCGCAAATGTATGTACGGCTTTTGTTTCATTAAAATCCCTTTTCTCAATTCGAAATATTTTTACATTTGCAGCCCTCAAAAGAGGTACCATAGCTCAGTTGGTAGAGCAACGGACTGAAAATCCGTGTGTCGCTGGTTCGACCCCAGCTGGTACCAC
>CALCGD010000178.1 GCA_937900875.1 uncultured Flavobacteriales bacterium
GAGAATCCCTCTTGAACGAAGGTGCTCAAGCCACTTAATTGGCGTTGCACTCGTTCACTTCTAATGTTAATCTGTTTGCTTACAAAGTAGATGGTTACAGAAAGCACGGGCAGCGGAATAAGAACGTAAGCAGTCAGCAATGGACTCACACTTATCATATTGTAAATGACCAGAGAGAAAAGCACCGTTAGGTTGATGGCGTACAACACGGCCGGACCAACATACATACGCACCTTGCTTACATCTTCCGTAATTCGAGCCATTAAATCGCCCGTGTTGTTTCGTTTAAAGAAAGACAGCGAGAGATTTTGATAGTGGTTGTAAATCTCATTTTTCAGGTCATACTCAATATGCCTACTCATAACCACAATGGTTTGCCGCATCAAAAACATAAAAATGCCTTTGAAAATGGCAGCAGCAACAATCACCAATCCGAAGAAAAACCAAACGCCAATAAACGATTCGCCAATAATGGATTTAAACGGAGTGTCTTGAAAATGAGGGGAAATAACGCTTATCTCTCTCAGTAAATCGAAAGTTATACGCACAACCTTGGGCGGAATTATCGCATAAAAGTTGCTGACCGTTACGAACAGAATACCTAGAAAGAATCGAGTTTTATACCTCCAGAAATACTTATTCAAATGTGCAAGCGATCGCATCCTTCTGCTCCGAAATCCTCTTTATATATTGTGAAAAATAAACATACTTTTGCCCAAAGTTAGGAATGTTTAACCGCAGAGATTTCCGAACGTTTTTTGATAGAAACTTAGCGGTACAAGAAGCATAACAGGAGGTTGGACAAAAGGTTCTTTGAGTAATGTTGAGTAGAAGGCACTTAAGAGTAAAAGTGATGCAAGCTTTGTTTGCATATCAGCGGTCGGATGGCTCTGAATTAGCCGCTGGAGAGAAGCTGCTCACACAAAGTCTAGAAAAAATCTACGACCTCTACATTCATCAACTTTCTCTTATTAAAGAGATGCACTCTTTTGCTACCAAGCAAATTGAAGATGGCAAAACTAAACGCATGCCTACAGATGAGGATTTAAACCCAAATCTGCGTTTTGTAGAAAACAAATTACTTCTTCAATTAGAACAGAATATTCAGTTAGAAAAGCAGATTTCTGCACGAAGAATTAACTGGGCTGAGCACTCCGAACTTATTCGTAGAATATTTACAGCTTTTAAAGAGTCCGAGCATTACCAAGAGTTTATGGCTATTGAAGAGCCAACCTATAAGGAGTGTAGGCGAATTGTATATAAACTTTATGAAGATTTCATTGTTCCTAATGAGCACCTTCAATCCATATTTGAGGAGAAGAGCATTTTTTGGAACAACGATTTAGAACAGGTTAGCGCCTTGGTTGTAAGAACACTGTCAGATTTTAAGAAGGACGTGGATTTTGGTAATACGCTTCCTTCCATGTATAAAGATGAAGAGGAAGACAGGCAGTTTGCGAAAGACCTTTTTAGAAAAACAGCCACGTTTAGCGGGGAGTTTCAAAAGTTGGTTGAGGAGAAATTGGAAAATTGGGATATGGATAGAATTGCATCTACCGATATCCTGCTGATGAAAATGGCAATTTGTGAATTCATTCATATAAAGTCGGTGCCAACCAAGGTTACCATGAACGAGTACATTGAAATAGCTAAAGAGTACAGCACACCAAAAAGCGATGGCTTTATAAACGGGATCTTGGATAAGGTTTTGGCCGAGCTGGTAGCTGATGGAAAAGTGAAGAAAATTGGCAAGGGTTTAATTGGTGGCTAATGTTCGTGCTATCATTAAATTTGAAGCCTCATAAACAACATTTATAGTATACCTATCACATGAAAAAGTTAGCATTTGTATTTGCGGTTGTAGCTTTATTTAGCGCTTGTGGCGAGCAGCCAGCAACTGAAGAAGGAAACCTTGATTCAGCGGTTGTAGACAATCCTGCAACAGCAGATTCAGGAGATGGCGTTGACGGAGACGTTGCAGTTCCAGAGTTTA
>CALCGD010000179.1 GCA_937900875.1 uncultured Flavobacteriales bacterium
GGCTTACTCTTGCTGTTGCAAAATGCTACTGGTAATTTGCGGGGGAATCAGATTAAATATTAACCAACTAGCTACAATAGGCGAACTATTGGGCTGGTTACATGAATTTATTATGAAAAGTTATATCAAACATTTTGGATCCGATATCCCCGCTGGTATCGTGGTCTTTTTCGTGGCAGTTCCGTTATGTTTAGGAATTGCTCTTGCCTCTGGCGCGCCCTTATTTTCGGGCATTATAGCAGGTATTGTAGGCGGTATTATTGTTGGAGTTCTTAGCGGCTCTCAGCTAGGAGTAAGCGGGCCAGCCGCTGGTTTGGCAGTCATAGTGCTAGCAGCCATTCAAGACTTAGGAGCATTCGAAATCTTTTTGATGGCGGTAGTACTAGCTGGTGTCTTTCAAATCCTTTTAGGAATAGCGAAAGCCGGTATTATAGGCTATTATTTTCCTTCAGCGGTTATCAAAGGCATGCTGGCAGCGATTGGAATAATCATCTTTTTAAAACAAATACCTCATGCTTTTGGGTATGATGCTGATTTTGAGGGAGACCTTGGTTTTAGTCAGGCTGATGGTTACAACACATTCAGTGAATTGGGTCATATGCTTGGGTTCATCAGCCCAGGGGCAACTTTGGTGGCGGCTATCTCATTAGCAATCCTCATTCTTTGGGAGCGACCATTCATGAAGCGCCAAAAAGTGTTTCAAACGATTCAAGGCCCATTGGTGGCAGTGGGAACCGGCATAGTGCTAACCGTTTTGCTGTCAAACAACAGCTATTGGGCCATTGCAGGAGAGCATACGGTAAACCTACCGGTGCCTGATGGTTTTTCTGGATTTCTTACACAGTTTACGTTTCCAGATTTTAGTTCAATTACTAATCCTGCGGTGTGGGTTGTGGGAGCAACCATGGCGGTTGTTGCCAGTTTAGAAACACTTTTGTGTGTAGAAGCAACCGATAAACTAGACCCTCAAAAGAGAATAACGCCAACCAACAGAGAGTTGCTTGCTCAAGGTGTCGGAAACGTAGTATCGGGTTTAATTGGAGGGTTGCCAGTAACACAGGTAATTGTAAGGAGCTCTGCAAACATTCAAACTGGTGGAAAAACCAAAGTTTCAGCCATTTTTCATGGCATCGTGCTGTTGGTATGTGTTATGGCTATACCAACTGTTTTGAATATGATACCACTTGCAAGTTTGGCTGCCATTCTTTTGCTAGTTGGATATAAGTTGGCTAAACCAACTTTGTTTAGAGCAATGTGGAAAGCAGGTCACATTCAGTTTATACCGTTTATTGTAACGGTTGTAGGTATTGTTTTTACCGATTTACTGGTGGGTATTTGTCTTGGATTGGCTGTGGGAGTCTTTTTCATCCTTTTCGAAAATTTTAAAAACTCTTATTTCGTTAAACAAAGAGAAGAAGGAGCGAGAACGATTATTGAATTGTCTGAGCACGTTACATTTCTAAACAAAGCTTCAATTATGAAAATGCTTGATGAAATTGAACCTGGGCATCCAGTAACAATAGATGCCAGTAAATGTGTATTCATGCATCCTGATGTGGTCGAGATCATCGAAAACTTCAAAGCCTCCGAAAAGCATCATGACGATAGCATTGAGATTATTGGCTTACAGAATGCTCTACTAGGAGCGAAGAGCGTAAACAAAAGTGAATTCAAAACAACGGCTGTATCGGCCAACTAATTAACCCTAAAAACAAAAATCATGGAATACGCATTTTATAATAATTTAATAGAGAACAATAAGGCATGGGTAGAGCGCAAATTGGGCGAAGACTCACAGTATTTTTCCAAACTTGCCAATGGGCAACAACCACCACTTTTATGGATTGGATGCGCGGATAGCCGAGTACCAGCAAATGAAATAATTGGAGCAGCACCAGGCGAAGTATTCGTGCATCGAAACATTGCCAATATGGTTTTGCATACAGACATGAGCATGCTGAGCGTGCTCGATTACGCTGTTAACGTATTGAAAGTGAAACACGTTATCGTATGTGGCCATTACGGTTGTGGGGGTGTTCAGGCAGCAATGAGCAACAATTCTTTTGGCCTTATTGACAACTGGGTTCGACACATAAAGGACGTCTACCGATTCCATCACAAAGAACTTGATGCCATTAAGGACGAAAAAGAAAAGCTTAATCGCTTTGTGGAGCTTAACGTGAAAGAGCAGGTGCTTGATCTGGCCAAAACCTCAATTGTGCAAGGGGCTTGGAATCAGGGGCAGCAACTTCATATTCACGGATGGGTGTATGGAGTCGGTTCTGGAATTGTCAAAGATCTTGGCGTTAATTTTACTTGCGATAAGGATTTGGAAGCGGTTTATCAGCTCAAGTTCTAATTCAAAATTGACTTCTCGAAATGGAAAGGCGACCTATAGGGTCGCCTTTTTTCGTGTCAGGAATCGTTCCTATTCGGCAGTGTGGTTTTAAATTATGTTAACGAAACGTTAAAGCACTTTCTTGCTTTAATCGAAAAGATACTTTTGACACCAAATTAATAGCAGGTGTCAAAAAGCGCCATTCAAGTATTTCTTTTCCTTTTTATCTCGGTTTTTGTATTTAACCAAGTGTCAGACCTTATGTTACAGCATAAGCAACAGACTGGTTCGTACTGCTGCGAGCTAACGGAAGTGGAAGAGTTGAGTGAATTGACTACACGCCTTAAGCCGCTTGACCTTTCGGGGTTTCAGTTTTCTTTCTTGAATTTAAGACGATGGATTCAGAGGAATTCTGAAGTTGACAAAGCTGGAACCGAAATTCTTCAAGGTTCATTTTTTCCTCACGCACAGCATGTTCCAATTTTTTTGGACAAGTGCGTTTTTCTCATCTGATTTTTCTAAATAAGATCTAATTCGGGTCTTTAAAGCACGATTCCAATTCACTGGAACCCTGTGCTCTTGTTCAAATTATTTGTTGAACCATTTTTCTGCTTCCGCAGGAAATCAATTAACCATTATGATAAAAGAAACGGTCGTGTTCGTTGAGCACGAAATCCTTCATAGGCTGAAGCATTATTTGCCTGCCCAAGCTCCGCTGAAAGATTTTATTCATCACAATACATTACACGCTTTTCAAGATTTACCTTTTTATGATGCGCTACTTAATGCGTCAACCATTTTCGGGTACAAAACGTCACTTTCTATTGCTGAATACAGAGCGCTTTTTAATGAAGGAAAGATTGAAGAAAAGGTTTTGGACAAGGTTATTTCAGATTCCTATGGACGTGAAAACCTAGAAGGGTGGAAGCGAAAATTATTGCAATCTGAATACGAATCATCGCTTGATAAAAGGGTAGGCGAGTTAAGAAGTGTGTGGAAATCGCACTACAAAATTGACCTCGATTCACTAGTTCACCCAAACTTATTTCGAATTCTAAATAGCTATTTAGATCAAGGTATTTCTATCTGGCACTTTCCGGTGTGGAACAAAGGATTTTTAGAGTCTTTGCGAGAGATGGAAAGGTTGGCAATGACCAGTTTTTTCCAGACCAAAAGAGCTAAGCAGTTGCTGCTTTCTAACGACTGCTCAATAGAGAAATTATTGAGCATTGTGGTAGGAGACTCCGAGTTGTTTGAGCATTATATGTTGGACCAACAATTCTCTCATCCTGGTTGGTCTGGTTTGGTTGCGGTTATTGAAGAAAACCCAAATTCATTATTAGATCCACGAACCATTTCGTTACACGACCT
>CALCGD010000180.1 GCA_937900875.1 uncultured Flavobacteriales bacterium
TAAAAGACGGCTTCACCCTAGCTGAGGAAATCAGACAAACCGACAAAAAGATTCCGATCATTTTTCTTACTGCCAAAAGCATGAAGGATGATAAAATGAAGGGGTTTGGAGCCGGGGCAGATGACTATATCACCAAACCATTCAGTATGGATGAATTGCTGATGCGCATGCAGGCCGTGCTGCGAAGAACACTTCCAGAATCTGGCAAAGCCAAGAAGAAAGAAGCACTTACCGTTGGGAATTTCAGCTTCGATTACGACCGTCAAATCCTGCAAATAGATGGAGAGGAAAGACGCCTGACAACCAAAGAGGCCGACCTCTTGCACATGCTTTGCGAAAACCGCTATGATGTGCTTGATAGAAACTACGCTCTGAACAAGATCTGGGGTGACGATAACTACTTCAACTCAAGAAGCATGGATGTTTACATTGCCAAACTTAGAAAGTACCTTGCAACAGACCCTGAGGTTGAGCTTGTAAACGTACACGGCAAAGGGTTTAAGCTTTTGGCAAAAGAGTGAACTAAAGCAGGGTCATTCGCTTCGCGAAATATTGAATAGTTTTAGCAGATCACTATCCACTATTTCAAACTAACATGGGCATAAAAATTATCGGTGCTGGGTTTCCTAGAACTGGAACAACTACCCTTAAAGAGGCGCTTGAAACGTTAGGTTATCAAAAGACCTACCACTTTAAAGACCTGATGATGGGGCCTGACAAGGTCAGGTTTTGGGAAGAACTTGAAGCGACTGGCAACACTGATTTTGATACCCTTTTTGAAGGCTGTCAGGCCACGGTAGATTTTCCAGGATATCCGTATTACAAGACGCTTATGGAAAAGTATCCCGATGCCAAGGTGATCTTAACTCACAGGGATCTGGATGCTTGGCACGCAAGCACCACTAAGACAATTAGGCCTGTTGGCGCACATACCATTACCTCAAGACCCGAATTGGCGGAGAAGTTGGATACCAACGAGCGGCTCAGAAATACGAGAGATTGTTTCAATTTCTTTCATAACACTTACATCGAAAAGCAGTTTGACGGTCAGTTTGACAATAAAGCTTATGCTCAGGAGAAGTTTAAGAAGCACATGGAAGAAGTGAAAGCCCATGTGCCAGCCAATAAATTGCTGGTGTATGATGTAAAAGAAGGTTGGGAGCCGCTATGCAAATTCCTAGGCGTAGCAATTCCTTCAGACCCGCTTCCGCACGCTAACAAGGGGGAGCATTTTGGACAGATGCTAGAGAAGATGATCTCGATGGCAGCAATGGGGTAACCAGAACCACTTAATACTGTAGGTCAAATCTTTCTGAGCGATACATGATGTCTAGCTCACCCCAGGTAAAGGTTTTGTTGCCATTCAACGTTTTGAAGTTCAAAGTCGCTTCAAAAAGCTCTTCATTGGTTTTAGGATCAACCTCTACGATCTTCCCATAATTGTCCACAAAACCTGCAGTTACCAAGATGTTTTCTGTCTCAGGCAATAAATCAACATCGCTTATTAGCATGGAGAAAAACTTTGGGCCTCTTTCCTTCCCGAATTGCCAGATCTGCTGAACGGTTTTATCCGTTTCATTCACACGGTATTGAACTCCCCTTGAATATAATTCTGGCGAGACAAAATGCCTGGAATAACCATTGTCAAAAAGCAGAATGTCTCCGTTAGGGAGAATTTCTGGTGCATGCTGGCCCCATGGAAAATCGAAGTTTTCTGCACTGGCAGAACCAGTCTGAACGGCTGAGCCAAAGGGTTTTCCGTCAGCATCTACTGCTGTTAAGACAAAAGGCTCGGTTTCAAACCCATCCGATTTTCTGCCTGCTTTTCCCCAGCCTTTGTTTGGGGCTAAAATCCAAACCAACTCATTATCCCAGGTAATTTTTGCCAAGCCCTGATTCTTACCTGATACCAGAATAGTGCTGTCAGAGGGGTCGAAGGCCAATGCATTCATGTGCAGCCAATCCATGTTGGTTGTATGTATGATATCTCTTCTACCAACACACATGGTCTCGGCCATGTCCCACTCTTTTACAATGGTATTTTTCTCTCTATCAAAAAGCACAAAAAAATCATTGAGTGATTGTAACTGCTCGCCATTTACCTCTATAAAAGAATCTGCTTTTCTAATTGGCATCAGCAATTGTCCGTTGGGCAATTCCACAATATCATGGTGAATCCTGTAGCTCTCGTCAACCGAATAACGGCTAAGCACTTTTCCGAGCATATCGTATTCATAAACCTCATTCTTACCGCCTAAAAGCAACGATCCGTTTTGTGCTCGCTGAATTGGCCAAATGATGTCTCCGAAAAAACCAAGGTCCAAATACCATCGTATCACGCCTTCGTTGTCGAAGATCATGGGCTTAGATTCAAACACCCCGTGGTTGGCCAAATGAAGATCTACCAGATGCATCCCAGGCTCCATTTTCGCTGTATCAATATGGTCTATTCCTATTGTGGGAAAACCGTCAGGAATCTTATACGTTTTAATCAAAACGGTGTCGTATTTCACCTCATCTCCAGCCTTGATGGTCAGTGCCACCACATTCTGTTTATCAGGGTAAAGACCCACAACGGGAATGTCCAGATCGTTGGAGTCTGAGCTGAACGTTTGCTCAACCGGAGACTCACCCAAAACCCTGAAGGTGGCGGTGCAAGGTTTATTTGCCTTGAGGTGAATAATCGCTGTTAAGGGAGAGGTCTTATTCGGATTCAATTTAGATTCCAGTGTGTATTCCAATTGTGAGCTTCCACACGAACTCAGCAGTAGCGGAAACACAAAAAGAGTGATAGTCCGTTTGATGGTTTTAACTACGAAAATCATAATTGTCTAGCATTGAATTAAAGGCTTCCGGTTCTGCCACCATCAACCGGAACATTTATTCCGTTGATGTAACCGGCATGTGGCGATGCCAAAAAGGTTGCCGCAGCAGCTATTTCCCACGGTTGGGCAAACCGTGCAGCAGGAATCTGAGCCAGCATGGCCTTTGCCACCTCTTGCTCTGATTTGCCGGTTTTCTCGGCCTTATTGGAAATGATACTCGTAAGTCGCTCTGTTTCTGTAGCTCCTGGCAGCACATTATTGACCGTGATTCCGTGATCTCCCAACTCATTGGCCAACGTTTTACTCCAACTGGCCACCGCACCACGAATCGTGTTTGAAACGCCCAATCCGTTCAACGGAATTTTCACCGATGTGGAAATAATATTGATGATACGGCCATAGCATTGGCTTTTCATCCCATCTACAAGTGCCTGAACCATAACATGATTGCACATAAGGTGCGAGCGGAAAGCGCGTTCATATTCATCCAGTTCTGCGTCAACTGCTTTCCCGCCAGGAGGACCACCAGTATTATTCAATAGAATGTGGTATGGCTTGGCCGAAGCCATGTGATTTTCCACCACGATCTTCAAGGCTTCCGGCTTGCCAAAATCAGCAACCAGGTAACCGTGCTCCTGTCCTTTTTCACAGACCAACTCACTCAATGTTGCTTTCAATTTACCTTCATTTCGGGCAACAAGTGTAACCGAAGCTCCGGCCTCGGCCATCTGCAATGCAACTGCTTTTCCAATACCTGCGGTGCTTCCGCATACCATGGCCCGTTTGCCTGTTAGGTCTATTTTCATGGTTTAGCTTTGGTCAAAACTACTCGAATTTCCTTACTTTGACCGAAAGAAAAAGCAACGCCATGGCCATTCAAAGACCCTTCAATCTTACCAAATGGATAGATGAAAACAGAGACCTTTTAAAGCCTCCTGTAAGTAATAAAAACCTGTATGTCAGGTCTGGCGATTTCATTGTAATGATAGTGGGTGGCCCAAATGCTAGAAAAGATTATCATTTCAATGAAACAGAGGAGCTTTTTTACCAGCTGGAAGGCGAAATAACAGTTCGGATACAGGAAGATGGAAAGGCTGTTGACATTTCGATTAAGGAAGGTGATATGTTTCTGTTACCGGCCAACGTGCCTCACTCTCCCATTCGTGGAGAAAATACAGTAGGATTAGTGATTGAGCGTGTTAGACTG
>CALCGD010000181.1 GCA_937900875.1 uncultured Flavobacteriales bacterium
AACTCCAATCGCGCTGATCGCCACTCGGTACGGCCATAACCGCGCCTGTTCCGTAGCCAGCCAGTACATAATCACCAATCCAAATAGGAATAGCTTCTCCGCTAAAAGGATGCTCCGCATATGCGCCTGTAAATGCTCCCGAAATGGTTTTCACATCCGCCATTCGTTCTCTATCAGAACGCGCTTTTGCTTTCTTGATGTAGGCCTCAATCTCTGCTTTTTGCTCAGCAGTTGTAATCTTGGCAACCAATTCGTGCTCTGGCGCAAGAGTCATAAACGTTACTCCGAAAATGGTGTCGGGGCGAGTGGTAAAAACTTCCACCTCCGCATCATGCGCTGCAACTTTGAATCGCACCATGGCTCCTTCGCTTCTCCCAATCCAATTACGCTGTTGCTCCTTTAAACTCTCGCTCCAATCAATACCATCTAATCCGTCTATTAAGCGTTGAGAGTACGCTGAAATCCGCATACTCCATTGCTTCATCAACTTGCGCTCAACCGGATGTCCGCCACGCTCCGAAACGCCATCTTTCACTTCATCATTGGCCAAAACGGTTCCCAATTGCGGGCACCAGTTCACATAAGCTTCACTCAAATACGCAATGCGATAATTGAGGAGGATTGTTTGCTGTTTCGCCTCATCCCAGCTGTCCCATTCATCGGCAGAAAACAAGGGCGTTTCATCGCAATGTGCGTTTACATCCTTGTTTCCGTTGGCTTTAAACTCTTCAACCAAACGAGAAATTGGGCGCGCTTCATCCGCGTTATTGCAGTACCAAGCATCGAACAACTGAAGGAAAATCCACTGCGTCCATTTGTAATAAGAAGGGTCGGATGTTCGTACCTCACGGTCCCAGTCAAAACTGAAACCGATGTTGTCCATTTGTCTGCGGAATGTGTCGATATTCTTAACCGTGGTCTTGGCTGGATGCGTTCCCGTTTGAATAGCGTACTGCTCAGCAGGAAGTCCGAACGAATCGTAGCCCATTGGATGCAACACGTTGAAACCAGTCAGCCGCTTGTAACGCGCGTAGACATCAGAGGCAATGTATCCGAGCGGATGACCAACATGCAGCCCTGCTCCCGATGGATAAGGGAACATATCTAACACGTAAAATGGTGGTTTCGGGGATGAATCTTCGGCTTTAAACGTCTTTTTTTCGGCCCAAAACTTTTGCCACTTCTTCTCAATCTTCTCTGGGTGATATTGCATTCTGTTGGTTTTCGAGCCGCGAAGTTAAGAACCTGAACTCTTAAATAGAGTTAATTCGGTATTTGTGGAGGGGCAAAAAGTGTAAATTCGTCCAATCCAATTATTCATGGCAACTTCAGAGGAGAAAGCACATAAAAAACAAATTTGGTCGAGTAACGTCACGGCTGTTGTCAGCATATCGTTGGTGTTGTTTATGCTTGGCTTGCTGGGCTTGACTTTGCTTTATGCCAATGCCCTTTCAGGGTATGTGAAGGAGAATATTGGCTTCACCATTTATATGAAAAATGAAGCGAAGGAGGTAGACATTCTTCAATTTCAGAAGTTTTTAGATGCTTCAGAATTTGTGGTAAGCACCGATTATATTTCTGAAGAACAAGCTGCCGAACAATTACAACAAGTTTTAGGGGAGGATTTTGTCGGTTTTATGGGTTATAATCCGCTAAAACGCTCAATAGATGTGAAGATAAAATCTTCGTATTCGACCAGTGATGGCATTGTTGATATCAAATCTGACCTACTCAAAAATCCGCTTATTTACGAGATTGATTACCCGGTTGATTTAATTAGAGTGATTAACAGAAACGTGAGAAAAGCGGGTATTGTAATTCTAGTGTTTTGTGGGCTGTTATCTCTAATTGCGATTAGCCTTGTAAACAACAATATTCGCCTGTCGGTCTACTCTAAAAGGTTCATCATTAACTCGATGAAATTGGTTGGGGCAACGCAATCTTTTATTCGAAAGCCGTTTGTTGTAGAAGGTGTTTTGCGTGGATTAATCGGGTCTTTCGTGGCCAATGCACTTTTGGCTGGAGTTATCTATTTGGCGAGCCAAAATATTCCAGAGCTATTTGGGTTAGAAGACATTGAAATAGTATTCACCCTGTTTGGGGTTGTGTTGCTTTTGGGACTCATCATTTCATTCTTAAGTACCACTTTTGCGGTTAGAAAATATCTGCGATTAAATGCAGACGAACTTTATTATTAATCATGGCAGAACAAGGAAATAACGAGAAGGCATTCGCTTTCGGAAAGGAGAATTACATCATTTGTATTATCGGAATTCTGTGCATTCTAGGAGGTTTTATCCTCATGGCTGGTGGAGGTTCTGACGACCCAAATATGTTCAGTAAGGAAATCTTTAGTACACAGCGTATTACCGTGGCGCCAATTGTGGTTTTACTTGGTTTCGCACTTGAGATTATCGGTATCATGTACCGACCAAAAGCCTAATTAAACATGGGTTTTTGGGAAGCTCTCATTCTAGGTGTTATTCAAGGATTAACCGAATTTTTACCCGTAAGCAGCAGTGGACATTTAGAGTTAGGTAAGGTTCTTTTGGGGGATAAAAGTCTGCCTGAGGAAAGTCTACTCTTTACGGTTGTGGTGCATGCCGCAACCGCCTTAAGCACCATCGTTGTCTTTCGTAAAGATATTTTAGAGATTTTGAAAGGGCTGTTCCAATTTAAATGGAACGAGCAAACAGAGTTTTCGGTGAAAATTATTGTTTCAATGATGCCTGCAGCGGTTATCGGGGTGCTTTTCAATGATCAAATTGAGGCGCTTTTTAGCAAGCAAATTTTACTGGTTGGAGCAATGCTTATTATAACTGGTTTGCTTCTATTTTTAGCTGATAGAGCAAAGAGAACAGATAGAAAAGTAAGTTACGGCAATGCCTTGATTATTGGCATTTCGCAAGCAATTGCAATTCTACCTGGTATCAGCCGGTCAGGCGCAACAATTTCAACTTCGGTGTTACTTGGTATAGATCGAGAAAAGGCCGCTAGGTTTTCCTTTTTGATGGTTGTACCGTTGATTTTAGGTAAGATGGCTAAGGACGTAATGGATGGCAATATTTCGTCAGAAACTACCGATTTGATGCCGCTTGCCGTAGGATTTGCGGCTGCCTTTTTTGCTGGCTTACTAGCTTGCACATGGATGATTTCGCTAGTAAAGAAAAGCCAGCTTAGGTATTTCTCTTACTATTGTTTCGTGGTAGGATTTGGTTCAATCCTGTTTACTCTTTTCAATTAAACAGCAGCGTGAATTTCAATTTTCCTGAAGGCGAAATTTTACTTTTCGATAAAGACTACGGCTTATCTTCTTTTTCAGTGGTTAACCGTGCACGCGGGATTATTAAAAAGAGTTTGAAGCTGAAAAAAATAAAAGTTGGTCATGCTGGTACACTAGATCCGTTGGCTACAGGCTTACTTGTTGTGTGTACCGGAAAACTGACGAAGACCATTGTTAATATTCAAGACGCTGAAAAGGAATACACGGGCACTTTTACCATTGGCGCCACTACTCCCTCTTACGATTTGGAGTCTGATGTGAACGAAACTTTTCCTGTAGAGCACATAACTGAAGAGTTGGTTCATTCAACGGCCCAGACATTTGTTGGAGAGCATGACCAAATGCCACCCATCTTTTCCGCAAAACAAGTTGATGGAAAGCGAGCCTACGAATTGGCGCGGGCTGGAGAAGAGGTCAAGTTAAAACCCAAGCGAATTACAATTAAAGAATTCGAAATTCAATCTGTTACTCAAGCTGAAGGAGTAATGGAGATTGACTTTAGGGTTGCTTGTTCTAAAGGAACATACATTCGGTCTTTGGCTTACGACTACGGGAAAGCACTTAATTCGGGGGGCTATTTGTCTGCTTTAAGGCGTACGAAAATTGGAAAATACAGCGTAAATGATGCTATTACTATAGACCAGTTTCAATTCCTAATCATGGGCAGCGAAAATGAAGCGTAAATAGGCTGAATTCAAACCGACACTTTTGTTAATTTCGCAGCCTCACAAAACTGGGCCCGTAAGCCCTCAACGCACATGAAATTATCACAATTCAAATTTGAAATTCCACAAGAGCTAGTCGCGTATCATCCAACACATGATCGTGAAGAAAGCCGAATGATGGTTCTTGACCGAAAAGCCGGAACTATTGAGCACAAAACATTTAAGGACATTCTCAATTATTTCGATGATGGAGATTCGTTCCTTTTAAACAATACTAAGGTGTTTCCTGCCCGATTGATTGGGAAAAAGGAGAAGACTGAAGCTCAAATTGAAGTTTTTCTTCTGAGAGAGTTAAATCGAGAAAGCCTTCTTTGGGACGTTCTAGTAGATCCTGCAAGAAAAATAAGAATCGGAAACAAGTTGTATTTCGGTGAAGACGATAGTCTTGTTGCCGAAGTAATTGATAACACTACTTCTAGAGGTAGAACGCTTCGATTCCTTTTTGACGGCACGCACGAAGAGTTTAAGAAGACCATTTTTGATATGGGTGACACTCCGCTTCCTAAATACATTAAGCGCGATGCGATTCCTGAAGATGAGTTTAGATACCAAACAGTTTACGCTAAGCATGAAGGTGCTGTAGCTGCCCCTACTGCAGGGCTTCACTTTAGCAAGCAATTGCTTAAGAGATTAGAGCTAAAGGGCGTCAACTTTGCTGAGATTACGCTACATGTTGGGTTGGGTACATTCAGACCTGTAGAGGTTGAAGATCTTACCAAACACAAAATGGATAGCGAACAGCTAATAATTACCCAAGAAGCTTGTGATATAGTGAATGGCGCTAAAGAAGCTAAGAAGAAAGTTTGTGCTATTGGTACAACTTGCATGCGAGCAGCCGAAACGTCTGTAAGTACAATTGGCCATATGAAACCATATGAAGGTTGGACCAACAAGTTCATTTTTCCTCCGTACGATTTTAACGTTGCTAATTGCATGGTCACGAACTTTCACATGCCGCAATCCACACTTTTAATGATGATCGCAGCATTTGCTGGATACGATTTTATGCGTGAAGCGTATGATGTTGCCATCAAAGAGAAATACAGATTCTATTCTTATGGAGATGGAATGCTAATCCTGTAAGTTGAGATAAACCTTAATTTCAGTCCCGATTCTAAACTAGAATCGGGACTTTTTTTTGCTATGACAAAAAGCATGATAATAGTTGCAGGCGGCAGCGGAACTAGGATGGGAGCGGAAATCCCCAAGCAGTTTATTGAACTTAAAGGCAAACCTATTTTAATGCATACTCTGCAGGGATTTCAAGAAGCAGATAATGCAATGGAGTTAGTATTAGTTCTTCCGTCCAACCAATTAGAATTATGGAAAAACTTGTGCCACCAACATCAATTTAACGTGCCACATGTGATAGCATCTGGAGGTAAAACCAGATTTCTTTCTGTTCGAAATGGGTTGTCTAAGGTTGAAAATTCAGGCTTGGTAGGAGTCCATGATGGCGTTCGACCATTTGCTTCCTCCGTCTTAGTAAAGAGATGTTTTGAGGCAGCACAACGGTTTGGGGCTGCCATTCCGGTTACGCCTGTTGTTCAAAGTCTTCGAAAGCTTAGCAACACTGGAAATTCAACCGTGAATCGATCTGAGTATGTTCAAGTTCAAACCCCACAGTGCTTTCAATCTGGCATACTTAAAACAGCGTTTAAGAACGCTGACGGAATAGAATTTTCTGACGATGCAGCCGTTGTGGAAGCGGATGGAGGAACAATTACATTAGTGGAAGGAGACCTTGAAAACATCAAGATTACAACCAGATTAGATTTAGAATTAGCAGATTTGATAATTACAAGACGAACGGTTTGATATTGAATTAACATCTTAGTGTTAATAGAATAGCGAAATGGAACCTAACCTTTGGGTGGCGAGATGGGTATAATTGTGAAGAATGAAATTAGGAGACTCCATGAGAGGCAAACACGTTATTAGAAAAATGAGAGTTTTTACTCTCTATGCTACGCCCGTTTTCTTGTTTTTGGCACTTCTGTTTTCAGAGCCAGTTGCCTTGTTTGGGTTAACAGCGTCAGATTCTACGGGAACTGAAATTGACAAGGAAAATTACCCTCACAAACAATTCAATTATATCAATGTAGAAATAGACACTACGTTGGCATATGAGCCAACGCTCATTCGAGCAGGTCTCATTTACGATTATACTGAAAACCGACTGGTTTGGGAAAAGAATTTGGAGGAGCAATTCCCAATAGCGTCACTCACCAAAATGATGGTTGCTTTAATTGCGGCAGAGCAAATTCAGGCAGGAAATATTCAGCTCGAAGACTTGGTTACCATAAGCCAAAAGGCAACTTGGGTTGGGGGTTCTAAAGTTTATTTAAAAGCTGGACAAAAGATTACCGTGTCTAATTTGCTTGAGGCAAGTATGATTCGCTCTGGGAATGATGCTGCTTACGCCCTTGCAGAGTACATAGGCGGAACCGAAGAGGAGTTTATTTACTTAATGAATGAGAAGGCGGAAAGTCTTGGAATGGAAAGCACATGTTTCGCTAATTCTACAGGCATGCCAATGCGGTCTAACATTATTGAAGACAATGAGTCAACCGCAGCGGATTTACTGTTGATGGCGCGGGAGCTTGTTAAGCACGAAAGTGTTTTGGATATGACCTCACGGTCTACCGAAAAAATCCAGAATGCGAATGGCATGTATACCTATGATAATCGGAATACATTGGTTAAAAAGTATGACGAAATTGATGGGTTGAAAACTGGGTTCACTAACGCAGCCAAATACTGTATTGTAGCTACTTCTAAGCGTTGTGACCACCGGGTAATTACAATTTTACTCGGGGTTGAAACCAAGCAACAGCGTTATAACATTGCCGTTAACCTTTTCAATAATTACTACTCTACCATCGGTTTGGGAAAACTTGGCGAGGAATTTGAAGAGACTGCAAGTGCAAATTGATTAATCACCACACTACTTTTATTAAATGAGATTTCTGACATTCTTACTGTTGGCAGCCCTACCATTTGGAGTTGCTGCACAAAAAAAATCCGACCCAGTTTGGCCGTCCTTTAACATTGATTCAAAAACTGAGTTAATTAGCTACAATGAGGTGCCAGAAGTTTCTGGAGCAACCGCCTCTGAGTTGTATGATAGGACTATGAAATGGGGCTCAGATTACTACAAAAACTTTGGGGAGAAAGTCAGAAAGCAGGATAAGGAAGCTGGTGAAATTGAAATTTTCGCACGTTTTCCAATTTATGCTTACGACAAAAAAGGGGTGAAAACTGCCAGTCAGCAAGGGTTGATTCAGTACACGCTGACTATACTATTTAAAGATGGTAGATATAAACTCGAAATCACGAAGCTCAATCATAAGGAGGTTAGCTATCAGCCGTTAGAGCTATGGTTAGACAAGGCCGACCCTGATGCTGTAAATCATGCTTTTTACCTTACGGACATTGATGCCGAGATGAAGACGGTCATTTCAAGCTTGAAAGCAGCTCTAGCCGATAGCGGTGATGCTGGTGGAGACGATTGGTAGTTAGACAATTCGTAGTACCGAAGCGTTCAGATTCAGTTTGAGTTCTTTTAAATTTTGCAGAAGCAGTATACCCGGTTTCTTTCCTTTCTCCAAGCTTCCCATTACCTTCTCTAGCTTTAATGCTTTGGCGCCATTAAGCGTTGCAAATTCCAGCAATTGTGGGAGTTCTATTTGCGGATAATTTTCCTGAATCAACTTCAATTCTTCGAGTATTGAAAGCCCGTGATTGCTTGCGAGACTATCAGTTCCAACGCAGATTTTAGATTTGTTTTCAATCCAAGTTGGAATATTTGGAAGCTGATTTTCGATGTATTTATTAGCATGTGGACATGTGCACCAATACACATCAGATCGTTTAGAGTCGATACCCGCTTGTTCTTGTTGTGAAGTTTGCGTGTTATGAACAAGAATTATATTCTGATTTTGAGGTAGATACCCAAAAGCATAGTCGAGAGAACTAGAGAAATTAGGCTGGAAGTTCGAAAAATCCTCTCCAAACTTCTTGAATAGTTCAACCAAGTCTCCACTACCAGAAACAAACATTTCATCTTCGCTTTCTGTCTCCTGATTGTGCATGCTGATGGTGCCTGGAAATCGAGATTGTTGTTCCTCTATCCCTCTAAAAAGAACTTCACTTACAGAGTATGGTGCGTGCGGAACTATGGTAGCCGACAACTCATTTATTCGGTACAATTCGGCCACTCTAACCCCCTCTTTTAGTACAACGTCAGCCTTAGAACTGTCAAATGAAAACACCTCTACAAACGAGTGATATTTAATCTTGCTCCTAACCTTAGTTTCAATCGTATCTGCTGTGTTGCATATGTCGCCAACGGCTTGTATTCCATTGTCCCACATTTCTTCGTCTGCCGCGCGAATTCTTTGGTGCTTCTGGTCTGCATTTTCATTTCGTTTTGAAACTATTTCCATTACAAAATTTGGTAATCCAGTTTCTTCGGAAACCACGCCTTTCATGTGAGAAAGTTCGAGATGGCAATGAGCGTTGATGAAACCAGGACAAATAATGCCGTCAAACCGCTCGATTAAACTTTTATTAGGAACAAGTGAACTTTCAGCTGGCAACAGATCTTGAACGGTGCCATCGTCAGAAATGACCAGAATTCCGTTTGGAATTGGTGCGCTGGAAATGGGAAAGATGTAGTTGGCCGAAAGAAAACGCATGGTAAGCCTGTATCTTTGCACGCAATGACTGAAAAAAAGGATATAAGAGCGCTGTCTGACGCTGAAATTACCTCATTTTTTATCGAGAATGGCGATAAGGCATTCCGAGCCAAGCAGGTATCTGAATGGTTATGGAAAAAAGGGGCTCATTCTTTTGAGGATATGACCAATATCTCCAAAGAAACACGTGAATTATTGGAGCAGAATTTTCTCATTAACGCGGTTGCGGTCGATGAAATTCAGGTGAGTGAGGACCGTACTATTAAAAGCTCGTTCAAAACGGTTGATGGAAAGTTTGTGGAAGGTGTTCTTATTCCGACAGCAAGCAGAATGACTGCTTGCATTTCATCCCAAATTGGTTGCAGCCTTAGCTGCAAATTTTGTGCAACTGGAAGGTTAGATCGCCTCAGGAACTTAAACGCAGATGAGATTTATGACCAGGTAGTTCATATTGCTAATCAGTCTCAAGAGCACTACGGAATTCCTCTAAGCAATATCGTGTATATGGGAATGGGAGAACCACTTCTAAATTATAAGAGTGTGGTTGAAAGTATAGACAGAATCACTTCCGAGGAAGGTCTGGGCATGTCTCCTAAAAGGATAACGGTTTCAACTGCTGGAATAGCCAAAATGATTACAAAATTGGCAGATGATAAGGTGAGATTCAATTTGGCCTTGTCGCTACATGCGGCCATCGAAGACAAACGGAATTACATCATGCCCATTAACGAGACGAACAATCTGCAAATACTCTCAGAATCGATGAGGTATTTTTATGAACAAACGGGCACTCGTCCTACTTTGGAATACATCATATTTAAGGATTTTAACGATTCGGTTGAAGACGCCAAAGCGCTTGCTTTGTTCTGCAAAGATTTCCCGACCAAGATTAACATTATCGAATACAATGCAATTGATGGCGGAGAGTTCAAGAAGGCCGATATAGCAAAAACCGATAAGTTCAAATTGTTCTTAGAAGAGCGCAACTTAATCGTGAATATTAGACGAAGTAGAGGTAAGGATATTGATGCCGCTTGTGGTCAATTGGCAAATAAGCTTTCGTCTTAATTACGAGCTTTTTTTACAAGACGTTTTTCTACCAGTTCGAATGATGCAGCTGATACTGCTATTGTTATCAGTAGTACAATTAAGTATAGACCTAAATTAGATTTAAGACTAGCAAAGTAGATGTCGGTATACCGATGTGCAGCGTGAAGCAAAACCCCTAATACGAATGGGTGATACATGTAAATTCCGTAAGAAATTTTACCTAAGTACGACAGTGATTTGGAATTTTCTAACCTAATGAATGTTGTTGATTTGGTAGCTGCGTTTAGAATAATTAATCCGCTCACGATTGAAAAAATGTCGTGCTTATAGCTGCCTAGCTGCACATGCGTGTAGAACACAATAATAACGCCTAGAATTGCTAGAATCTCCGTCCATCGTGTTGTAAAAAACAGGTAAAAACCTTTCACGGAATCGAGATTTGATTTGTGATACATCATTGCAAATAGTCCCCCAACTATCATGGCGTGCATTCTAGAAATCTCCAGATAGGCGGCCAAGACATTCCAACCTTGTTGATGGGCAATAAACTTTAAAGAGGCGAGGAAAATGATGGATAAAAGAGAGAGGCGCAAAGAATGACGATAAAAGAAGATTAGCAGCACAGGCCATATTAAATAAAACTGCTCTTCTGCGCCTATTGACCAAGTGTGGGAAACGTATGAAATCGTGTCGAAAAACAGGGCTACGTGTGGTACAAATGTTAGATAAGCCACTTTTACTTGAAAGGCAACATCAGTCGGTATTTCGTTGATATTGCCGATGTGCGGAGTGTGGTATTCGAGAAACGGAATATTCGGAATTACAAACAGACCTAAAATGATTATCAGGTAATAAAGTGGCCAAATTCTGAACACTCTCTTTTTATAGAACAACTTCAGGGAAAAGCGATTTTTTTCTAAATCAGTAACAATTAAGTACGTAATCAGAAACCCACTTAGCACAAAGAAGAACGTTACAGCCAACTCGGAGGTTTGAAATAACTCAGGAAACTGGGCGAAATAACTTTTGAGACCGAGGTATCCTTTTTTCTGCTCTGTATGGCCGATAACCACCACCGCAGCGGCAAAAAATCTAAGTGCGTCTAAATTTGGAAAACGCTTCAATCCAATTCACCTTTACACATCCGTAATCATCTTGGTTTGGAGCATACATTTGTCATGCGTCAATCAAACATATGAAATAGATTTGTTCCTCTACCAAACAGAAAAGACCTGAGGTATGTCGTTAGATAAAATAAAAGCACCGGTAAGGTTAGAGATGGAGGAGTTTGAAGGACGCTTCAGGTCTTCCATGCGCAGCGAAGTTGCGCTTCTAGATAAAATAACACATTACATTGTTAAGAGAAAGGGCAAGCAAATGCGTCCTATGTTCGTGTTTCTTACGGCAAAGATGCTTCACGACACAAATGATAGCACGTATAGAGCGGCAACTTTAATTGAGCTTTTGCATACAGCTACATTGGTACACGATGATGTAGTTGATGATGCATCTAAAAGAAGAGGCTTTTTCAGTATTAACGCACTTTGGAAGAATAAAGTGGCCGTTTTGGTTGGAGATTATTTGCTGAGTAGGGGTTTGCTGCTTGCTGTAAAACACAAGGACTATCACTTGTTGGAGATAACATCCAATTCAGTAAAAGAAATGAGCGAAGGAGAGCTTCTTCAGATGGAAAAAGCCCGAAAACTGGACATTACTGAAGAGATTTATTTCAATATTATTCGTCAGAAAACAGCTTCGCTAATTGCTAGTTGCTGTGCTTCAGGTGCGGCTAGCGTGTCGGAGGATGAGGATGTAATTGAGAAAATGCGCCTTTTTGGCGAAACAGTAGGCATTGCTTTTCAGATAAGGGACGATTTATTCGATTATGGAACCGACCAAAGCATTGGCAAACCAACAGGAATAGACATAAAAGAGAAGAAGATGACTCTTCCTCTTATATATGCGCTCAGCAATTCAGATAGGTCTGATAAGCGATTTATCATCAACACCATTAAAAATCACAACACCGATGAAAAACGTGTTGCCAAGGTGATTGAAATGGTGAGAAGTAAAGGGGGTATTGATTATACCACCCAGCGTATGAACGAATACCGAGACAAGGCGCTGGAGATGCTTGCAGAATTTCCGGAAAATACCGCTCGCAAATCGCTCAGCGAACTTGTCAATTTTGTGATAAACAGGACGAAATAATCTTAGGCAGATAGAAGGTTTCTAACAACTGTAGAAATCGTTTTTCCATCTGCTTTTCCAGCAAGTTCTTGAGATGCTGCCCCCATCACTTTACCCATGTCCTGTGGGCCCGCTGCACCTACCTTATCAATTATAGCCTGAAGTATTGGAGTTAACTCTTCTTCAGACAACTGTTTTGGGAGGTACGTTTCAATAATTGCAGCTTCAGCTAATTCAGGATCTGCAAGATCCTTTCTGTCTTGTTGCTGATACAATTCGGCACTTTCCTTTCGTTGTTTTACCAGTTTCTGAAGCATTTTAACACCAGCTTCATCCGAAGAAGCACCATCAGCACCTTTTTCGGTTGCAGCCAGTAAAAGTTGAGATTTAACTGCTCGTAAAGCCGTCAACCTAACAGTGTCTTTGGCTTTCATTGCTTCTTTAATGTCGTTATTGATTTGCTCTGTAAGCGTCATTTTCTAATTTCTTTTGAGGGTGTAAAGCTATTAACAATCTTATCTAGCATTGGTTTGTCCATGATGTGTTTTCCGTCAAAAGTCCACAGATTCAAATCCAGCCCCATCTGTTCAAATTCGGCAGCCTTATTATGCATGTTAATGTGTTGCAAAAAGGGGTCTTCGGTTCCGTAGACAAAATGGGTTGGAAGATTTTCAAAAATGGTGGAATGCATTTTCGGAGAAACATCATGCGGAAAAGACCCCGCCCAAAGTATTAATTGAGATGGCCTAAATCCACGGTTTGTGAACCAACGTACTGCGGTGGCGGTGCCTTGCGAGAAGCCCAAAATAATAATTCGGTGGGCGTCTAATTCAGGATTTACGCCACAGTTCTCTATCACCGAATTCAGGTAATCTGTTTGATCCATTACCTCATCATCCCTGTCTTCTTTGGTCATCCAACTCGCCCCAACTCGTCCTGAGGTTCCGTCAATATAGAATCTAGAAAGCCCTTCTGGGGCTATGACAAAATTCTCTTCCAAATCAAGATTTTCAAAGTGCTTGATGAAGTATTCTGCCAGTTGACCGTAGCCATGGAAGACAATCCAGATGTTTTTTGTCTGTTTATTGACAGAATTAAGGGTGAAATATCGTCCCGTTCGGGCAACTTTTAGCGTTGATTTCTTTGAGTATGCCATGTTAAAGTTTATTCATCGCCTTAATAACTCTGTTCGTCTAAATCTACGTGCTTCTCGTAACGTATTGGGTACATTATGAGTTCATCTAGTTACCCAAAAGCGCCTACAATTTGAACCCACTAAAGTACCTGTTTGCCGTCCTATTTTTCCTCCAACTTGGAGTAGATGTAGGCGCTCAGTGCTTAAGTATTCCTAGCGCATATAACCAGCAGTTATCTTTTTGCGATAAAATAATTGAAGGCAAGATTGTCAGTCAAACGTCATACGTTGGGCAAGATGGCAATATCTATACCTCCAATTCTGTGGAGGTTTATAGGGTTTTGAAAGGAAACGTGGGATTTGATTTTGACTTTACCACTGAAGGTGGGGTGTATGGAGATAAGATGCAACTGGTTACACCTAGCGTGCAGGTGAGTATTGGTGATTATGGCTTGCTAGTAATTAAGGATGAATTAGCACGTGGAGTGAATAACCTTGCTTCTACTTTCATTCCTATTAACGAAGTTAATGGCAGCGTTTTAGGATTCAGAGGGTTGGAAAGTCGTGAAGAGGTTTATGATGAAATTGCAAGGTTTACCGGAAGTACGACCGTTGAGGTGAGAAGAATTTCTTTGGATTACCCAGAAAACCAACCCAATCGACAAACCCCTGTGATTGATGCAGTTTCACCATTAGTTGTAACGGCTGGAACGAAAACGATAATAACCATTACGGGGCAGGGCTTTGGCGCAGAACAAGGTGATGGTAAAGTATTCTTTAGCAATGCTGATGATGGAGGGCAGAGTTTCGTTGCTCTACAAGAAGGGCCGCATTTTGTGAGTTGGTCTGATACAGAGATTCAGATGTACGTGCCTTCTTCAACCTTATTTAATTCTACTGTTGCAGGCACGGGGCATATTAAGGTTGAATCTAATTCAGGGGCGCAAGTGGAATGCCCTCAGCAGCTAACAGTAAGATATGCCAAAAGTGAGGTAATCTATTCTGAAATGTTAAATCAAACTATGCTAATTGGTTCACAAAACGGAGGTTACGAATTCAGTATAAATCAGAATTTGATAAGTCTGCTTGGAGGACCACAATTAGCAGAAAGATCGGTTGAAAAATGGGCATGTAACACAGGCATTAATTTCAAAGTTGGATCAAGTTTTACCCCAATCACAGTTGCTGCACACGACCAAATTAATGTGCTTGGTTTATCTGCGCCAAATCAGCTACCATCTTATTTGCTTGGTAGAACGGTTACTACCTTATCTAGCTGCGGTTCGGTTAATGGTTTACAATGGAACATGGTGGAAGTGGACATCCTGCTTAATTCAGATATTGATTGGTGGGTTTCCGAATCTCAGCCGATGAACAATAGATTTGATTTAGTTACCTCACTGTTGCACGAGTTAGGTCATGCTCATTTATTACAACACAACAATAATCAGTCTTCTCCAATGTATTTCCAACTTACGGAAGGAGCAATGAGACGAGAGTTGAGCCCGCTGAATGACATCGGTGGAGGTGATTTTATTGTGGATGAATCGGTAAATGCTGTTTTTACTTGTAGCGATGAAAATCATGTTGCTTACGATTTTAACACGTGCAACCTGAGCCTGATAAATAGTATTGAGGATGAAGTTGCTGAGAGTATTACGATCTATCCTAACCCGTTTCAAAACGAGCTAAATATTTGGGGAGACTGGAAAGAAGGAGATTCTTTCCAAATTATTGATGGTTTGGGAAGAACCGTTCTTAACGGTGCATTTCAATCTCATGCCCAAATAATTTCAACTGAATCGTTAATCCCAGGATTATATCTTTTTGAGATTCTGAGCGAATCTAGCAGGTCGGTTCATCAGCTAATAAAAAACTAGTTTCCTTTGCTGCATGAAAGCAGCTATTGCCGGAGGCACCGGATTCATCGGAACACATCTTATTTCATTTATAGAAAAGGACGATTCTTACGAGAACGTGATAGTTTTGGCTAGAAAAAAAATTGAACTCGCTGAAAAGTTCGAGGTAAAGATTGGTGCATTTTCCGACCAAGCACTCTACGAGATTGATGTAGCGTTTTGCGCATTAGGAACCACAATGGCCGCGGCTGGCTCAAAAGACGCATTTTATCATGTGGATCATGACCTGGTGTTGGAATTTGCACAGAAGGTAAAGTTTGCAGGCGCAAAAAAGTTTGTGCTTGTTTCTTCAGTTGGGGCAGATGCTAGTTCATCCAATTATTACCTGAAAGTAAAGGGGCAAACAGAAGAAGATTTAAAAGAAGTTGGGTTTGAATCCCTCGTCATTCTTCGTCCGTCAATGCTCTTAGGCGACAGGAAACAATTTAGGTTTGGTGAGTTAGTAGCGAAAGCTGCGATGTCAGTATTTAATCCTTTGTTAATTGGGGCTACAAGTAAGTATCGTGGGATTCAAGGTGAAACTGTGGCACGGTGCATGCATAAACTGGCAAAGGAAAACCTGTTTGGTGTTCATATCTTAGAATACAAAGAACTCCAAGCGTTCTAAAATTATCGTAGTCGGCTCCAAATGAGAATCTATGGATAATTGATAAATTTGAAAGACACCCAATTGAAGTGATAAGAACCATCGTTATAAAAGCCACTAT
>CALCGD010000182.1 GCA_937900875.1 uncultured Flavobacteriales bacterium
GGCAAACTTGCACTGTGCGAATGATTAACCGCTTTAGCATTATGATTTGGTTAATCAATCAGCTTCGAGTGTTCCAAACAAATTCTAATGGGTTCGCACTCTTGCGGCTTGATTAACCGTTGCATCAATATGAATTGGTTAATCAATCCGCACTTAGTGCTCATAATAATCAATGGCAAACTTGCACTGTGCGAATGAATAACCGATTTATTAATATTAATTGGTTATTCAATCAGCACCGAAGAACTGACGGATCATTGGATGCATCTCCATCGCCTGTTCTTTTTGAATCTGCTCATATGTTCGCAAAATAATACCTACAGCAAGCAATAGACCTGTACCACTAGCATTTCCTACAGTACCCAATAAGTCGGCACCAGCAGCCAATAGACCTACGAAAGCACCAGAGAAGTAAGTTACTGGAGGAATATAATTCTCTAGGATCTTTTCCAAAATCTTTGGATTCTTACGGAAACCTGGAATTTGCATTCCAGTACGTTCAATTTGTTTTGCAACGTCCTTCGTACCCATATTCGTAGTATCTATCCAGAACTTAGCGAAGACCATCGAACCTGCGGTCATTAAGGCTACATAGAATACGACGTGAATCATCATTTGGGTTAGTGAATGGCCAAATTGATCACCCGTTTGATTGAGCAGCGGCATGAACCAATCCTGAACACCATTTACCATACTCGCATACCAGGCAAATCCACCTGAGGCCGTCGTTTGACCTTGTTCATAAGTACCAATATATTTCGACATGGAAGCGATACCCTCCCGACCCAATATTGGTGTCTGTGAGAGCGTAGGATGGCTCCAGAACAATAGTGTAAACATGTTGACGTTTGCTAATAAAGCAGCCATTAAAATGACCGGAATGTTACTCGCATAGACCAAACGAATCGGATATTTACCTCTGTGACCGCGAACTTTACCATGGGTCAAAGGAAGTTCCAATTTACTTGATTCTGCAAATGCAACCACAAAGAATACAACGATGGTAGAGAATAGCGCAGCCAGCGGGTTAACGTGGGTTAGCAAAATGGTTTCAAACCCATTCTCGCTAATCATTTGGCCTGCCGTCGCCTCCCTAAACATGTAGAATATCATCGGCAGTGTTCCCGATGGGGGATTAACTAGGCTGTATGCCTGTCCTGCATTTGCAGGAAGAGGAGAGAGTGTTCCAACGAATGTTGACTGAGCAACACCTGCAGCGATGAATAAGGAGATACCAGAGCCGATGCCCCACTTGCTGACAAGTTCGTCAAGAAGGAATACCAGGTATGAACCAGCGAATAGTTGAGCGACGATTACGAAGTTAGCCCAACCCATTCCGTATGCATCTATTAGCCACTCACTAGGATCTAAGAATCCGTAGGTCTGTGGAATCGCTTCGATTGGAATCATTATCAAAACAAGTAGTTTTTGAACACCTTGGTAAAGTGCCTTATCATCTGAATCTTGTAAATCTAAGCGAATGATTTTAGCACCAGCGAATAATTGCATAATAATGGAACCAGTAACAATCGGACCAATACCTAAGTGCATAATGGTACCAGAAGCTCCAGCCATAATGGAACGGAAACCACTGAACAAGTCAAGTGCTTGACCAGATAAACCGAATAGCATTACATTGGTCATTGCGAAATATATAATCAAAACGAAAGTCGTTGTCCACATTTTTTCATTAAATCTAACGTGTCTATCAGGCTTGGTAATAGTTGGGTAAACATCTACGAATCTTCGCAGAGCGTACAAACGGCTACTTTCATCGCCACTCCACATGAAACAAGTAAGGATAGCAGAGGCTCCGAATCCAAGGAGAATTACCCCTACAAGGAAGAAACCTACCGCTTCATCATATCCGCCCCATGCTGCAGGACGGACATAGTAAACTGCGAATCCAACAAATGCTAACCATCCCATCAATTTACCATAACGGCCGATAAACTTCTCTTTCAAATTACTTGGAACATCTGTTCGGAAACAGAAGATACAATACGCAAGATAAATCGCAGAAAACACCAAACCAACAACCGCTGCATCAAATGCTGGACCGCTTTCTGCGGATAGAGCATCTGATTGCCAATAGATCATCAGTGCATAATACAATGCACCTGTTAATCCGATTGCCCATGGTATTGATTTGTGTTTCATGAAATCGCCTCTTATTGTTGGATATTATTTTCATTTATGAGTATTGAGGTTCAAAAGGTTGGATAAGTTCATTCTTCTCCGCCGGCTTCCATTTCTAGAGAGCCACCAGCAGCCTCAATCTTCTCGATTGCCTTTGCACTTGCTTCAGCAACGATAATCTTCAATGCAACCTGCATTCTCCCACTTCCAAGAACTTTGTCGATGTCCATTTCTGTCAGATTCAATGTATCTGCACCATTTGCTAATTCTTCAAGTTGACTTACATTTACAGTAATACTGAAATTTCTAAGTGTTGGGTGACGGTTGAAACCGTGCATTCCCCAGTGATTTGGCATGTACTTGTTACGGTACATAACACGGTGCTTATTCATACCCGCATTACCACGTCCACCACGCTTTCCTGCTCCACGACCTGCTTTCTTTCCACGACCGTGGTAACGGTTTCGTCCACGATGCTTATTTGCTTTAGTTCCCATTCAAAATCACCTCAAATCATACGCTCTACAAGAGCTGTAATTTTATCGCCGCGAGGGCCGAGACCACCGCCAACAACGAATGTGCGCTTTATTCCGCCCCATCCTTTTGCTCCAACTGGTGGATGTAATCTGAACACACGCTTCAAGTCAGGGACAGCCTTTACTGTCGCTTTGTCAGCGCAAATTGCCTTAGCAAAAGCCTTGATATTCTTGAAATCTGTATGTTCAGCAACGATTGCATCTGTCAATGGCTTGTCACCGACCATGCGGCCACGCTCAGAAAGCATTTTCTCAACAAGTTCCTCTGTTGCTTCTCCCCAAGTGATGTAATCCTTAGCCTTCTGTAACATACCACGGTATTGCTCATTATTTGGAATAATGATTGCGTGATTAACCTTAGTTAGGTTTAGATGGCTCATAGTCTCGCGAATAGATCGCTCAACATTTACATTACTTCTTGCACGTACTACGATAAAACTCATTCAATCATCCTCCCTTTGTGAATAAACAGACGTTCTGTTTGTTCGTTCGAAACACGGGTTGTGTTAAGATTTTTCAGCGCATTAAATGTTGCTGCGGCATAGTTGATTGTGGTACGAGTTTGTCCCTTTGTTCTTGAAAGTACGTCCGTAATTCCTCCAAGTTCAAGCACACGCTTTCCAGTTTCTCCAATAACTAATCCCTTACCAGATGGTGCAGGCATTAGAGTTACACGAGTAGATGCTGAGCGTCCCTTAATCTTGAACGGAATAGATGTTCCAGGGCCCATAGAAGACTCCCAAGAACCATTTCCACGTTGTACTGAGATAACATTCAACTTTGCTGCGACAATTGCCTTTTCAATCGCTTGTCCAACATCCTTTGCCTTTGCCATTCCAAGACCAACATATCCATCACGGTTGCCTACGCAAGCCATTACATTGAATCGGACACGTCGTCCACTGTCAGTCATTCTTTGAATCATATTAACCTGAATTACTTCATCCTCAAGATTTGGAATTAGTGCATCAACGATTTCAACTTCCCTGATAGGGAATCCTGAATTCAAAGCTTGTTCAAAGGTGATGATTTCACCAGCCATGACCTTTTGGCCAAGACGAGTACGTGGTTCCCACTTACGCAAATTTGCGATTGGATCGTTCTGCTTTCTTTTACGGCGTCGGTCTGATGAATCTTCCTTTACTTCAGGGGCATGAGCCTGGATTAAACCTGGCGCCATTGGTTTTACTTCTTCTTCAGTCATATCAGTAAGCCTCCTCTATTGCATTCTTTGTTGATTCTACTGCAGCTGCAATTGCATCACTGATGTGAGCACCTGCTAGCCTACCTTCATCCGGTAATACATTCTCACCATGAGGAATATCTAATCCTGCATCGACCATACCCTTTAGGGCAGAGAAAACGCGTCCTCCAGGAGTGCTTGCAGCAAGACCGATGTCCAGAACTGCTTCTGTCGCACCAGATGCTAGTGCCGCCTTGCCCATTGCAAAGCCAACTAGATATGAAGCGGAAACAGATTTTTGAGAGAAACCCTCAGGCCATCCGTATTTCTTTAGCAAATCAGAGCCGGTAACAGTAACTGCAACAAAATCCCCTTCCTTTGCCCAAGAAACCAATTGGCAAGTTGTTCGAGTGTTCGAGACGCGAACTACTGCGCGGGGTTTATTGCCACGAAGTAACTTCAAACGGCGACGGTAATCTGTCAATCCAGCTCTGCGTCGTCTTAATACTGAGCGTTGTCTATTTTTTCGCATTATTGTTCACCTCCAGTGAAAGTTACACCCTCAACAGACATCTGTGAGCGCATGTGAGCAATAGAACGGTATGAACCACCTTTTGCCTTTAGATAATAACGGCGGTATTGAGAAGGTTCGATAGTTCCATCAGCACGGAAAGCCTTGAGAACACGGCGTTGAGAGCGAATTGTTCTCATCCAACGGTTCTTTCTTGGGTTACGAGCGTTAGCAGTACCTGCACGAGTACCATGTCCCTTACGGCGACCCTTACGCTTTTGAGCAAGACGTAGGCGAGCACGAACACGAGATGTTCCCTTGATTGGCTTGGCCTTGATCCAACCTTCTTCAATGAATTCACGGATGTCATCTGCTTGAACGGAATTTGCAATCTGATCAAGATATGAAGGATTAATCCAAACACGGTGAACACCACATTTTAGAATCCTTGCAGCTAAACGCTTTTGATTAGTAATTTGCATTAAACATCCCTCCTTCTGTTAAGAACACGGATACCTAATTCATCAGCACGGCTGTAGATATATCCGCACTTTCTTCTACCGACAGTACCACCAACTCGTGCTGCTTCTGTCTCAGGATCAATTTCTTCCAAATCTCCAGAGTTTTGAACCATTACTTCTCTAAATCCAGATGGATGTAATCCATGAGCAGCAGAAACTTTTCCGTGACCTACTCTAACCAATGAAGAACGGTACTTTAGGTTCTTACGTTGTTTGTTGTCCATTCCGTGAGGAGCTCTCCAACCTGAGCGTGCAAGACGCTTGTATCGGAACCACTCAGTACGGCGGAAGGAAGGTGTTGCCTTCTTTTGCTCCGCACGTAGGGCGAGTGCTGCCTTTGTAGCATCATCTAGAACTGGCTTTTGTTTTGCAACGTGAACTACTGAGACTTCATTGTCCCAGTCTTTTTCATCGTCCCAGCTATCATCTTCTGTTTCTTCAACAACTGTTTCTTCAACAACTGTTTCATCAACAACTGTTTCTTCAATAGGCGCATCCCCCATATCATTCAAGCGAGCGATGA
>CALCGD010000183.1 GCA_937900875.1 uncultured Flavobacteriales bacterium
TCAATTTCTCTTTAGTTGCAATAGATCAAGTAATCAACTCAGCGGCTAAAATGCTACATATGTCTGCTGGGCAATTTGGAGCTCCAATGGTTTTCCGTGGGGCAACCGGTTCTGCTGGTCAATTAGGCGCGCAGCACTCTCAAGCCTTTGAAAGCTGGTATGCCAACTGTCCTGGATTGAAAGTGGTCGTGCCATCAAATCCCGCAGATGCAAAAGGATTACTGAAATCAGCTATTCGAGATAATGATCCAGTCATTTTTATGGAAAGTGAGCAGATGTATGGCGATAAAGGAATGATTCCTGAAGGGGAATATTTGATTCCGATTGGCAAAGCAAACGTTGTGCGAAAAGGAAAGGATGTGACCATCGTTTCTTTTGGGAAGATTATGAAGGTGGCGTTGGAAGCAGCCGAACTATTAGCAAAAGATGGCATTGAAGCTGAGGTTATCGATCTTAGAACTGTTCGTCCAATTGACTATCCGTGCATTATTGAATCGGTTAAAAAGACCAATCGTTTGGTAATTGTGGAAGAAGCTTGGCCTTTGGCCTCCATTTCTTCGGAGATTACTTACGCAGTTCAAAAAGATGCATTCGATTTTATGGATGCGCCCGTAAAACGTATTACATGTAAGGATACTCCGCTGGCTTATGCTCCTGCTTTTGTAGAAGAGTGGTTGCCGAACGTGGCAGATACTGTTGCAGCAGTTAAAAGCGTGCTTTACGTCAAGTAAGTTTCGCTCGATTTTTCTTAAAATTTTACTGTTTGCATTAAATAATGAATGTGATACCTTTGCGCGCTTCAAAAACGAGGTAAAAAAACAACCAATTTAACGTAGTATGGAAAACATCATTTACATCCTTCCATTGTTCGGAGTAGTTTCTCTCCTTTATGTAGCATGGAAAAGCGCTTGGGTTAGCAAGCAAGAAGTAGGTACTGAAAAGATGGCCAAAATTGCTGGTCACATTCAGAAAGGTGCAATGGCATTCTTGAGTGCTGAGTATAAAGTACTTGCCATTTTTGTTGTGGCAGTTGCTGTTCTATTAGCTTTTAAAGGAAATTACGAGGCAAACTCTAGTCCTCTTGTGGCGCTGTCTTTTGTAGTTGGCGCTGTATGTTCTGGATTGGCAGGATACCTTGGAATGGTGGTAGCTACGAAAGCAAACGTTAGAACAACTAACGCTGCGAGAACTTCACTTGGAAAAGCCCTTGAGGTTGCTTTTGGTGGTGGTTCTGTAATGGGAATGGGTGTTGTTGGTCTGGGTGTTCTTGGACTTAGCGGACTTTTCCTTGTTTACTCTCAAATGTGGGGTCTTGATGCAGTTTTATCTGACGGAAGCGTCTCCTTAAAAGACAAAAATGATGCTGTTTCTTTAGTACTGAACGTGCTAGCTGGATTCTCTTTGGGAGCATCTTCTATCGCATTGTTCGCCCGTGTTGGTGGAGGTATTTACACGAAAGCTGCCGATGTTGGTGCTGACCTCGTAGGTAAAGTTGAAGCTGGTATTCCAGAAGATCATCCTTTGAACCCTGCTACAATTGCTGATAACGTTGGTGACAACGTTGGTGATGTTGCTGGAATGGGAGCTGACCTTTTTGAGTCTTATGTAGGTTCTATTATTGGTACAATGGTTTTGGGAGCCGTATTCGTTCCGGGTTTTGCTGAATTGGGTGGAATGTGGAACGGCCTCGGAGCAGTCTTACTTCCTATGGCATTGGCTGCTGTAGGAATTATTGTTTCTATCCTCGGAACTTTCTTTGTGAAGGTGAAAGATGGTGGTAGCCCTCACACAGCATTGAACATTGGTGAGTTTGGTTCTGCTGCTGTAATGGTTGTTGCATCTTTCTTCATTATCAAGTTTTTCCTTCCAGAATCTTGGGGAGTATTGCGCGTAGTTGAAGAAACAGGCGAGATTATTCCTTATAGCTCGCTTGGTGTGTTTTTCGCAACACTTGCAGGTTTATTTGCAGGATTGGGAATTGGTAAAATCACTGAGTATTATACTGGAACCGGTACTGGCCCAGTAACTTCTATTGTACGTCAGTCATTGACTGGTTCTGCAACCAACATTATTGCTGGTTTAGGAGTTGGTATGATGAGTACAGCTATTCCTGTTCTTCTTATTGCTGCTGCAATCATCGTTGCTTTTCACTTTGCTGGATTGTACGGTATTGCAATTGCTGCGGTAGGTATGCTTGCAAACACAGGAATCCAATTAGCTGTTGATGCTTACGGACCTATTTCTGACAACGCGGGTGGTATTGCTGAAATGGCTGACCTTCCACCAGAAGTACGTGAAAGAACTGATAAGCTTGATGCTGTTGGTAACACAACTGCTGCTATTGGTAAAGGATTTGCAATTGGTTCTGCTGCACTTACTGCACTTGCATTGTTTGCCGCTTTCATGCAACAAGCAAATGTTAAGATGATTAACGTGGCTGACCCATTTGTAATGGCTGGTCTATTTGTTGGAGCAATGCTTCCATTTGTATTCTCTGCCTTGAGCATGAATGCAGTAGGTAAAGCTGCAATGGCAATGATTGAGGAAGTAAGACGTCAGTTTAAAGAGATTCCTGCTCTTAAAGCAGCTCTTGAAGTGATGAAGAAGAATGACGGAGTAGATCAGAAAGATTGGAGTACTGAAGATCAAGCAATTTTTGATGCTGCTGATGGCACACCTGAGTACGATAAATGTGTGGACATTTCTACCAAGGCATCTATCAAGGAAATGGTATTGCCAGGAGTTATGGCTATCGTTGTTCCTGTACTGGTTGGATTTATTGGCGGACCTGAAATGCTTGGTGGTCTTCTTGCAGGTGTTACTTCTGCAGGTGTTCTTATGGCAATCTTCCAGTCTAATGCTGGTGGTGCATGGGATAACGCTAAGAAAATGATTGAGGAAGGTGTTGAGATTAACGGAGTTAAGTATGGTAAAGGTTCTGAGCCACACAAAGCTGCTGTTGTTGGCGATACTGTTGGTGATCCTTTCAAGGATACTTCTGGCCCATCTTTGAACATCCTTCTTAAGTTGATGTCTGTAGTTGCTTTGGTAATTGCTCCATCTATTGCATTGGATCTTGATGCTTCTGCTGATAGTGCAGATTTATCGGTTAAGCCTATTGTAACTTATGCTACTGCGGTTGAGACTGCTGAGGATGGAACGGTTGAAGAACTCACTTTTACTGTCGTAACTAGCACCGATTCCAAAGGAGAATTGACCACCGACACTGTGGAAATATTAGCCCGTAAGGTAGACGTGACTGAAAGTGTAGAAGAAGTGGTTGAAACTGTTACCGAAGCGGTGACTGAATAAACAATTCTCTAATTGATATTGGAAGCCCCAATCGCTTAAGCGGTTGGGGCTTTTTTGTTTGCGTAAATTCGACTCACAATTTCAACTCCATGCTTAAA
>CALCGD010000184.1 GCA_937900875.1 uncultured Flavobacteriales bacterium
TGCGATGGGAGACTTGCCGGAGCCAAGGGGGACCCACAGATTCTTCTGAAGAGCCGAAAATATAGATACTATGTTTTTCACAATCGCATTCTAGCTCTGTCGTATGCCGCTGCAAGGTAAAATTTCTGAGAGAGTTAATCGTGATTTGCATTACTTTCCTGTCGCTCCAATTAAGCCTTGAGAACGCGCGTTTGAAGGACGCCGTTTTATTGCGCACTCCAGGGGGAAATGCTCAGCTTGCATTGCTACAACACGCCACTTTTTCGTCTTTAGAGTGGCTATAGAACCTTCATTTACCATCATCACTTGTAACCTGATACCGCTTATCGAAGGCAAGTCTAACGGGTTGCCGTTCACCAGCCACGCGAAGCGTGGTCTGCGTGCAACGGCTGGTTGGGCGGTAACATTTACAATACTCCGCCCTAGCGAAAAGGCCAAGCCCGACTTGCCATCTCTCACCCTTCCTGAAATTCCGACATAGGCATTGACTCCCAGATGGCGCCTGATAATATTCTCTAATGCGTTTTTTTCATTCCCACTATTGTCGACAACCAAGGATCGGAGAGGTACCAAATGAAGCAATCCCCACGTACAATCAAGGTATTCATCAGTTTTTTAACTGGGACAATCGCAGGACTCCTACTTTTACTTGGTGCGTTGAAATTTCACGCAATCTATTCGGGACAAAGCGAAAGTTTAACGACTGGAATAGGCGTAGGTATTTTTGAAATTGGCATTGGACTTTGGCTCCTTTATAAGCGAGACACCAAATCATCCTGGTTGCTGCCCCTTGTACTCTCCCTTGGGTTTATTGTTGCAACTTCTTTTTGGAATTCTGAGGATTGTGGTTGCCTCGGCGCCTTTGAAGCCACCGTTCCTGTTCGGATGAGCATTGCAGTTTACTTGTTCGCTGGTTCATTGCTTTCCTTAATTCTCCAGCACTTCGTTCTCGACGCAAAAGGGCTGCGGCATAGCGCCTTGGGCTTCGGCCACTTGTTTGGTGGGCTTTTTGCAACCCTCGTTATCCTTGGTTATTTAAATACCCAATCAGGGCAGGTTAAGAATGAGGCTGAAAACCTTCACACGTCACTTTACTCAATCCAGTCAAACTCTGCCTCTTCTGTTCAAGAGACAGGCTCTATTGAAAGACGGCCTTTTCAAACGCCTTCGGGGGCGAACCCTGCACCGATTGAAGGCTTAATCTCCTACCATGATAAAAGCCTCATCTCCAAAGGGACCGTAGCCTTTTTTACGGTGGGGCAACAAGCCTCTCAAGACTTTCAAGTCGCAGATGGCAACTTCCAAATCCCAGCCCTCGCCCTTGAAGATGGAATTCGGGAGATCTTCTTTTTGGATGTAAATGGAGTGGAAACGAAGACAGAACTCACCAGTTGGGCTGACAATACAATATATCTTTCTGTACCCAAACCTACTCAAGTACAGTTAACAGTGCTTGATTTAGCGGGAAACCCAATTTCCAGCCCCCATTTTGTGGTGCATGGTCGAGAACTCTGGAATCTTGATGACCTAAAAGTTCAGCTTGAGGAAGGCTCTCACGGTGTCTTCAACCTTGAACTACCAGTTGGCAAAAGGTTAACTATTACCGCGCTTGGCTATGTTGAACGCGAAACAATCGTACCGCAAACTGGAGAAGGCAAACTTGAGGTCAGGCTTCCTAGAATTTTTTCCTTTGGCTACATCGTTCCAAAGAATGCTCCGAGGGTCTTACATTCTTTCTACCGCCCTCAACACATGAGTCAACATTTTGACCCCCAGCTTGAAGGGATTCTCGTAAATAAAGGACTAATCGAGGAACTTTCCGAAGGGAAAAGGCGAGTCATTTTTTCTTTTGAGGAATTAGAATTTCTTCCAGAGGCGGCAATCGAGTTAGAGCTCCTGCTCTTTTGGAGGGACAAAGAGATTAGTCGTGCAGACCTGAAAATTTCTCCGGTTCGGGACGGAAACATTGACATTTTCGAACCAGACCCTGGGCTGTTCCCGGGAACCGTTGAAGTTCCGATTATCTTCATGCCCCAACATGATTTTGTCAAAGGTGGCGATATTTTGGCTGGGATTAGAGAAATCGATGGGGCTGGAGCCCAAGTCCCTACCCAGCTCCTTCCTGGGATAGACCAAGGGCATTACAGGGCCTTTCTGACCCCTGGGGATTACATTGTTGATATGGAGGCATTTGGGCTCGAGGCAGCTGTTGGCCTGGGCCTAGTTCCCTCCTTACTTGAACCTGTTGAATTTCATGTCCCGAACGGTCCCCCTGTAGCCGACCCTGTTTATCTATCCCTCAAATCCGGGTGTAAAAGAATGCGAATCTCTTTCGCAGATTCAACGGGGCGTGAGCGCTCAGCGAAGGTTTCTTTTGTTAAGCTTCCCAACCGAATAGTAAGCCCCAAGGGATGGGAGAAGGAAATATTTCGTTTCATTGACGCCGACTCTCGTTATGCGGTATATTGGTTCGACCCTGGGAAGAAAAATCTTGTTCCTATTGCCCGGGACTTGGTGCCACCGGCTTCAGGCTTGAAGTGGGCCATTGAACTACCTGACAAATGTTTCCGAGGAGAAACTCAATGAAATCAACCATCCTTTCTTTTGCCCTAATACTTGGTGGGTTTATCGGTGTAGCAGATGCCGTTCCCTCCTTTTTCCCATGGTCTGCCCCACCAGTCCTAGATCCTTGCCCAGTTGCTGGAGAAGTCACCTACAACTCTGAAACAGGAAAATGGAAACTGCATTGCGGCAATGTTGTCCTTTGCGTGAACAACTGCAAGGGACTCCTATTTGGGGATGCAGAGGTCTCGGGTTATGCTTGGTGTGTCTGCCCTGGGATTGCATACCCCCTTCAACCCCTGCCAAGCGTTGCCCCCTGTGGAGTGGGTATCTCAATTAATCTCGGGTTAGTTGGCCCCATGTGCCTTGGAGACTGGAACTGCGGTGAAAATGAAGTATGTGACCCCGATGCTGAAGGCGGTCACTGGCCAGTAGACCCACCTGTGGGCTATGTCTGGCAATGTGCGTGTCAGTAAACATCTTCAGTTAGACCGCTGAATTATGAAACAATCCTGATTCAGCACGAATGTCAAACAACCCTGCCACCGACGATTCTCGGTAGCAGGGTTCATTTTTATACTGCCATCCTTCACCTCACACTCCATCCTTCAAGCCTATCCGCCCAACGGGTTTGCCGTTCAGCAGCCGGGGCAAGCGAAGCTTGTCGCCCCGGTCTGTCTGCAACGGCTTCCATGAGAAGTTTACTCCTGT
>CALCGD010000185.1 GCA_937900875.1 uncultured Flavobacteriales bacterium
TTCGAGTCCCGTCCGGACCGCTAAAAGCCTTTCAGAAATGGAAGGCTTTTTGTGTTACATAGTTATTCAATCAGCCGCCAATAGCCACCATTTTTCTATTCGCAGAATGTTCATCCTTTGAGGCGAATTGCTCGTGCGTTTCCATGCCTGCGCGGACAGCTTTTTTTCCGTAAATCGAAGCCTTAATCAGAGGGAGAATTTCTTCTCCGTTACGCAATGGGGTAAGTAAATCCGTTTCTGAACTTGAGAATAAACAGTTCTTCAATTTGCCATCGGCAGTCAATCGAATTCGGTTGCATGTATCACAAAACGGGTTAGTTACAGTGCTTATGATTGCAAAGGTGCCCTTGCCATCTTTGAGACGAAAGTTTCTAGACGTATCATTTGGCCTATCTGATATGCGCTCGAACCCAAAAGGGCCAAAGTGCTTTACAGTGTTTTGAAGAATCTCGTCTTGCGAAACTCCCATGCTCCAGTCCCAATTATTACCGTCAAATGGCATAAATTCAATGAAACGTACATGAATTGGTGTATTCCGCGTCCAATTAATAAAGTCCACGACCTCATCATCGTTAATGCCCTTAGTTACGACACAGTTAATTTTGACGTTAAAATCTTTTGCTAATAACAACTGAATGTTACTATAAATACGGTCAAAATGATCGCGTCTTGTAATCGCTTTCATTCTTTCGGCAATCAGAGAGTCCAAACTGACATTGATTGCACTAACCCCGCATTTTTGCAATCTTTCAATGTGCTGGTCGATTAATATCGCGTTGGTTGAAATGGCTAGTTCAACTGGAAGCTCAGAAAGTCGGTCTATTACATCACCAACATCTTTCCTCACAAAGGGTTCGCCCCCCGTAAGTCTTATTTTTCGAACACCATATTCTACAAACATTTTTGCAATCGCAATTACTTCGTCTGTTTGCATGAATTCATCACGAGGTCGAAGCGGAATCCCATTTGCTGGCATGCAGTAAGTGCATCTCAAGTTACAGCGTTCGGTTAACGAAATTCTCAGGTAATCATGCATTCTTGAATGCTGATCTGTCAATATATTAGAGTTATCGCTCACCTAGTCGTGTCTTGAACCTTTGAGCACACCGAAAATGTGCAATAATGGAGGAAAGAGTGCGTCCATGCTCTCTTTGGCGCCATTTGTAGAACCAGGTAAAGCAAGCACCAATGTTTCTCCGATTACACCAGAAACGGTTCGCGACAACATTGAATAAGGCGTTCTTTCCTGCCCATATTTCCGAACCGCCTCTGCGATTCCAGGAATATCTCTCTCCAACATTGGCACTATTGCTTCGGGCGTTACGTCTCGTTTGGACAATCCCGTTCCACCCGTAAATATGACAATGTCAGCGCCTTGATTGATTGACGTTTTTAATATGGCTTGAATACCATCTTTCTCATCAGCAACCACCAAATAATCCATAATTTCTACCGCACAGTTTTTCAGTTTCTCGACAATTGCCTTTCCTGCCCTATCCTCCTTTTCTCCTCTAGAAACTGTGTCCGAACAGACAACCACAACGGCTTTCAGATTGTCACGATATCGATTTCTAAAGTCAGATTTCCCTCCTTTCTTTTCCAACAATTTGATTCGGTGAATCTCAACCCCCTTATCAATTGGCTTCAACATATCATACAAAGTCAATGCAACCACAGAAGCCCCATGCATTGCCTCTACTTCTACACCTGTTTTGTAAATGGTTTTCACATGCATTAAAATCGTAATCTCAAGCCCGTCAATACTATATTCAATCGAAGCTTGTTCAATTGGAATAGGGTGACAATCAGGTAATAGATCTGGTGTTTTCTTAACCCCTAGCAGTCCTGCCGCTTTGGCCATTTCAAATACATCGCCTTTGGGCACGGTCCTATTACTTATTGCATCAATCGTTTCTTGTCTACTCACTTTAACGATTGCCTGGGCAGTTGCCACACGAAGTGTATTCGATTTATGGGTTATATCAATCATTTATTTTCTTTCCAAACATGGGTTTCATCTTCAAATACTTCTTTGCCGAACATTGGAGCTTTGGTCTTTATTTCTTCAACTATGAACCTAGTAGCATCAAAACAATCTTTTCTATGGGCCGAAGACGTGAACACAAACAAGCAAATCTCACCCACATTCACAGACCCCAAGCTGTGATAAATGTGCATACATGTTAAATCAAATTTCTCGAAAGCAGCTTCGCGAATTTCGTGGATCGTTTGATTCGCCATTTCCTCATAGGCAGTGTATTCAATTGCCTTCACAATTTTCCCGTCAATTTCATCAGCTCGGACCTGACCTAGAAAAATGTCATGACCACCTATATTGGTTTTCACTTGATGATGCGAAATTGAATTCGCAATTTTTTCAGGGCTAATTGCTCCTTGCACAAACACGTTCTTCATTTTCTTTTCACTCATGTTGTAAATTCTATTGCTGAAAAAGCAGCCATTCCGCCTTCTAGATTGATTAAATTGTTTGGGAACTTTTGGGTAAGGAGAAATTCTATTGCTTGCTGACTTCGAATGCCATGCTGACACACCACGACAAGCGACCGATTTGACGGAATCTGAGAATGAAGATTTGGTAGTTGGCCTAAAGGCATGCAAATTACATTTGAGTGCTGTAATTTGGGTGTCTCATGAGGTTCGCGAACATCCAAAAAATTGATTTCAATTCTGTTTTCAATCCAGCTCATCATTTCATTCGCATTGACCCCTTTAACCGTACTGCAATTTGCATCACTGTTAGATTTGCTTAAGCTCATTTCACGGGCTTTCATCACTTCTTCTTGGTTTGGAGTGAATTCGATAATCTGCTCTGTGTTCGTTAGGAGATCTAATACTTTCAGCTTACCTGAAAGCGGCTGGCCAATACGCAGAATTAGTTTTATTGCTTCTGCTGCCTGAAACGATCCAATAATTCCAGGAAGCACACCTAAAACGCCTAAATCTGTACAGTTTGGGATTTGACCTTGCTGTACTGGTTGTGGAAACAAACACCTATATGTAGGACCGTTTTCAAAATTGAACACGGAAACCTGACCTTGAAACTTATGAACAGCACCATAGATAAATGGTTTGTAGCATTTTACGCAAACATCATTGACCAAATAACGGGTAGAAAAATTGTCCGTTCCATCTATCACAATATCATATTGAGTAACAATGGATTGTGCGTTTTCGGCAGTAAAATATTCTGCATAAACATCAACGGTTAAATCAGGGTTGAGAGCGCACAGTCTTTCCTTCGCCACATCAACTTTTTGCTTTCCAATGTCGTCCGTTGCGTACAGAATCTGACGCTGTAAATTGCTTTCGTCAATAAGGTCTCCATCAATAATTCCAATCGTTCCTACTCCGGCCGCAGCCAAATACTGCAAAGCAGCGCAACCTAACCCACCTGCACCAATCATTAAGATTCTTGCATCCAGTAATTTCTGCTGGCCCTGTATTCCAATCTCTGGAATTGTGATATGTCGATCATATCTCATCCTCCTGCAAATGGTGGTAACAATGCTAGTTCATCTCCGTCATTAAAAAGATATTGATCGGATGTAATCTTTTGATTAACAGCAATTTGATAGGTAATTGTCTTCAATTTAGGATATTCAGTTTCCAACTGGTGTCGCAAGTCTTGAACGCTTAGACCTTTAGCAATTACGGATTGTTCTGAAGCTCCAACGAACTCAGCTATCAACCCGAAATACTTCACTTTCAATTTCATACTGTTAAATCTTGAGGAGTATTTATATTCCGCACCAAATCATGCTTCTTAACCAACAGTTTAACCACATTAAAATGTTCTAAAACATCCGTTAATCGGTGATCACATTGGATAACTGCTTTTTCAAATCCAATCAAACAACTCCTATCGTATAAAGCGATAAGCGGATGCTGTTCCGTTTCTGTGCAAGCCAAAACCACATCTGCCGTTGTAGCAACAGCCACCAATTGCAACAAAAGTTCGGTGGTTATGTAAGGAGAGTCGCAACTCAGAACAAGGTTTTTCTGCGTTTTTGATTTTCGAAGACCACTCAGAATCCCAGCTACAGGACCGAAATCTGAGACTTCATCTTGCACCAATTCGAACCCAAATTTTGCATACTCAGAATTTCCAGAAACAATCAAGATTCGATCACAAATGGTCGCTAGGGGTTCGATTATGTGCTGAATCATCGGCTTTCCCGCAAGTTGAATTAGCCCTTTGTCAGTTCCCATTCTGGAACTTTTACCGCCTGCTAATATGATGCCTGTAATAGGTTCCATTAGGCAAAAAACAGTTTAGCACAAGCAATGATTAATACGACTGCCAACATTCGTTTTAGCAACAAATTATCGAAACGAGCACTACCAAAATATCCACCTAATAGCCCTCCAATCAGGGCCAATACTACAAGTATAGATGCCTGGGGTTCGATGTAAACTCCTCTGCTAAGGTGCCCAGCCAAACCAGATGCGGAATTGACCCAAATAAACGCAGCAGAAACCGCGGCTGCTTCTTTCATCCTACCCCAACCCATAATTAGAATAATGGGGCTGAGAATAATGCCTCCTCCGATACCTATCAGGCCAGAAAAGAAACCAATTGCCGCTCCAAATAAGAGGCCTTGCCACAAAGGAACTTCCTTTATTTGACTAGGTTCTTTACCAAAAACACCAAGCATTTTAAGAACGGAAAGAATCAATAGTATCGCCAATATTTTCTTATAAATGGAAGCGTCTATTTCAATCATTCCACCAAAAAATGCCATTGGAATGGAAGCGAGAGCGAAGACAGAAAACAGTTTCCAGTTAAAGTGGCCTTTCCTTGCAAAAGCAATAAACGAAATAGCGGCCACGAACAGATTGAGCACGAGGGCGGTTGGCTTCATCATGTCAACTGGAAATGACCATAGCGCCATAAGAGCTAGGTAGCCACTGGCCCCACCATGACCAACTGCAGCATAAAGGAAAGCGACCATTGGTAAAATGGCCAAAAATATTCCGATGCCTTCCATCTGAAATAGATTCATCACTGTGCCGATTTCATTTCTTCATCCAAAAACGCAATACATCGGATATTGATTCTTTCGTAGAGAGAAATCGCTTTCTTGCCAGCTTCTGTAACAAACGTTCCGCCACCAGCACTTCCACCGGTTTTTCTCACTACAAGTGGCTCATCCGATATTGAATTCATCTCATCAATAGCGGTCCAAGCCTTCTTGTAAGACATTTGCATACTACGAGCAGCAGCGCTAATTGAACCATGTTCTACAATGGCCTGAAGGAGTTCTACTCTACCTTTCCCAAGATAGAATTGACCATCTTTTTGAAGCCAAAGCTTATTTTCTATCGTAAGATTATTCATACCGTTATTCCCTGCGAGATATAACGAAAGTAGGAATGTTGCAGCAATTAAAGTGTGACTATTATTGCGTAAGCTTATTGAGGTAATAGGTGCACTTCAACCAACTCACATTCCTTAACTATTGGAGTATTAGCCCTAACATAAACTTGAGCGTTTGATAATGCAAACGTATTTAGCATTGCCGAACTCTGGCCCTCTAGAATTCTAACTTTCCCGTTATTAATCTGTGCCTTTAGAAACTGTGCACGCGGAAGCGAACGAATGGTATAACCTATTGCTAATGGTAATCTGAGAGTAGTTAAAAAGAGGTCCTTTCGCCCGTATGACATTCTAAGAATAGGAATTACGTACTCGTAAAAACAAGTTAAACTAGCTGCTGGATTTCCGGGTAACGCAAACACAGCTTTATTTCCTCGCGTTCCAAAAAATATTGGTTTACCTGGTTTTTGAGCCACCTTATAGAAGACTTCTTTAACACCTAGTTGTTTAAGGGCGGTGCCCACATAATCATGATCACCTACAGATATACCACCAGTCAACACCACAATGTCATTAAACTCCAACGCATGTTCAATTTTCTCTTTGGTATCGTTTAAGTTATCCTTGACTGCTGATGACTTTCCTACCATTCCTTCTTTAGCCAGAGCAGTACGCAACATTTGAGAATTACTTTCATAAATCTGGCCATATTTAAGACTTTGACCGGGCGCAGCTAGTTCATTACCAGTAACTATTATTTCAACATTCGGTTTACTGTAAACCATCACAGTTCTAACTCCAAGCATGGCAAGAAACCCAATAGTTGCTGGAGTAATCAATGTTCCTTTTTCTACAGCAAGTTCCTCCATTTTCACTTGCTCTCCAGGAGAACGAATGTGCATTCCTAAAGCCACGCCTCGCTTAAGAATTACATTACCCTTCTCCGTTTCAATCCACTCTTGCTGCACTACAGCAATACAGTTTTCTGGAACAGGTGCACCCGTAAAAATCCTCATGCATTCGCCTGGTTTTAGGACCTTCTTAATGTTAGTACCCGCAGCTATTTCATCTACAACTTTATACTTCGTTTTGGGCGATAAATCACCATTGCCAAGGGCATATCCATCCATTGCGCTTTGCGCAAATGGCGGCATATTAATAGTGGAATAAACATTGTCGGAAAGCACAAACCCTTCAGAACATGCAAGTTCAGACTTAACATATTTGTGCTCTGGATTAAAAGATCCTAGAAGAGTTTTTGCTTCTTCGACTGATATCATGAATAGTTTGATTCGTAATCGCTAATTCCAAAAGTAGGCTAAGAGTGTGCTTATCAGATACTTGCTTTTGGTTTTCGTTCGTTTTACCTCACCTCACTATATTGTACTTATGAATACTGATGCTCTTCAGAAAGAAATCAAGTACCGAACTTCCCGTAGCTCTGGCGCAGGTGGTCAACACGTGAACAAGGTTGAAACGCGTGTAGAGGCTATCTTCAACCTAGATGCAAGCATTCATTTTTCCGATGCACAAAAAGAAACTATCCGGATTCGAATGGGGAGAAGAATAAATTCTAAAGGGGAACTAGTTGTTTCATCGGCAGCTAAAAAGTCACAACTTCAAAACAAAAACACAGCAACAGAGCGGCTTATAAAGCTGCTTTTAAATTCTATACAAAAGCAAAAGGCAAGAAAGCAAACCTCCATCCCTGCATCATCTGATCGAAAACGGTTAAAGAAAAAGAAGGTCAAATCGGAATCAAAAGCTAGGCGAAACTTCAATCCTGACGGGGACAATTGAACTTAAAAAAGTAGTTTTTACCGGGTTAAAATCAACCTAGCGATTAGGTTAAATCTAGATGGTTCTTTGGTTACGAGAGAATCCTAATTTTACGCAGCTTAGAATACACTTATAGGTAAGATAGCGCATGAGTAATGTTGTAATAAAAGCAGAAAACCTTTCTAAACAGTATAGACTTGGTTTAGTTGGGGCTGGCACTCTGAGGGAAGATCTTTTGGGCCTTTGGTATAAACTAAGACAGAAGGAGGATCCCTACAAGTTAATAGCTGAAACTAACGACCAAAGTTCTGTTGCAAACAGCGACTTTGTTTGGGCTCTTAAGGATGTGAATTTTGAGGTTAGTAAAGGGGAGGTTCTTGGAATTATTGGAAAAAATGGGGCAGGAAAAAGTACCCTGCTCAAATTGCTTTCAAGGGTAACCGCACCCTCCACTGGCGAGATAAAAGCCAAGGGACGGATTGCTAGCCTTCTTGAAGTTGGAACTGGGTTTCATCCTGAGCTTACAGGTAAAGAAAACGTTTACCTCAATGGGGCTATCATGGGAATGAATAGAGCCGAGATTACTCGAAAAATGGACGAAATAGTGGAGTTCGCGGGAGTTCAACGCTACCTAGGCACACCAGTAAAACGATATTCGTCTGGAATGTATGTACGCTTGGCCTTCGCAGTTGCCGCTCATCTTGAACCCGAAATACTAATTGTAGATGAAGTATTGGCAGTTGGCGATGCTGAATTTCAGAAGAAGGCTATCGGTAAAATGGAAGACGTATCAAGCGGTCAAGGGCGAACCGTTTTATTTGTGAGCCATAATATGAAAGCGGTCAACTCATTATGCACACGTGCAATAGTTTTAAAATCCGGAACGGTAGATTTTGCTGGTTCTACCGAAGATTCGGTAAGTCATTACTTAGGATTAGACGCTACAGAAACGGAGATTCTAACCTATAACGGAGGAGAGAATAATAGTGCTGAAGGTGTAACACTGAAATCGGCTAAAATTGTTGCTCCTGAAATCATTAAACCCAACAATGACATTCTTATTAATTGTGAAATAGAATTTGAACATAGCAAGGTTTTTTACGCCAACATCGTTATAAAAACTAATGAAGACTTACACCTGTTTTCCGCTCCTTGCAAAGCGTTTCAGGCAGATGAAAACTGTACTTACAACGTTGAATTTAAAATACCTGGCAACCTTCTAAAAGAAGGAGATTACCGGGTTTGCATCAGCTTTGTTAGAGATCGGTCGGTTACATTCTTAACCATTTTCAACTTTCTCACATTTAGGATTACCGAAGTTTTTGAAGATGATGGAATTGAATGGTATGGAAAAACTTACGGTGTGTTTAAGCCGCAAATTCCGTCCACTGTAATTCAGAGTATAAGGTAATCGAGATTTGAACAATAGGTAATTAGATTATGAACGATAAAGCAATAGAAAAACTAAGATCGGCAGATGCAGCTAGGGCCAACAGCCTTAAAACGATGTCTTTTACTTCTAAAATTCCGTTAATAAGAAGGAGCGCACTCAACAATCCGCTTTTCATTGAACAGCAAAAGGAAAATGCACGAGCAGAGTTCGTTCAGAATTATATTGATACGGTACTAAAAGATTTCACATCCAAATTATTTACCAAAACGGTGCCTTACGGTATTTTTAAGGACACCAAGATTACCAGTTACCAAGATTTACAGGCAGGTATAGCACAGAAAGTATTAGGCATTTATGAGTTTGAAATAGCTCCTTATTTCTCCGATTTATTATCAAACAATAAGTACGATTATTTTATTGACATAGGTGCTGCCGAAGGATTGTACGCAATGGTCTTTGACAGGGCGATTAACGCTAGCGGTCATCCAGCTTCAATTTATGCATTCGAACAAGATTATTGTACTAGAGCATTATTGAGAAAGAGGATTGAAGATAATAATGCCACTAACGTCAAAATCTTAGATGAGTTCAGTGTTGCAACCCTCAATAAAATTGACCTTGAAAAGCGTGGTTTTATTCTTTCAGATTGCGAAGGTTTTGAAGCAGAGATATTTACAGATGCAAATCTTTCCAAGTTCGTAAAGTGTGACTTGATTATTGAAACGCATGACAACTTTGCGCCTAATGCCACTCAAAAGGTAATTGACGTATTGAGCAAAACGCATAATGTGACAAGAGTGGACCAACAGGCACTCTCTGATGGACTAGACCTCATTACCGATGACTGGTTCAATTCATTACCGAAAGAAGCTCGTTTAACTATGCTTGAAGGAGGTAGACATCCTGAAACGCGCTGGGTGGTTGCCACAATAAAAGGCTGATGAAGACTCATTTATTCCTTTTGATTTTTTTAGTCGTTTGTATTGGCTGTACTCAACATTCTGAGCGGAATGAAACGCCAAAAAACGAAAATTCATTTGAAGAAGAAGAAGAAGAGGAGACTCCTTTTAACCGAGACTTCGATCTTCAAGGACACAGAGGTGCAAGAGGTCTTTTCCCAGAAAATAGTTTGGTTGGATTCATAGCTGCTGTAGACCTAATGGTTAACACTGTTGAACTGGACGTGGTTATTTCAAAGGATAATCAGGTTGTAATATCACATGAGCCTTGGATTAGCTCCACCATCTGTTGGGGTTTGAATGACAAACCTGTTCCTCCTGGCAAGGGTTTAAACATTTTCAAGATGACCTATGATGAGGTCTCTAATTACAACTGCGGGAGCGAACCTCATCCAGATTTCCCTCTACAGGCTAAAATTGCCACATTCAAGCCATTATTATCCGAAGCGGTGAATGAGATTGAAAGCAACGCTTCAGCATTGGAAATTAATCCGCTGAAATACAACATTGAGATTAAAAGTACAGAGGAAGGAGATGGTATTTATCATCCTGCACCAAGCGAATATTGCCGATTGGTGTTGGACCAGGTTAACACTTTGAACATTCATGACAGAACCATTATTCAATCTTTTGATGTGAGGGCATTGCAAGCAATGAAACAACTAGACCCTACCATACCTGTTGCCTTATTAGTGGCAGAAACAGATGGCTTTGAAAAGGACTTAGAAAAACTAGGATTCACCCCAGATGTATACAGCCCAAATTTTCGATTGGTGGATAAAAACCTAGTTCAATCTTGCCGGAAAAACGGTATAAAAATTATTCCGTGGACCGTAAACGAAGAAGAAGACATGGAGAGATTACTGAACTTGGGCGTTGACGGTCTTATCACCGATTACCCAGATGTAGCGCTCACCTTAAAAATGTAAACTTCTACTCTACGCGCTTCGCCCAATCTACTCCATCCTCATTCCCGATTTTTTCAACAAAACCATCAATTTCGTACGGTTTGCAGCTTAGTTTCATGTTGTAAATGTGGTCAGTAGCAGAAACTTCGGCAAGCACTTCAAGCTTCAATCGTTCTAACTTGTAAATAACTTGTTTCACAGAATCCTCCGCCTTAAACTTCACCATTATCGGATAGGTTTCCGATGCGACTTCTTGTTTATTAGAGGCTCCATCAGCCCGAGAAACATTTACAGATTTGCAGGAAACCAACGCTAAGAAAAGAATAATGAAGATGCGAATCATGCTGCAAATTAGTTCAAAGAATTAAGAGAAAAGAATCGCCTCAAGTTCTGTTTTTCATACCTTCAATTCATGCCATTTAAAGTCTATAGGTCATCAGCAGGTTCTGGAAAAACCTACACACTTGTAAAGGAATATTTGCGGATTGCGTTAGGTTCTACTAAGCCAGATTCTTACAGAGGTATTCTAGCAGTAACCTTCACCAATAAGGCAGCAGAAGAGATGAAATTGCGTGTTTTGTCCGCACTTCAATCAATGTCTCAGAGTTCCGATGAAAACACTTCCATGGCTCAAACATTGTTGGTCGAAATTGGAATAACTGAAGGCGAATTACAATCAAGATCCGCTAATGTTCTCAAGCATATGCTTCATCATTATTCTGATGTAGGCATAAGTACGATAGATAAGTTTAGCCACAAGTTAATACGAACCTTTGCGCAAGATCTTGGATTATCTGTCAATTTTGAAGTAGAATTAGACGCTGATATTCTTAAACAAGCCGTGCTGGACGAATTGATGAATCAGGTTGGTTCTGACCAAATTCTCACCCATGCTCTTACTGACCTCATTGAGTCTGCAATTGATGACGAAAAAGGCTGGAACGTTGATGAAAAAATAAAAACGTTCATCGGTGTATTATTCTCTGAAGAAAGCCGATTTCATCTTGAACACTTGCAAAAAATTGAGCTTAAAGAATTCAGTGAACTTCGCCAAAAACTTCGTCAAAAATTAGAGTCCTTTAAATCTGAGCTGAGAGAAACTGGTACTGACTTTATCAAAAATTGTAAATCAAACCACCTCGTTGCAAAAGACTTCTCTTACGGTGATCGTGGGATTTACAATTTCTTTTCAAAACTGCAGCGGGGCACATACGATTTACCCAGCAATACCATTTTAAAAAATGTAGAAAATGACAAATGGTATGGAGGAAAAGCCACCCATGAACAAAAATCCGCTATAGATTCAATAAAAACAATTGCAAATAACCACTTTCACCGAGCTCTTGAATTAATCCCCAGGGTGAAATATTATCAAGTAGTGTTTAATGCCATTTACGGTGTTGCGCTTCTCGATGAAATGAATCGCATTCTCACTCAGATTCAAGCTGAAGATGAAGTACTGCATATTGGAGAATTCAATCATCTCATTAGCGATGTGGTGATGAAGGAGTCTGCCCCGTTCATTTACGAACGGATTGGCGCGCGATACAAACACTTTTTGGTAGATGAATTTCAGGACACAAGCATTTTGCAGTGGTTCAACCTCTTGCCTCTTATTGATGAAAGCTTGGCTAGCGATAATCTTTGCTTAGTGGTTGGAGATGCCAAGCAAAGCATTTATCGATGGAGAGGTGGCGATGTTCAGCAGTTTATTAAGCTGCCAAAAATTCATAAACCCAAATATGTTCAAGAAAGAATTGCTGAAAATGAGGGGCTCCAGAAATTATTTGATGATCGAGAACTAGCCTTAGATCGAGCAAAGAACATTCAAAATCTTGACAGCAATTTCCGGTCGAAATCAACCGTAATTGAGTTTAACAACAACGTTTTTACCGCGTTGCAACCGCACATGCCCGAGCAGTTTAGGGAAATGTATGACGGTGGAGCCCAACAATCGAACAGCACCGAGCAGGGTTTGGTTTGCATAAAAATGTGGCGACAGGAAGGCGCTGAATATTCGTGGCCAGAATATGACCAATTGGTGCAAGAGCAGCTCAAACTTTGGATTGAAGAATGCAAAGATGACGGCTATAAGGAAAAAGACATTGCACTCATTTTTAGCACAAACAAAGACGCTATTAAAACTGCGCTTTTTCTTATTGAGAGTGGGTACAACGTGGTTTCGAACGAATCGCTACTCATCAATGGATCTGTAAAAGTTCGTTTTATGGTTAACGTATCTGTGTTTCTAAACGAGCCTACAAATACCACCAACGTAGCAGAATTACTTGAAAATCTAGCGTTAGTCACTGATACGTTCCATGACCTATCGGAAATGTGGATGAATTCGAAAGGAGGAACCGATACTGCCTTTATTTGGGCGCAGTTGACTTCTCGTTACCCATCATTAAAATGGAAGAAACTATCTCAAGAAACGCCCTACAATCTGTTTTCCATCCTTGCATTCGAATTATTTCCTGACGCATCAGAACCACACATTAGCTTTTTCTTGAATGAGGTATTGGAATTCACTCAGTCTAAGCGAAAATCTCTTGCAGATTTTATTCAGCACTGGATAGAAAAGCGATCCAAACTTTCCATAGCCCTGGAAGAAAATGGAGACGCGATCAACCTTATCACTATTCATAAAAGCAAGGGACTGGAATTTCCAGTTGTTATGCACCCTTATGCCGATTATCCAACAAGAGCTGGAAAAAACTCATTGTGGGCTTATGTGAATGACCCCGAATTAAAACCTTTAGATCGTATTCGTTTATCAAGTACTTCAAGCTTGATAAATACGCCATTTGAAGCCGATCATGAACTGGAAAGTTCATTGGAAAAAATGGACATGTACAACCAATTATACGTTGCTCTCACCCGAGCAGAAGATAGGTTATACGTAGCTGGAAAACTCAAAAGGAAGGAAGGGGAAGACAAGAACCCATCTAGCGCCATACAACATATTCGGAAGTATCTTTTAGATGCATCCCTTGTTGGTTCGACTGATTTGGATTACACCGCAGGTAATAGAATTAAAACAGTATCTAAAATTAAGGAGCATACAAACCTTGAGTTGAAAAAAACTGGGAATCCGTTTTGGCAGCAGCGGGTTAGCATAGCTAAACCTAAGGTGGTAATGGATAAAACTGCCGACACTTCTAATCCTAGGCTTAGGGGAATTGCGGTACACGAAGCTTTAGCTAACATTAAAACTAATCTTGACGTTGCCAAAGCGGTTAAATCGCTGGTAGAAGAAGGGTTAATTAGCGAAAGTGAGATGGCTGACTTGACTTCTCACATTGAAAATTTAGTAACAAGAAGTGATTTAAAGCACCTGTTTAGTGCTGATAAACGTATTAGAAACGAAGCAGATATTCAACTTGAAAATGGAAAATGGCTCAGGCCTGATCGTGTAGTAACCCAGGGAACCACTGCTTGGGTAATTGATTACAAAACAGGTGAAGTGCGGAAAGAACACGAAGCACAGGTTACGGAATACAAAAAGGCTGTTGCATTATTAGGATATGAAAAAGTAGACGGATTACTACTTTACCTCGATTCTGAAAAAGTGGTTTATGTTTAATTCTGGAATTACCTTTGCGCCTCAAGCAAAGTGGTATATATGAGTTTTTTAACCAGGTTGAGTTATTTCGTTTTTGGAGTTGGATTGGGCTCCATGCTGGTATACGCACTGCTTATTCGAGATAGAGAATTTCCTGCTTGGTTGCCAGAAGATCGGGTTTTGGAAGAACTTGCTGTAGACTCACTAATCATATCCAAAACTGTGAATCTTCCTATTACTGATTCTGTTCTTATGAAGAGAATTAAGGAATCGGATGTTTTGTTTAATGAAAGTATTGTACGAGATCAGCCGTGCAAGGAGTATCAACTTGAATCAGAGCATGAACGAATGCGGTTTGAAATATGCCCCGAAACCATTACTCTAATAGAGTACGGACCCTTAAACCCAAATTAGTTAAAGTATTCCGCAGGTCCTGAACAGGATATTTCCACTGGTCCACCCGACTTGACTTCAATTCCAATAAAATCAAGAAACAGTGAAGCGTCCGAACCACACGGGACTTCGAATTCAATTGAAGAATTGGTAGCTAATAAAAGTGAGAACTCACTTTCCTTTGGTTCCTCACCGTCAGATGTTTTCCAGCGTACTAACACATCTGCATTACCGAACCCAACATTTTTCAAATTGATAACACCATTGCGGTAAATCCGCTTGTATTCAAAAGCAGAACCTTTGAATATTGTTTCTGCCGAACGTGTTTCGATAAGTGTGTTAACGTGAGCTGTCATCCTACTAGTTTGCGTTTGTTTGACAAGCCACTAATATAGCACATTGTCATTAAAAACTACGCATATCTTGTAGACTAACTACGCAAAAAGCCGACCAACGACCTATTTGAGGGTTGCAGCCTTAGCTGCTACTTTCTCACTTTCTGGAAAAAATTGGATTGCCCAATTAATCGTTTTCTTGGCAGAATCAGCATAATTCTGCTCCAACATAATATCGCTCCATTCTATCATTCCATCTTCTAAAACCGGCTTTGAGGCCTTGCTTGGACGATATTTTGGGTCTTCATAAAGCTTGATCAAATTGGTCATTGCAAGAGCAATATCCCTTTCTGCTTGACCGACATTTCTATTCATGTATTCCAAAACGCCTTTGTAAAAAAGCAGGTTCCAATCGTCAGGCATTGCTTTAGTCATGTACTTGTAAGAAGAAACGGCATTTCTCATTTTCTTAGGATCCCCAATCCACCTTTTGGCATCAGCCACACCAGCTTTTTTTAGGTCCTCAAAAAAATCTGCGTTATCCGTAAACCATACCCCATCACGGTCTTTCTTCACAAATTTGGCAGCATACTTAAAAGCATCCTGCAAACCTTTAGGATATTCCTCCTTCATTTCCTCATCATTCATTTGGCTTATTTCATACCAAGCCATGGCTATATACAAATAGACTTCAGGGTCTTTCTTGTACTTATCGCTTTCAATCATCGATATGCCTTTGTAAGCAACATCTTCATACTTCTCATCCATATAAAGCTTTTCAAGCTTAAAATTCATGCCTCCAATTACCTGCGCAGAAGCAGAACTCATAACTAGAGCGATAGAAAAAACGGTTAAGATTTGTTTAAGAAAACTCATATCTGATAAAGTTGTTTTGTGTTTGAATGCGAAAGTAAGCAACTATCATGCTAAAGTAGAATGACTGGCATTTAGATTTTCGGTACAATGTTAAAATATGTGACAAATGACTTAGATCGCAATGTTGAGTAACCCGACCCCGTTTAGAGTAAGGAACATAATTGATAGCGGCTGAAACAAAAGATGTTCAAATTGAGAACTGATCTTGACAGATTTGCTACGTTCATTATCATTCACGACAAGTAAATGTCATACTTTCATCATCTGAAAAACTACCAACCATGAGAGCAATTGCATTAATAACCATCGTAACACTTTTGTTTACTTCTTGTAATCAACGAGAGAAAGAACTAGAACAAAAATTACTTGAGCTTGAGCAATCTGCCGCACAAAAAGACGAAGACATTGATGCTTTTATCACTTCGTTTACCAATATTCAAACAAACCTAGATAGCATTAAGGATTTGGAAGGAATAATTACGGCACGAGCGATTGCCAATCCGGAGCTTGGTGGGTCTGTAGAAGATGCGATTGTAGAAGATATGATTCTGATTTACGACAATATGAAACAAACTCGTAGTCAGATTGAAACTTTAGAGAAAAAATTGTCGCAGAGTTCTATTGCGTCAGATAAGCTACAGGCGCTTTTGACTAAACTAAAAAAGGACATTTTAGAGAAAGACAAAGAAATTACAATGCTCAAAGAAGGTTTGGTCGAAGCTAACATCTACATAGACAAATTGATGTCTAGTGTAGACCGTCTTGCTTTAGAAAATGAGCGTAGAGTTCAGGTTATTCAACAAAAAAACCAAGAACTACAGGAAAAAGAAGATGTTATTCAAACTGGATATTGGGTTGCAGGTACTACCAAGGAGTTGAGAGATAAAAATGTTATTGATAAGGAAGGTGCTTTCTTGGGATTAGGAGGTGTTAAGGTTGTCTCAGAAGACATGAATCTGGAGGATTTGGCGGCCATCAACATTCAGGAGGTTACCGAGATTGAACTGAACGGGAAAAAGCCAGAGCTGGTAACTTCTCATCCTAAGCACACTTACGAGTTTGTGATGGGCGAGAAGAA
>CALCGD010000186.1 GCA_937900875.1 uncultured Flavobacteriales bacterium
TAGCTTGGCGATTGCTGAACTGAATTTCCCAATCCATCAAAATCCCATGCCCATTGCGTAATGGCAGAGCCTGTAACAGATGAGTTGTCTAAAAAATCGGCAGCAAGTCCAACGCACACATTTGCAGTTGTGAAGTCTGCAACTGGAATTTCAAAAACCGTTGCTTGCAGTGTAATCTGATCTGCGCAACTTCCTGCACTTGCTGTAAGCGTTACATCGTACGTTCCAGGTTGGGCGTAAACGTGAGTTGGGTCTTGTAGGGTAGAAGTGTTGCCATCTCCAAAATCCCAATCCCAATTTGTAAGCGCTCCAGAAGCAAGTGTGGTTGCATCTGTGAATTGCACGGCATCTCCTGCACATGCATCAACAACCAGAAAATCTGCTACGGGTTCAGGTGTTTCTGTTATGGTAACATCGGCAGTACTCATACAGCCAGTTGCATCCGTGGCTGTAACTGTATGTGTTCCTTGTGGCAGTGTGGCTGTAGCAGTATTTGCACCTGTGCTCCAAGAATAAGAAACTCCGCCACTGGCCGTAATGTCAGAAGTTCCACCAGGACAAACATTCAATCCTCCACTAAAATTAATGGCGAAAGCAGATGTCTCTGTGACAACAGCAGTTGCGGTTCCCGTACATCCATTGGCGTCTGTTCCAACTACGGTGTAGGTTCCTTGCGTTACAGTAATTGCTGCAGTAGTACTATTTGCAGGGTCATCCCACAAATAGCTAGTTCCGCCACTGGCAGTTATGGTTGTATTACTTCCTAAACAATAGCTAAGGGTTCCGCTTATGCTGATGGTTGGCCCTGTAAGTTGTGCTCCATTGCTGAAGGGCGCACTAGGCGCAGAGGTACATGTTAAGTCGCTTTCTGTTACTGTGTAATTTGTTCCTACAGTCATACCACTAATTAGCCCACCAGCACCAACGGTTGGGCCAACAGGTGTAAAGTCGTAAGTATTAGCCGCATTGTAAGTTGTAATGGTGCTACTGCCATCTGCTGTGCAAGTAGGTGGCGTGGTAGATACAATCGGATCTACTACTGTTCCAGTGGCTGCATCGTTGCTAAATGAATTGCTTGGTGCAGATGCACAAGCTCCCGCTCCAGCTACAACCGTGTAACTAGTTCCTGGTACCATGCCGGCTATCAATCCGCCAGCACCAACCGTTGGACCGGTAGGAGTAAAAACGTACGTTTCTGTAGCGCTGTAATTTGTAATTGTGCTGGTTCCATCTGAAGAACAAGTTGCAGCAGCAGTTGCAATGGTTGGAGTAACAGAAGGTGGTCCTTGATTAACGAATGTGATTAAAATGGCGCCAGCAGCTCCCGCTCCTCCATTAGAGTTTCCTCCACCTGCACCACCACCACCGTAAATAGCTCCTGGCGCACCTTGCGACCCTCCACCGTTTCCACCTGCCGGTCCTGCACCAGCACCACCAACTCCACCATTTCCACCGCTACCGTTATTTCCTGCTGTTCCGTTGGTGTTGGTGCTTCCACCACTTGCGGTACCACCTGCACCTCCAGAGCCTGGACTACCTTCAGTACCATCGCCACCTCCTCCCGAACCGCCTCCATTAGCAGCTAAATTCACCGGATTGCCGTTAGCATCAGTACCTGTTATTGTGGTATTTCCACCACCGTTTCCGTTATCACCATCATTAAAATCGCTGCCATTTCCGCCCCCGCAACCACCGCTAGCAATGCTGTAATTGAAGACGGATCCAGGCGTAACATCAACAGTAATAGTGGTGTATCCACCACCACCAGCTCCGCCACCTCCTCGGGTGTCATAAAAGCCCCCGTTACTTCCACCTCCTCCGCCACCAGCACCTCCACCTCCTCCGTAGAGTTCAACGGTTACGGTAGTTACTCCACACGGTACTGGAAACGCGCCTGCTTGTGAAGTCGAATTACAACCAGCTGGACCAGGAACAGTTACGTCCTGGGCAAATAAATTTACTGTAGAAAGAAGCACTACGATAAGCACCCAAGCACTGACGAGCTTTAATGTTTTCAATTTGGGGTTGTTTTCAAGTACGAAGAAAATGATTTTCAGGTAAGCAACTGTACATTACATTTCAATACATATAAATTGTGACTTTTGAAATAACAGAATCGGATATCTCATTACGATAAGAGAACGCGTGATTGAAAAACGCGTTGCTCTCCTAAGTTTCATTTGGCGAGAATATTGTGGCAATTAATTTGCAACAAAACCGGGCCAACCACTCATGTAATTTACAAAGGCTTCGCCTAAACCTTCTTTGAGAAGATGCTCTCTAGATACTGGATTGGGAATTGGAGTAAATTTAGGGTTGTCCATCACCTTTTTAGGGAAATCGTGATGTAGAATGGCCGAACGACCAATGGTAACGAAATCTACACCTGAGTCTAGAATTTTCTGTACATCAGCTCCTGTTTTAATCTGGCCTGCCACAGTCAATTTTACGTTCTTAAAATCGAGGCTAGTGAAGTGTTCTAAAAGTGATTTGTCTTGATGGTGTTCTTCCTCTGGCATTTTGAAACAATCCCAAAGAGAAGCGTCTAGAAAATCAATCTTGCCTTCTTGAATAAACCGCTCGAATACTTCTTTAATTTCCGAAAGCTCCATTCCAAAACGTTCTGGCGAAAGCCGAACACCAAGCAAGAATTTCTTGCCACAAGCATCTCTAATTCCATTAACGATTTCAAACAGAAGGCGTGCTCTGTTTTCTAACGGACCACCGTATTCATCCGCTCGCTTATTAATTGATTTGCTCAGAAATTGTGTAAGGATGTAGCCATGTGCTCCATGCACTTCAACGCCATCATAACCGCTTTTTTGGGAACGAATTGCTGCTGAAATAAAGTTATCCCTTAACTGATGCACTTCCTCTAAAGAAAGTGCTCGGGCCCCATGCTTTTCGCTGTCTGATGGACAAACAGGTGCTTCGCCAATGACCTCTTTTGGAGAGCGCATTCCAGCATGATGTAATTGGATAACCGCCAAACTACCGTGTTCCTTTATGCTTGCCGTTAACCGTCTGTGGCCTTCCATCAATTCATCTGAAAAGATGCCCAACTGACCTGGAAATCCTTTGCCAATTGCTTGCACATGAGAGGCACAGGTCATTACCAAACCAAACTGCCCTTTGGCACGCATAGTTAACCAATGCAATTCGTCATCAGACAATTGGCCATCTTCAAAACTCTGCTGATTGGTGAGTGGTGCCAACATGAAGCGGTTTTTCATGATTTGCCCACAAGCGAATTGTATTGGACTTTCTAAAGATTTTGACATTCGCGCAAGTTATTGTAATCCACTTTATGTAGCTATGACTTGCGTCTATTCAGTTAAGGCTGTACCAATTCGAGTTCATCGTTCAACTCTTCTAGTTAAGCATTTATACGTATGGAAACGCACGGTTAACGTACGCTAATATTCAGCAAACTCTATGAAATACATGGACAACTCTACGTATGGTGCTAAGAGGCATATGAAATATTCAACAAGGTATGCTAGGTATTAGAAGGAGATTTTTGTCTTCAATTAAGTGTTAAACAAATTGTTCGTTCTGGAAAGACCAGTTAAAACATTACCACCGCCTGTAGTTACTCACTTGGGACGCATAGACAAAGAAGCCTTGGCCGCCAAAGGAGGCGTGCTGGAATCGGGCAGAGGGCATTGGGTTGGGAAAGAATTGAAACGGCTAGAGCCTGGTGAGATGTATTTTGCGCACCGCGAGGAATGGAATTGGAAAGGCCAACGGTCCTGCGCGCATTGTAAGCGACCTTAACAAGACCACCAAGCGCGAATGCAAAACATGGTTAGTGGAGGATGGTAGCGGTTGGGCGATTGAGTGCTTGAAGTAATTCTTAGGTACCAGCTGTCTTTGTTTCTTCGAGGTTCTTGGCTCTGAATTAGATGTGGTTGTTGGTCATTCTTGTCTTTATTTAATGGCTCTAAGGACGGTTTCAAATTCTTTACGCTCGTATTTTATGGCAAAATCTAAGGCTGTTTTTCCTTCAATCGTGGTCTTGGGGTTTGCGCCTTTCTCTAAGAGATATTCAAACACATCCATCCTTCCATACTGAACAGAATACATGAGTGGGCTTTTGTTTTTGCAGTAGCTTTCTAAATTTACTCCTCGGTCTATAAAGTACTTGGCAGAAGCAAAAGAACCTGCTCTAATTGCCACAACCAGGTAGGTGTATGATGGATATGGAATCCTAAAGCAATCGTTTAATGTTTCGTCAGCGACTAGCTTTTCAAGTTGCTCCGTATTACCCGTTTCAATGGCATTCAAAATCTCGTTCGGCATCTCTGGAAGTACATTCATCTCGGTACCATCCAAATAGGCATTAATGTTTTTTTGTAAGCTGGTTGCCTGATCCAGAACACTCCAGTTTTCTCCGTGACTAGCCCACAGGAGTGCTTTGGTCATAGAAATATAATTGGCGAAGTTTTTTACTTCCTGACTTTGTGGGTCAGATTTAAAGAAACTAAGTTCAAGAGGGTCTATTTCTGCACACCATTCTTCTTTAAAAAGAAGAGGTTCGGCCAACGAGTTCATATCAAGGTTTTTCAGAAACGCTTCATTTATGAAATTATGGGTAGTGGTTTTTCTCAATCCATTCTGATTTGAAATAACCACTTCGCAATCATTGTAATATTCAAGGATTGAAAACCTTAACTCATCTGACTTAATGAGGTGTACGCTTCCGGAAGATTTCATGTCTTGAAAGACAATGCTATTGCCATTAAAAGAATGAAAACCCCAAGCAGTGCCGAGGTGTTTAAGGAAACCCATCGAATGCACATCAATGCTGGTATCGGTAAAGGCTCTAAGAACCTGAGTGAAGGCCGTAAATTGAGATGTGTCCTTTTCCATCAGACCGTTTAGGTCATTGATGTCTTGGTCAAGGTCATTAAGAATGCCTTTTAAATAACCGGTCTCAAGTGCAGCCTTCTTCTGATTCTCTCGACCAATATTCAGCTGTAATGCAATGAGAATACCTATTACAACAAGCACAATTTCGCCTGCAGCATATTTAAGGTACTGTGTGGTTTTGCCTTCAGCTATGAACCTCTGACGAATCTTACGGAAGAACTTAATCATCCTGTTAAACTAGCTCTTTCTATGTTCTTGGCGTAGAGTTCCATGTGATTGATGGATTCCTTGGTCACTGATTTATACGCCTTTGTTCCTCACTTGCCTGAATGACTTTGCCGAGCCGAGAAAGTCGGGTCTTTTCTTGTTTGGCAGACATTACATAATGTATAACCAGCTTTTTGTAGGAAGGTGGTTGTTTTAAGTAGAATTCCCATGCCAATTTATTCTTCTTGAATTCTTGCTCGTAAACCGCGGCATATTTTAAGGGGCTACTATCGTAAGAATAGACTTTCGACAAGTCTTCGGTTCGAAAACTATACGCTATCAGACCTGCTTCGGTCATTAAACCCGCTTCGGTAAGCTCCGCCATTTTCCTAATGTTGATGGCGCTCCAAATACTGTTCTTTTTACGTGGGGTAAACCGAATGCTGTAACTCTCCTCGTCTATCGAACGCCTAATGCCATCAATCCAACCAAAACATAAGGCTTGGTCTACTGATTCCGACCATGTGATAGAAGCTTTCCCTGTTTTTACTTTATAGAACCCCACAATCAGTTCCGTTTCCGTTTCGTTATTTTCTTTCAACCACTTTCTAAAATTGGCTGGGGTGGGGAAGAAGGTGGCTTTCATTTTGTATCTCTAAACGTTATCAGCCTTTTCGTCACGAAGCGTGGTATTCGCTTATTTCAAATAAATGACCATCTGGGTCTCTGAAAAAGCATCTTGTTTCTGCACCATTTACAACCGGAGGTGTTAAAAATTCTGCACCCCTGTTTTTCAATATTTCGTAAGAATTTACACAATCTTTTACTCGAATGGTATAGGAATGACTGACGGCATCTTTGTCTGGAATAGGCACGAAATGCGTATTCGGTTTGTCTGCGGTAGGACCGCCAGGAGTTACCAGCAAAATCCAATTTGCCAGGAACTCCAATACCAACGAGTCGCCTCCGTATTCTCGAAATATATCTGCGCCCAAAACATCAACATAGAATGCTTTTGACCTAGCCATTTCCGATACCACCAGTATGGTGGTTAAAGCCGAATCTTCAAATGGATTATTCTGGTTGTTTCGCATTCGTTTCGTTAGATTTTACGCTCGACAATCGCCAAAATCTCTTTCTCCAAGGCGATAGCTGGTTTCGGAAATAGCTTTTTTATAAACGTTTTACGACTATGAAAACAAGCTAAATCGAGGCCATTTTTTGATTGCCGGGGTTAGCGGGTCGGTGTTTATTGCTTGACAACTTTAAAGGAGTGAATTTCACTTTCTCCCACCACACTTACTACATAAACACCTTCGGTTAGGTCATTACTATCCCAAATGAGTTTTTCTTTTTTTAATGCATTCAACCTTGTAATTTCGCGCCCAAGAATATCTGATATGATGCAATGAGAGAATAGGTGGTTGGAAGAGAAATCGATAGAAAGTTGAGCTGAGAATGGGTTTGGGAATATCAAAATTTCGTTCTCAAGGTTCTGTTCGTTTACCCCCGTGGGGATTAGTACTTCCCGCACAGGTTGTCCAGACCATGGACAATGATATCCAATTGTCTCAACCCAATACGCTGTGTCGGAATCTAGATCTGTATACGGACAGCCATCACAAACTTCTGCAGCTAATTCAACAAGATTCCATTGGTTAGGAATAAAGTGCCATAAAAACCAATGAGTCGCATTGTGGTTGTGACCACCATTGCCATAATCAATAGGCCCGTTTATGAATTTTCTTTCATTTAGTGGTCTGTCCAAATTTGCAAGAACGCTGTCTATTAAAATTTGGTTGGAGGTTGACGCGATGAATGTTGTGTCTTGCCAGTTACCGTGTCCACAATCAGTTGTAAATTCAAAATATCTAACAGTCTGAGCTTGACTAAATAGTCCAGAGGTCAGAATTAGAATGGATACCAAAATCAGGTTTTTCATAATCAAATGGATATTGTCGTTTTCAGTAATCTACACTTAGAATTGTCCAATCAACTTAGATTTTGCTTTCAACAATAGCCAGCACCTCTTTTTCCATCGCGATAGCTTCTTCTTCCAGTTTCTTCGCTTTAGCAAGAACACCTTCTAAAAATGCTTTGTCTTTCAATCCGCCTGCGTTGATTTTTACATTGAGGTGGGCGCCAATAACAGCTGTTCTGGCGCAAAGCGCACCAACACCGGCATCGGTCACAGAATTAGGGTTGCCAATTTCTGCCATGGCCTTAATCAGTTCAAACGAAGAATGCGAAACTTCCATTACACGCAATGGTATTTGAATAGCATATTTAGTCGCATCCTGAATAGCCTGAGAACGAGCTGCTTTTTCTTCATCCGTGTTCTTTGGCAAACCAAAAGCTTCCATAATCTTGTTAAAAGACACTGTGTCTTCATCTGCCAAGTGCAAAAGCTCATCTTTAATAGCTTGGCCTTTTTCTGCCCAATCAGAAAACGCTTCCCAACGGTCGTCCCAACCACGTTTGTGGCTACTCAAATTGGCAACCATTGTAGCCAATGAAGCACCCATAGCACCTGCATAAGCCGAAATAGAACCACCACCAGGGGCAGGACTTTCGCTTGCGGTTTCATCTGCAAAAGCGGTCAAACTCATATCCACCAATTTCTTGGCGGCACCTTCGTTCATTTTGTATTCAATAATGCGCTCGTTTGCATCGAAAGGAGCAAGGTCATCTAGGCCCAACGATTTGATGGCAATTTTCACCAATTCAGATTCAGATACACCCACAGAACGTTGCTGCTTTCTGAGGAAAAACTTTCCTGCATCAAGCATGGCTTGCAACGGAACCAATCCAACCAATTCAGAACCTGTTACACGAATGCCGCGTTCGTTTGCTTTGGTGCAAGCCGTGTCAAATGCTTCATGCATAGACGTAATGCTGATGTTGGTGAGGTTGAGGGAAACCTGCGCAATGCCGTATTCCTCTATGTACCAGCCAATTCCTTTCACGGCTTTCAATGCACCTTTTTCGCGTGCTGGCTCACCGTTTTCATCCAATATAATTTCTCCAGAAAGAGGGTCACCTTTTCTGAGAACTCGTCCGTTTTCACGTAAGTCGAAAGCAACTGAATTAGCTCTTCTAACCGAAGTTGTATTGAGGTTTACGTTGTATGCCACCAAGAAATCACGTGCAGAAATAGCAGTAACACCAGAACCTTTAATGCGGTTGTTGAACTCAGCTGGACCGAAATCAGGCTTCCAGGCAGGGTCAACCAACTTCTTAGGCAAACCTTCATATTCGCCAGAGCGACAAGCAGCTAGATTCTTTCGTTTTGGCTCAGTTGCGGCATTCTCATAGAAATAACCCGCTATTCCGAGTTCAGCTCCAACACGTTTTCCAAGCTTGTGTGCATAAGGCACTACTTCATCCATGCTAATGTTTGCAATTGGAATAAGAGGACAAACATCTGTAGCCCCAAAACGAGGGTGCTCTCCAGTTTGCTTGCTCATATCAATGAGTTCAGCAGCTTTCTTGATAAGTAGAAATGCAGCTTCAATAACGGGTTCTGGTTCGCCTACAAATGTGATGACGGTTCTGTTGGTTGCTGCTCCTGGATCGACATTCAGAAGTTTAACCCCTTCCACCGTTTCTACTACAGAAGCAATGGCGTTTATCTTGGCTTTATCGCGTCCTTCAGAAATATTTGGTACGCACTCTATAAGTTGTTTCATTATTCGTTTTTAATCAGGACTCAGTAAAACTTGATGGCGGTAATATAATCTTGGAAATCATCTTCTGTTGCGTTGAAAACAGAAAATGCAAAGCTTCTTTTATTTCTCGTGATAACGTATTGGGTGATATAAGCGCGATTGAGCCCAATAATGAGGTAGTATCTGACTTTGATGATGTTTGCTGTCCCACTTTCCATGTATTTCGTTTCCACTCGCTCAGAAGAAATCCCCATTTTCTCCCAGGTTTTGGTCCACTTAAAATGCTGAACGGCAATAAACTCCTTGGCTAATTCTTTATTGAATGGAATATAACCCCCGTTGATGAAAAGAATGTGTTCTGACAGCGAATTTGAATTGTAATAGACGTGAGAGCCTTTAGGTAATGATGAGAATTTAAACCTGTCGGGCCAGTTATTTGTGCTATCATCTCCAGCCATAAGCAACGCTTTGTATCCATCAAAACTGGCTTCAACGTAGTTCTTGGGAAAGATAATGGTTGCTCCAATCGTTTCGATTTTAAACGAATTTCCTTGAACCACAGGAGCAGAATAGTTCGTCTCTTTGTTTTCGCAACCAAACAATAAGGTGGTGAACAGAAAAGGCAAGATTAGCGCTTTCATCCCATCATTATTTGACCATCAATAATCACTTGGTCAATCAAATTGGACCCAAAACTATAGGGAATATTATTGATGGAATTGATGGGTTTTGTGATGATTAGATTGGCCTTCTTTCCTTTGGTGATGGAGCCTAATTCGTGCTGCACTTCCATGGCACAGGCACCATTCATGGTAACGGCATTGATGGCTTCTTCGGGCAATAATTTCATTCTCAAACAAGCCAGAGAAAGCACAAACGGAATGTTTCCACTTGGCGTGCTGCCTGGGTTGTAATCGGTAGCCAAACAGAGTGGTAATCCTGCTTCAATCATTTCCCGTGCAGGTGCATAAGGGATTCCCAAAAAGAAAGAACAGGAGGGAAGTGCGGTTGGAATGACATTACTTGCTGCCAAGTCTTTTTTATCCTTGTCGGTCATCACTTCTAGATGGTCAACAGAAATAGCATTGTGCTCAATTCCAACCTGAATTCCTCCAATGGCGTTGAATTGATTGACATGTATTTTCGGCTTTAATCCATGCTTAATTCCTGCCATCAGAATGCTTGATGTTTCTTCTGTTGTGAAGTAATTGGTTTCGCAGAATACATCAATGTAATCAGCCAAACCTTCTTCGGCAATCGCAGGAAGCATTTCTTCAATAATCAGGCGTATGTATTCCTCTCTGTTCTGTTTGTACTCGGCTGGAATGGCATGCGCCCCAAGGAAGGTGGCTTTAACCGTAAGCGGATGATTTTCCTTTAGATGCTTGATAACGCGTAGCATTTTCAACTCAGCGGCAACGGAAAGTCCGTAGCCACTTTTAATCTCGACCGCACCCGTTCCTAGATGCATGATTTCGTTTAAACGGAGTGTTGCTGAAGCAATCAACTCAGTTTCTGATTTATCAGCAAGCTTTTTTGCAGAGTTTAGAATGCCACCACCCGCAGCAGCAATTTGCTCGTAACTCAGACCTTTTATACGCCCCACAAATTCGTCTTCTCGCGTATCGGCAAACACCAAGTGCGTGTGACTGTCGCACCAAGCTGGAAGCACCAGTTTCCCACTTGCGTCAATAACAGCATTAGGGTCTTCTGGACAAGTATCCATCGAACCAAAGTCTTTGATAATGCCGTGTTTAACCAAAACCCAAGCATTATCAATGCTAGGAACTGAAGCCATTTCCTTCCCTCGAATGGGAGATTTTCCTTCCTCCCGAACTTGAAGTAGTTGTTTGATATTCTTTATGAGCAATGCTGACATGAGCGCAAATTAGATAATGGAATTTAGAGTTCAAGGCGCAAATTGGATTGTGCAAAACTCGTTGGTCTTATCACGACAGTTCCTGTATTCTCACCCCAATTTCCGCTTTGAGTTCGTTAATTTCGAGGCTGATTGTAGCCTATGAAAAACCTCGCTTTACATTGGAAAATAATCATCGGATTAATACTCGGTGTCATTTTCGCTTTCGTTTCAAGTTCACTTGGATGGAGCAAGTTTGTGGTCGATTGGATTGATCCGTTCGGAAAAATCTTCATAAACCTACTCAAGCTAATTGCTGTACCGTTGGTTTTGTTCTCCATCATTAAAGGAATTGCTGGCTTGCACGATACCGCCAAACTGGGAAGATTGGCTACAAAAACCTTGGCGTTTTACCTCGTCACAACGGTCATCTCGGTTTCCGTTGGATTGCTCTTGGTAAACACATTCGCCCCAGGGAAATTAGTAGATGATGCCCAACGAACAGATAACCGCATTGCCTATGAGATTTGGGCACAAGAAACGGGTGCTGAAATCTTGGATGGCAAGTGCTATTTGTGCGATGATCAATACGCTTCACGAGTTGAAATCGTTCGTGGATTGATGGATACCGAAGCACCAGATGAGAAGCTGCTTTCTAAAATGCAGTCTGCAAAATCGACTAAAGATGCTGGTCCGCTACAGCCTTTAGTTGATATGGTTCCAAGCAACATTTTCCTTTCGTTGAACGACAATGGATTGATGCTACAGGTCATTTTCTTCGCCATTTTCTTTGGTGTTACCCTCATTTCTATCCCTAAAGATTTAGCACAGCCGATTATTGGTTTTGTAGATGGCATGAATGAAGTCTTCCTTAAAATGGTCGATTTTGTGATGCAAGCTGCACCGTTCTTCGTGTTCGCTTTACTTGCTGGTGTCATCTCCAAAATGGCGGGAGACGACCCTAATGCTGTGATTGAAATCTTTAAAGGATTAGGTTGGTACAGCCTAGTTGTTGTAGCAGGTCTTGGGTTTATGATTTTCATTTTCTACCCAACATTGGCTACCACGCTTACCAAAGGCTTAACCTACAAACGCTTTTTCAAAGCCATATCGCCTGCACAGTTTTTGGCTTTTAGTACAAGTTCTAGCGCAGCCACGCTACCTGTAACTATGGACTGTGTGCAGGACAACCTAGGTGTGAGTAAGGAAACCACAAGTTTCGTATTGCCAATTGGCGCAACCGTTAATATGGACGGTACAAGTATGTATCAGGCAATTGCGGTGGTATTCTTGGCGCAATTTCATATGGTTGATCTAAGTATTGGTCAGCAGTTAACCATTGTGCTTACAGCGACCCTGGCTTCCATTGGCTCTGCAGCAGTACCGAGTGCAGGATTGATTATGCTTATTATCGTTTTGGAAAGCGTTGGGCTCAATCCTGCTTGGATTGGCATCATTTTCCCAGTAGATAGAATTTTAGATATGTGCCGTACCACAGTGAACGTTACAGGCGATTGCACTGTTGCTACCATAGTTGCAGACAGCGAAGGACAGCTTAACAAGGAAGTTTGGTCAGCGTTGGATTAATATTTGCAGAATAAACTCATTGAATAATCGTTACTCGATCATCAACCAATTACCATGAAAAAAATACTTATCGCACTTGGCGTTTTAGTCTTGTTGTTTGTTGCAGCTGCTGTCATCGTGCCTATCGTGTTAAAAGAACCGATTACTAAAGCAGTTAAAGAAGAGGCAAACGCCAATCTGAATGCAACCATCGACTTTAAGGATGTGAGTATTTCGCTCATTCGCTCCTTTCCCGATTTATATGTTGGGGTTCAAGAACTTTCAATTACAGGTAAGGATAAGTTCGAAGGGAGAACATTGGTGTATTTGAAAACGCTTGTTTTAGATGTAAATCTGATGAGCGCTTTTAGTGGAACGCCTATAGTAAATGAGATTTCCCTTACCGATGGCTTGGCCAATGTAATTGTGTTAGAAGATGGTTCGGCTAACTACGATATCGTTCCAGAATCGGAGGGTGGTGCAGCAAGTGAAGAAACTACCGAGCCAAGTTCTGATGGCGCGTTTGCCGTAAAACTTAAGCGCTTTAAGGTTGATGGTCTAGAAGTGATGTACAATGACATGCAGAGCGGAATGTCGTTCAGCACGTCTCGCATTGATATGACCCTTGGTGGAGATTTTTCGGCTGACAAAACAGCTCTAAAAACTAGCGTGCAGCTTCAGAAAGTAAAACTTACAACCGGTGGAATTTCGTACTTGAATGGCGTGGAATTAGGCTTGGAAGCCGATGTTGATGCCGACCTGGCAAACAAAAGCTACACGCTTAATGAGAACGAATTTCGAATTAATGGCCTGCATCTTTCTTTAGATGGAAACATTAGCATGCCCAATGAGGAAGATATTAATCTTGATTTGACTTATGGAGCGGCTAAAACCGAATTCAAGGAAATTTTGTCTTTGATTCCCGCCATTTATGCTAAAGATTTTGAGGATGTAAAAGCAAGCGGTTCGCTGGAATTGAACGGAACGGTGAAAGGGATTTATAATGAGAATACCATTCCGGGATTTACGGCTAATGTGAAGGTTGGAAATGGCCAGTTTAAATACCCAGATTTACCAAAAAGCGTAGACGGAATTCAGGTTGATTTGAGCATAGAAAATACTGGAGGAAGCACGGACAACACGGTTATTGATTTGAAGCAATTCGTTTTTCAGCTGGCTGGCAATCCATTTGAAATAAGAGCCTTAGTTAAAACGCCAGTTTCAGACCCGAACATTGACGCTTCCTTCAAAGGGAAAATTGACCTGACAAGTTTAGGCGATGCTATTCCGATGGAAGAAGGCGACAAGCTTTCTGGAACCATCATTGCTGATGCAGAAATGAAGGGAAAGCAATCTGACTTGGATAAGAGGCGCTACGAAGATTTTGATGCCAAAGGCGAATTCATCCTTATGGATGTTGTCTACACTACAGCAGCTGTCGAAGTACCAATTGAGATAAAGTACGCTCAGTTCAAGTTTGCTCCTCGTTTCTTGGAGTTGGCTTCGTTTGATGCCAAAGCGGGAAAATCTGACTTCAAACTCAAAGGGAAAATCACCAACTATTTAGGTTATGCTTTGGGTGATGGAACGCTTGAAGGGAATTTTACTTTGAATAGTACGCTCATCGAAGGAAACGAGCTTTCTGGCATGACTCCGACTAACCCAGACGAAGAACCTGCAAGCGGTGGCGAAGAAACAGGTGAAACAGAGAGTTCAGAACCAGTTCTAATTCCAAAGAATTTGGATGTGACATTCACCACCAACGTTACCAAAATCATTTACGATAACTACAACTTTTTGAACACAAAAGGCCAGATAGTAGTGAGAAATGGAAAGGCTGATTTACGCGGATTGTCATTCAACACCTTGGGTGGTTTGGTTGCTATGAGCGGATATTACGATACGCAAGACGAGAAAAAACCAAAAATAAATTACGACCTCAATGCTCAGAATATCATTGTGAAAGAGGCGTACAAAGCATTTGGCACCGTGCGTAAACTAGCGCCAATTGCAGAAAAAACGGAAGGTAAAGCGACCATTACCATGAATGTTCGTGGAACAATGAAAGATGGATCGCAGATAGATTACAATTCCCTTAATGGAGGCGGAAGATTGACTTCTCAAAGTTTGAAGATTACTGGAACCGAAGCGTTGGATAAAATAGCTCAAGTAGTGAAAATCAACGCATTCAAAAATCCAGAGGTGAAGGATGTAAATCTGAGTTTTGCCTTCGTGGATGGGCGAGTTTCTGTGCAACCATTTGATGTGAAAATTGGCCCAGTATCTGCCAATATTTTTGGGAGCCACGGATTTGATGAAACCATGGATTACGTAATGGCAACCAAAGTTCCGACAAGCGCATTGGGCAGTCAGGCCAATGCTGTGATAGGCGGATTAATGTCTCAAGCCAATTCATTGGGTGCCAGTTTTACGGCAGGTAGCGACATTAAGGTTGATATCCTGATAAAAGGAACCTTTGATAAGCCTAAAATAACCCCATCATTCGGTGGGTCTAGTGGTGGCGCAAGTCCGACAGAAAACCTGAAAGCTGCAGCAGAGGCAGAACTGAAGAAGCAGCAAGAGGAGCTTGAAAAACGAGCTAGAGAAGAGGCAGCGCGATTACAAAAACAAGTTGAAGACCGAGCACGAGCCGAGGCCGAAAAACTTAGAAAAGAAGCTGAAGAACGGGCAAAGAAAGAAGGGGGAAACGCTTTGAAAGGATTGTTCGGTAAACCGAAAAAGTAGATTCCAGATGTCAGATCGTAGATGTCAGATATTTTTGAGAAGCGCACTCTTCCTGTTCGCTATTCACATTTCATTGTTCACGTTTGGGCAGAACCCCGAAGCCTGCGAAATGCCCGGTAACAATAAGGTGCAAAAGCTTTGGGACCAAGCTTTAAATGAACGTAAACCTTCGGTTCGAAAAGAATTATACGATCAAATTATTGATCAGGAAGAAGGCCATTTTGGTGCCATTTATGCAAAAGCGTATGAACATTTAAGCAAGGCAGAGAAAAATCCAATGAGCAAGGGAATTGCGTTCGGATACAAACCAATGAAAGCAGTTGCTGATCTCTGTCCGGAGTACCACATGTATCCGTATTACTACATGGGACTTATCTCAATGCAGAACAAAGAATTCAAAGAGGCAGGCGAGCATTTTAAGAAGTTCCTTACCATAGAATTTGATGATCCGCGCTGGTACCCGAAAGATTTTGAAGAGAAAACACTACAGGTCGAAGCGTGGATTCCACAATGTTCTTTTTACGATTCATTGTACTCAAATCCAGTTCCGTTTGCGCCTCAAGTTGTAAATGGCGTTTCTTCTCGTGCTAACGAATATCTCGGAATCATTTCGCCTGATAATGAAGTGGCCCTTTACATCCGCAGGCATTTCGTAAAACGTAAGAATGACCTCACGCCAAAAGAGATTGAAGAATTTACGCGAAGTAAACGACTGCCAAATGGTGAATTTGATGAAGGAACAGCCATGCCGCGTCCTTTCAACATAACTGAGAATGTTGGAAGTGCAACGCTAACCGTTGACAACAAGCGCATGTTTCTGACCATTTGCAACGACAATGCAGATGGCTACAAGAACTGCGATGTGTTCTATTCAGACTGGAGCTATCATGGTTGGAGCGAACCAATAAATGTTGGGTCTGGGGTGAATGGAAAGAACTCGTTCGAAGGTCAGCCGACCGTTACTCCTGATGGAAAAACGTTGTATTTCGTTTCTATCCGAGAGGATGAAATAGGGGATGTCGATAACATGGATTTGTACGTTTCTCATCGAGATGAAGATGGAACTTGGGGAGACGCAACCAACTTAGGCACTGCAATCAATACCAAGGGCAATGAGAAATCGCCTTTCATTCATGAGGATAGTCACACACTGTATTTTAGTTCTGATGGTCACAGTGGAATAGGAAACTTCGATATCTATTACGTGCGGCAAGATTCTACGCACAATTGGACCAAGCCTAAGAATATTGGTTTTCCGATTAACACAGAGGGTGCGGATGTAGGCTTTTTCGTGGCGGTTGACGGTAAAACGGCATATGTTAGTAGCAACGAACGCGAAGATGGTGTAGGAGGTTGGGACCTTTTCAATTTCCCACTTTATAAGGAGGCTCGACCAGAAAAGGTACTCTTCTTAAAAGGCAAATTGAAGGACGAAAATAATAAGCGCATTACTGATGCTCGCCTGAGTTTTAAGGACATGAAAACCAAGCAGATTACAGAGGTAGATGTGGATACGCTTACCGGAGAATATGTTGCGGTAATGAACTTCAGCAACGATATAGTGATGACTGTTGAGAAGAAGGGTGCAGCGTTTACGTCAAGGTATTTGTCTACTCAGGATAGCACGTTAAACGAGATTAAGAAAGTTGATGTAGAGGTGAAGCAAGTGAAGGTTGGAGAATCGTACAAACTGCATGATATTAAGTATGGATTTGAGAGTTATGACCTGAGCAAGGAGTCACAAACCATGCTTGGAGAATTTGCGGAATACCTTAAGGCTAATCCCAAAATGAAAGTGGCTATTCATGGTCATACCGACAATGTTGGTGCACCCGGATTGAACTTGAAATTGTCTGAAGACCGAGCAAAAGCGGTTTTCGATATTTTGGTGAAGAAGGGCATTTTAAAAAGCAGACTTAGTTCTAAAGGACTTGGAGAAACGAAGCCTTTAAAATCCAATTCATCTTCAGAAGGGAGAGCCGAAAACAGACGAACTGAGTTTGTGATAACCTCGAACTAAATTTCCTTTCTGTAGAAGAGGTAAACCTTATACGGTTGATTTCCGATTGTCGTGAATGGCCGTTCTGGCTCAAACACTTCAAGCAATTCAAAATAGTCGCTTGTAATTAGGTTTTTCAATGGCATTGCCCCTTCGTTTGGCGAAAAGTGAGCGTCCCAAATTACAAGGCTTCCAGCTTCAACGTTGCGCTCTGGTTCGTCTCTAGTATGTATTACCTGCTGGCATTGTTCCTTGTTGTGCGGATCGAGATTTAAAGTCATCTCGCTGTACAATGAGTAATAATGAATTTTATGATCGATGAGATTGTTGGCTCGAATGTAATCTGCCACATTCTTCAATGTCTTTTCCTCTTGGCCAAGTTTCACAGGTAGTTCAACATGAACGTACGCGTTCCAAACCACCAAACTTGTAATCATAAGAGCTATTCCATGTCCAATCCACCTCTTGTTAAACCAATTAGAAATGAGGTTTATTGAGTACAAAGCACAAATTGCAAGCAGCGGAACAATAGCGGCTAAAATGCGAGGTAAACCAGCAGACACGCGCCCGCCAAACCACATTGCAGAATGAAACCCAATGTATAATGCGAGAGGAGCTGCAGCATATTTAATGAGCGAAGTTCCTGCAGTTTCGTGTTTAACGGAATTGAGTGCGGCCGCCAAAATTCCAATGGCTGAAAGGGTTAAAATCACCCACCCAATTTTTTCAGGCATCAAATTAATGTAATGAAGGAGTGAGCCTGAACCATAAATATGTTCACCACCGGCATAGGGCATTTCGTTCATCAACCACAAAAAGTCGCCTTTCGCAAACCCTCCAATTACAGTATAAACGAATGTTCCTGTTAACAGGAGCAGAATTCGCCAAGAGGGTTTTTCTAACAAATCGAGCAAAATGAACCAGGCTATTAGTACAACAGCTTCAGTACGCACAAATGGCAGAAAAGAAAGTAAAACAAACGATGCGGTGTACCTTTTCTTTAATTGCAAAAGCAAGACTGATAGAAGAATGGTTGCAAACGTTACTTCTGTTAATCCGGAAAAGAACTCTTGTAAATAGATGGGTGTAGCCAAGATTAGAGGAATGGTGACCCAATAAATTTTCCATTTGAAATGTCCAGCTATTTGGATAAGGAGAATGCAGCTTATACCTCCTAGAAATAGGTTGTAAACCTGAATTCCTTTGAAGCCAATTTGGGCAAATGGAAAGGCTAATAATGTGAAAAATGGCTTGCCCCAATGATCTAATAAATACATGGGGTGATTAAGAGAAAATTTTGCAATTCTGAAATGTGCAAGGGAATCTCCACCTCCATGAAAACCTTCGGAAATAAGAATGAAATAGCCGATAAAAACAGACGCGGCTACTAATAATAGATATGATATTTTCCTCTGGTCAAGCATTATTCAATGGCGAATCTACTTGATATTTTAATCGCTGCACTGAACCAAAGTCCTATCAAGCCGTTACGTACTCAAAGGGCTACACCAACTGATTTTTGACAATGGCATATCCCAACAATTCTAAGTTAATTTGCAGCCATTAAATTACCGACCCCAAAACAACAGGATGGAAGTAGCAGAATTGAAAGTAAAATTGAAAACGCAGATTATCGAGTATTTGAATTTGCTTGATTTTACGCCTGAGGATATTGATGATGAAGATCAGTTGTTTGGCCCAAAATTCGACCTCGATTCTATTGATGCCTTGGAGCTGAGCGTGTTACTAGAGCGTGAATACGGCATTAAAATGACCGATCCGGCAGAAGGCCGAAAAGTATTGGTTACCGTAAACACCATGGTCGATTACATCTTGGCAAACAAAGCCGAAGCCTAGTTTTATGGGGCGAATAGTTGTCACCGGAATGGGGGTGATTTCCGCCATTGGAAACAATGTTTCCGAAAATCATTCTTCCTTACAAAATGGTGTTTCAGGAATTGGGAAAGCCCAGTTTCTCAATTCAAAATATGCCAACGAACTCCTCTTTGGAGAAGTGAAATTGAGCAACGATGCGTTGCGGTCTCAGCTAAACGTGTCTAATTTAAAAGGAATTACCCGAACCGAATTATTGGCCTTTATCGCATTTAAAGAAGCGGTTGAAAACGCTGGACTTTCTACGGATGAACTGAAGTCATTCGAAACTGCTTTGCTTTCGGGAACAACGGTTGGCGGAATGGTGGAGATGGAAGCCATTCATGCCGATGCCAATACAAATCAAGCACCATCCGAGTTTGTGAGTTCGTATAGAAGTGGCGCACACACGTTGCAATTGGCAAAGGCTTTTGGGTTGCGCGGCTACACCGATACCATGAACACAGCTTGTTCTTCATCCGCCAATTCTATTATGCTTGGCGCACGGATGATAAAGGCTGGAAAGTGCAAACGAGCCATTGTTGGTGGTGTAGATAGCTTGGCTAAATACACCGTAAACGGCTTCAATTCGTTGCAGATATTCTCTGATGAGGTAACACGTCCGTTTGATGCAAACCGAAAAGGATTGAACTTAGGTGAAGGCGCTGCCTACCTTGTTTTAGAGCGAGAGGAAGACGCTCAAGGCAAAACCATCTACGGAGAAATTCGTGGGTACGGAAACACCAACGATGCTTACCATCCAAGTTCGATGTCTCCAGAAGCGGTTGGTGTAAGAGGCGCGATAAATGGCGCATTACAAACGGCACGCATTTCTCCTTCGGAGGTGAGTTATGTCAACGGCCACGGAACGGGTACCGAGAACAACGATTACACCGAAGTACACGGCATGAACCAGATCTTTGATGCTGTTCCGCCATACACTTCCACCAAATCATTTACGGGTCACACGTTGGCTGCTGCTGGCGCCATAGAGGCTGTTTACAGTCTGCTCAGCATCCAGCATCAAGAGATTTATGCCACGCTCAATTGGCAAACTCAAATGCCAGAGTTCAATTCTAAACCGCAAACAGAATTTGTGGCTAATGCCGAGGTCAAGCACGTGCTTTCCAACTCATTCGGCTTTGGCGGCAATTGCAGTTCACTTCTTATTTCAAAGGTCTAATCATGTTCATTAAAGACCTCAGCTGTATATCGCCCCAAAAAACCTTCGAGGACGACTTCTTCGGAACGGAACCCATCATTTACACAGGTTCGCAGCTAAAAGCGGTAGAGCCAAGCTATGCTGATATTCCACGCAGCCAATTGCGCAGAATGGGTAAATCGAACCGAATGGCAACGGGCGCTGGAATGCCGTTGCTTCAGAAACATAAGACGGATGGCATCATCATTGGCACTACAGATGGCGGCATGGAAGACTGTCACCGTTTCCTAAACCAGATTATTCAGTACGAAGAAGGAACGCTTACGCCTACCAATTTTGTGCAAGGAAGTCCAAGTTCGCCTGCGGGCGGATTGGCACTCATGTCGGCCAATAGCGGTTACAATAACACGCACAGCAACAAAGGACTTTCGTTCGAAAATTGCCTGATGGATGCCGATTTACTGTTCATAGAAGGAAGAGCCAAAAGCTTGCTCGTTGGCTGTGTAGAAGAGATTTCTCAAGCACAATACCGCATAGAAACCTTGGCTGGATTTATCAAGAAGGATGAAATTACTTCCGATAAACTCATTGGCTGCGGAACGCCAGGCGCTATAAACGGAGAAGGCGCCACCATGTTTGTGCTCGAATCCGAGAATGACAATGCCCTTGCTGAGTTGGTTGATGCGGATATGATTTCCTACCCAACTGCAGATGATTTGGTTGCCAAAGCCAAGTTGCTCTTAGAACGAAACGGTCTTGCCGTATCGGATATTGATGCCCTCATGCTTGGTTATTCTGGCGATTCCAATTCTGACCATTGGTATGATGTTTTTGCTGAGCAGTTGTTCCCAGAAACAGGGATACTCTCTTTCAAAAATCTATTTGGTGAAACGCCTTCGGCAAGCGCCTTTGCCACATGGTTTGCCGCCAACTTGGTAAATGGAAAGTCTGTTCCTTCTCAGGCAGTTCACAAGCCAATCTCAGGCGAATTGAAGACCATTCTTATCTATAACCATTACCAAGGAAACCAGCACGGGTTTGTGGTGGTGAGAGCGGTTTAAAGACCTGCCCTTCTCATACTCTCTCTAGCCACTTCAATTCCCTTCATAAGGTTCATTTTGAACTCATTAGAAGCTGATTTCAACTCAGCAATCAATTCATCCGAACAACCACCCACATAGGTCGAAGCAACCCCAATGCCTTGCCAAAGGTTACCTCTTCGTTCTTCCGCAAAATGGTTGATGATGTTCACCCCTTTGGCAACATCTCCTTTGGTGATGTACCAAATAGCACGTCCAACGCCTTGGTCAAACCCAGCTTGAAATTCGGCAGTTACATTCTCGGGAATTTGCTGCGTTCGAATGGTTGCTCTTCGCTGAAATAGTCCGTTCCAATAACCAAAACCATCCAAGACTTTTACTTGAAGTTCAGCTTCAATTTGATCTAAATAGGAGGGGAGGTCAAGCTGTTTCTCTGCAATGGCCCAACCCAATCCAATATGAACCTGCGTGGCGTGTTTCTCAGCCGTCTTGGCGTACTGTTTCCATGTTTCAAAATTGTGGGCTAAGGCAAAGCCCATAGAAGCACCTTCGAATGCTACCGAACGGTATCGTGGTTCAAATGCATTGAGTTTTGAAAGCAATTCATCCAAAGAATGTTCGTGTTCGCTGAGTGCCCGTCCCTCCTGAAACGTGGCTACAACCTTCTCTACATTCTCTGTAATGCTCATTAATTCATCACCTTTTCAGGATACGGATACAGCCACATGTTGCGCATTTCTTTTGCGATATGTGCATCGCGCAGTACTTCTTTGCTGTTCTTGCTTTTGCGGTCTTCTCCGTTCAAACTCATGGTGTACGGGTCAACGGTTAGTTCCATGCTTGTTCCATGAACCTTATTGCTTACCAAGCGGAAGGTTTCTGCGGCAATGTGTTCGAGAATGACCATGTTCTCCTCAAACTTGGCAATCAGTTCATCGCGGTTAAATTCCTTCTCTACAATATCTTCCTGAAACTGTTTCAAGAAATCTAAATCAAACGGGTCGGTGTAGCGTTCGGTAAGGTCTGCCGTGTCGAGTGGTCCCCAATCGCTGAAAAGACGCTGCATATTCGTGCTCAATTCGCCATACTTCTGCAGAATAGACCGAGGACCTGCGGTTAGTTTCTTGAGTAACTCTAGATCGGTCAAGCCATTGTTGGTGAACAGCAGCGTGTTGATGCTCCAATACGCGCCCCAATCCCAAAAGATTTTGGCAACCATCACCTGTGTTTTGCCCCAGAGCGGATATTGGTTGATGTAAATCGGCATCCAGTTGTCGTAGAGCGCCTTATTCACCTCAGTGTAGAACTTGGTGCGGAAAAAGATGTCTTCGCCCTTTAGGTCGCGTTGTATAAGGTCTGCGGTCCATGTATTAGACATGGAAATGAAGTCTGAACCAGGAGAATAGAATGGATCGGCAAAAAGGCCGCTTTCTCCTGTTACAGCCCAACGGTCGGTACTGTACAATTCGCCAGAACCGTGTGCAAAATGCTTCATCACCTTAAAGTCGAGGATGTTGCCATCGGCAGCATCTAACTCGCGACCAAACTGCGGTTCGTGCTTGCGTATCCAATCCAAAGCCTTGTCAAGCTTGTTGTAAGTCTCGAACGGATGAATGGCGGGGTCAGCCACAATTCCAACACTCGTTTTGCCACCAACCAATGGGATAATCCACACCCAATAACCT
>CALCGD010000187.1 GCA_937900875.1 uncultured Flavobacteriales bacterium
GCTGGTTAGAGCATCTGACTGTTAATCAGAGGGTCCTTGGTTCGAGTCCAAGAGGAGGAGCAAAAGCCCAACCAATCGGTTGGGCTTTTTGTTTTTTTATATTCGATCTCATGCAAAGCATTACTATAGAAAGTGAACAACTAAAGGTTGGATTCAACACGAAAGGGGCTGAGTTATGCAGCTTAGTCGATAAACGCGATGGTGTAGAACACATGTGGAAAGCCGATCCAAATTTTTGGCCACGACATGCTCCAATTTTGTTTCCGTGTGTTGGAGAGTCCAAAAACGGAAAGATTAAGGTGGACGGAGAGTCGTATTCAATCGGTCGTCATGGTTTTGCACGGCATGAACTTTTTTCGGTAGTAGGACAAGGAGAGTCTCACGTAACGTTCGAATTACGCAGTGACCCAAATTCACTGCGTCAATATCCGTTCGATTTTGTGCTTAGAATCCGATATAATCTGGATGGTCCTAAACTGACGCAAAGCTTTGAGGTAGTCAATTCTGGCATTACTAAAATGGCATTTCAGCTTGGCGGACATCCTGCTTTTGCTGTACCCTTTGATAGGAATGAATCTTACAGCGATTATCAAATTACATTCGATCAACCCCAAATGTTAGACCGACACTTACTAACAAAAGAGGGTCTGTACAGTGGGGAAACCCGATTGTTTTTAGAAAATGATTCGTCTTTTGGCTTAATCTATGAGTTGTTTTCAGAAGATGCTTTGGTATTCAAAAACATAGAATCTCGGAAAGTTTGGATTGAGAAAAAAGTAGGTGGCAAAAGGCTCGAAATGGAATACAAAGACTTCCACCATTTTGGAATTTGGTCCGTGCCTGGTGCAGATTACGTTTGTCTTGAACCATGGATCGGCTGTGCCGACATGGCGGATGCTGAAGCTGATTTTTTTGGTAAAGACTCCGTCATTTCACTAAAGCCAGCAGAAGTGTTTTCAGCCGAATTTAGTATAGCCCTACATCAATAACGCAAGCCAACAAGCAACACGTCATCAACTTGATTTAAAGGGCCCTTCCAGTCTTCAAATTTTTGAAGAAGCTTGGTTTTCTGTTCGTCCATTGGAAGGTCTTGAACTGATTTTAGAAGGGTGGCAAACCTTTTTTTCATTAATTTTTTACCCTCAGGACCACCAAATTGATCTATATAACCATCCGTAGATAAATAGACGGTATCTCCTTTAGAAATGCTTACCATGGTGGTAGTAAACTCCTTTTGCACGTCTTCTAAGTGTCCCCCAACGGAGTGCCGATTTCCAGGATAGAATTCGAGCTCATTGTTTCGGCAGAGGTACATAGAGGAGAGGGCACCGCAAAAGGAAAGTTCGTTTTTTGAGTGGTCAACTACAATTAGGCTAAGGTCCATCCCGTCTCGCATATTTGTTTCATCCCTCTGTCGCAATGTTCTTATCATCAACTTATTCAATGCGGTTACAATTTCCGCTGGGTCTGATTGATTCATTAGTTCATTTGCAATCATAGACATAAGAGCACCTGGCACCCCATGTCCCGTACAGTCAATTGCAGCAAAGTAGCTAAGGTTGCTTCGTTTGAAATACCAATAGAAATCCCCACTTACTACATCTCTCGGCAGGAACACAATAAATCCGTGACTAAAGCTCTTCTTCAATAAACTTACATCAGGAAGAATGCTTTCCTGAATACGTTTGGCGTATTCAATACTGTCTTTTAAATCGAGATTGTTGTGGTACAATTCATCACTGATGCGCTGATTTTCCCAAATCTCCTTTCGTAATTCCAGGTTCTTTTCTTCTAGCTCTGCAGTTCGCTCTTTAACCCTGTGCTCCATTCTAACAAGCATGGTTCGTTGCAACTCTTCAAGTTCTTTTTGCTTGCTTATATCCGTTCCAATAGAGACGATTTGTGTGATGTCTCCTTTAGAATCAAGAATGGGAGTGAAGGTTGTATGCACCCAGCGAGAACTACCATCCTTATGAAGTAGCTGATTGTCGGAACTAAACGGTTTTCCCTCTCTTATTTTTTGGTACGTGAACTCAACAAGCTTTTGGTTTGTGTTAGAACCCTCTAAAACTGACCAAGGCTCCTTCCCAATCAATTCTTCAAGCTCATACCCTGTAATCGTTGTAAATCCTTTATTAGTCCATAATGTTTTTCCTTCGGCATCATGGATAAGTACCCCGTTAACCGTTTCTGAAGCCACCAGAGAGAGGGATTTAATTTTTTCTAAAATCTTTTTCTGCTCCGTAATATCTTCTGTGATTCCAGCCATTCTCACGACCAACCCGTTACTGTCCTTGATAGGAAATGACCTGTCTCGGAGCCATTTTATTCTGCCGTCTTTCATCAAGAGCCGGAATTCATGGTCAAAAGTACCCTTGGGAGCGTTTTCCTTAAAGGTCTTTAATAGAAGTCCTAAGTCATCTGGGTAAACAACTTTTCGCCAAGAGCGCGCATCATTGTGCAATTCTGCTAGCGAAAGTTCGTAAACCGATTCGTAAAGAGGACTGGTGTACAACACTTCACCATTAACCCAATCTGTTAGATAAAAAACACCATCAATGTTCTCTGCCATTTGCCGAAACAGTAGCTCACTTTCTCTTAGTGAGGTTTCTATTTTTCGTTTTTCGGTAATGTCACGAGTAATTCCAGCCAATCTAACAACTTCACCTTGCCTGTTTTTTACCGGGAATGCTTTGGCGTGAAGCCATTTTGTATGTCCGTCAGGATGATTAATACGGTATTCAACTTCGAATTTTCCGTTTAACCGATTTTCAGCCCATTCTTGAAATACCGTAGGCTTATCATCAGGGTGAATATTATCAGCCCAAGAATTTCCGTCCGCATAAATGCTTTCCATAGACTTACCATAGATTTCGGAATACTTTGGACTCATATACAGCACTTGGTCTCCTTCTGAATTGGTTATCCAAAAGACATCATTAATCGACTCCGCCATTTCGGTCAATAAACGCTCCTTTTCCTGAAGTAGAATTTGTAAAGAAACGCTCTCAGTTACGTCTTGTAGTGTGCCCGCTAATCCAACAACTCGACCATCGTTATCTGTAACTTGTTTGGCACTTGAGACCACAAACTTCTCATTGCCCTTAGCCGTATTTATTCTGTAGTTGATAACTGGTGTGATGGAACCAGACAGGTCGTTTGTGGCAAGACCAACAACTCGTTTTTGGTCATCTGGATGTATAAATGACCGAATATCATTTATGGTAAGCGGCTTTTTATTGATTTCGTAAATGGCATAAATTTCATCTGAAACCGAAACGTGTTTATCATTTTTATTCCACTCCCAACTCCCAATTTTTGCAATCTGCTGAGCCATTTTTAAAGAGGCCTCGCTTTTTCTTAAATCTAGGCTAGTTAGGTACGGTTCGGTAATATCTTGTACCGTTCCCGAAAGGTCAATTATACTTCCATCCGGATTTTGAAGAACCCTTCCCTTGCCACGTAAATAGCGAATGTCTTTGCTCTTTGGGTTTATAACCCGATAAACGATGTTCGTGTTGGTGCCTCCAACTAAGGTTTTTAAGGCTTCATCAAACAGGTTAAGATCCTCTGGATGTGTTAAATTTCTTATCAGTTCTAGGCTTAGAGGCTGTTTTTCTATGCCGTGAATTGTGAACATCTCACTAGACCATTGAACTCCATTTGTAACTAGGTCAAGTGACCAACTCCCAATTTTTGCGATTTGTTGGGCTTCGGATAAGGATTGGGCAGTCTTCTCTAATTTGGAATGCGTGATTTCCTTTTCAGAAAGATCTTCAATAAACAGCACTGCACCTCCAATTTCACCATCAGGATTGTACCATGGGTTCATTTTCCAGCGAAAAACCTCAATGCTTCCGTCTACCCGGGTCATCTTTTCTCTTTCAGAGCCATGCGTTTCACCAGACAACACTTTTTGGTGTATAGTTTTCCAAGAATCGGGTATTTCCGGAACTACGTCATAGTGGTTTTTTCCAATAATTTCCTCCGTTTTTCTTTCATGACTAAGCCAAAATGAGCTTATCTCGAGGTAATTCATGTTGCGATCAAACATAGCTACTGCTATAGGGGCATTTCTGACCATGTTTCTAAGCGCAGCTTCACTGGTTTTAAGCCGCTGCTCACTAAGCATTAGTTCGATTTGAATTTTATGTCGCTGTAGCGCTTTTCTTATGGTGATTGGCAGTCGTTTTAGTGTGCTGGGCTGAACATAATCTTCAATTCCCTCAGCTAATAGGTCGATGGCAATGTCTTCCGATAAATCGAAGGCAAGGAGAATAAATGGCACATCAATTTTTAGTTTTCTAGCAATACCCAGAAGTTTAATGGCATTTGTGCCACGCAGACTGTACGGGCTTAAGATGACATCTGGACGAAATGAAATGAGCTGAGACCGATAGGCTTTTTCATTCTTGACAACGGTTATTTCGTGCGGTAATTCTGCATCGCGCAATTCCAATTCAATAACCTCGGTTTCCACATGGAAATCTTCAACTAATAAGATACGAATTGGGTTAAGTTTAGTCACTGTGATTCCGTTGTTATATCAAGTGTACAAATGATTAGGCAAATTGGTTTCAAGACTTGGGGTCAGATGTGGTATTTTTGACAAGAGCAATACAAACCATTTAATAAATGAAAACAATACCGTCCTAAACGATGAAAAAAGAGAAGTAGTGTTCGAGTATCCCAA
>CALCGD010000188.1 GCA_937900875.1 uncultured Flavobacteriales bacterium
GTTGGTTTCCAATATTAACCGACCATGAACGTCCAGTAATTGAATGCTATAAACGTCCAAGTCCGTTTCTATTATTAGCTGGTTTCTGAACGGGTTTGGATAAACTTCAAGTCTACTTTCCAACTCGTCTATTCCAACAGCAATCCAATTGAAATCATCGGAAGTGGCAGAGCAGCTGTTTGCATCAAAAACTTCCACCGAATAATTGCCGGTTTGTGTTGGGGAATAGGTGGGCGAAGTGGCATTTTCTATTAGCACACCATCTAAATACCATTGGTAACTGGAGCCTGCCGAAGCTTCCAATTCAGAACCATTAACCGTGATTGTTGGTTGTGCAGGTAGCGCATTCACGATTACATTAACCTGATCGGAAGCTGTGCATGTATTTGCGTCTGTTCCGGTAACCGAATAGGAAGCGGTTTGGGTTGGCGATACCGAAATGGACTGTCCAGATTCTAGATTATCCCAAATGTAAGATGAAGCACCAGAGGCTGATAGAACGGTCGATTCACCTTCACATATTTCAATATCGTTGCCCGCACTCACGTTCGGTAATTGGTTTACGGTTACCACAACATCTTCGGTAGCAGTACCACACGAATTTGAAGCGCTTGCGGTGTAGGTTGTTGTGGTGCTTGGCGAAACATCAATATTAGTTGAAGTAGCTCCTCCGGGTTGCCATTCTAAACTTTCGCTGCTGGAGGCAGAAAGTTGGACGCTTTCACCTGTACAGATTTCTTGGTCGTTTGATGCTGAAATGCTAGGTAACGGAGTTACATCAACCGTAATCTGATCTGTTGCATCGCCACAAGCATTGGAAACCGTGACTGAATAAGCGGTTTGTGCAGTTGGGCTCACAGAAACATTTGCCGTAGTCTCACCATTTGGAGACCATAAATAAGAATCGGCATCCGTGGCTGAGGTAGATAACTGAACTGACTGTCCTTCGCAAACAGAATTGTCTCCAGATACGCTAACTGTTGGTGTCGGTTCTATGGTCGCAATTACTTCTGTTCTATCTGTTGAACAACCGTCTAGTTGTATTTCCCAATCGTAAAAGAAATAGTAAAAATCGGTACCAGCAGTGCTAGATGTGATTGAGAGAACACCTGGCATATCATACGGATAGGCTGGCCCTGTATTATTACGGTAAAGTGCCGGGGCTGCAGAGGTTCCTAATTGCAAATCGGTGCCAACAGGCAAATCAAAATCGAGGTTAATTCTACTTTCTCCATCAGGAATATTGATGGTAGCATTTTGCAGAACAGCTCCTCCTGCATTTCTCAATTCAACGGTGCGGTTTCCTGCTCCAAAGGCATAAACTTTTACCGAAACTAGGGTGGCAGTTTGGTAGCAATCGAATACCAAACTTTGAATGTTATTGAACTCACTTCCTGTTCCAAAGTTGTTGTCTGTAGCACCACCAAATTGAGGTGCAGGTAGAATTTCGCTTTCTACAAAATATGAAGTTGTATTGCCGATTGAAGGAGTGTTAAACGCTGTTCCTGTGTTCACAAGATTTCCACCATTTGCTGCGTCATACCAATTAAGAACACCCGAACCGCTAGAGGCAAGGGCAACAGAACCTGGTCCACACCTTGATGCTCCTTGAGTTGAAGGGGCAGTTGAAATCTCGGCAACCACGGCAGTTCTGTCGGTAATGCATCCAGGCGTTTCCATCTGCCAATCGTAGAAAAAGTAGTAGTAATCTGCACCTGCGCTGCTGCCGGTGATTGAAGCTACACCTGCTGTGGTGTACGGGTAAGCAGGGCTGTCATTGTTTCGATACAAATCTGGTCCAGGCGTAGTACCTAACTGATAATCGGTTCCTGGTTGTACATTGAAGTTTAGTGTTACAGTCTGCTCTCCATCGGCAATGTTTACCGTTGTGGTTTGTATTACGTTACCAGCACTATTTCTCAGTTCAATTGTTCTGTTTCCTCCGCCTTGTGCGTACACTTTCACTGTTTGTAATGTGAATGCTGTGAATGCATTAAAGACCAAAAATTGATCTCCCGTAAAGTTTCCGCCACCCCCAAAAGTATTGTTGTTGGGTCCAACCGAGTAGGAAGTTGGCAGCACAGCATCTTCTACGTAATAGGTTGTTGTTGCTCCAATACTTGGAGTGTTGAACGATGAGCCGGAGCCAATTGCTAAACCACCACTTGATTGAGCATACCATTGCAAGGTTCCGTTTCCAGTGGCCGAAAGACCTACAGATCCTGCATCGCAACGGAAGCCACCAGAAGCAGGAGGACCATCGGGTCTATCAACTGTTACGTAGTTGGTTTGTGAAACTACATTGCTACCAAAGTTGTTGGTAGCTGTAAGCACCACGGTGTAGCTCCCTTCGTTGCCGTATGTATGCGTTGGATTTTGGGCGGTAGACGTGTTGCCATCACCAAAATCCCAAAGCCAACTGGTGGCGTTATTTATTGAAAGGTCGCTGAAGCTAACTTGTCCATCGCATGTTACCCTTGGCGAACCATAAAAACTTGGCGTTGGAGGAGAATTGGGTTGAGTACACTCCCATGTGAGCACAAAACCAGATTCGTTTACGTTAATGTCTGAGGTTTGACGCAGCGTGATTGAACCGCCTGAAGAAACAATTGTTCCGCCATTAGGCAGGTTAAATCCATCGTACTGCCCAATTAACGGACTGTTAATAGTTGGACCATCATAAATGTACAGGTAGTCGTAAGTTTCCTCGTATCCGAACGAAGTAAAGTTGAGGGTTACTGAAGTGGCTCCGCTTGGCGAGATGGTTGTAATCACTTCATCATCATCCTGATAATTGCCATTTGGTCCACCATCATCATACAAAGTACCGGTACACCAAGTAAGGGTTTGAGAACCATCTTCAGGCATTAGGGCGGTACACGGATTGTTTGGATTAATGCTGATGAAATCCACAACCGATTCAGTGTCTGTTCCGCAATTATCTCCATCAACAAAAAGCGTCACGGTGTAATTTCCGTTGCTTGTATAAGTGTGAGACGGGTTAAGCGCGGTGCTCGTTCCGCCATCGCCAAAATTCCATTGAAAAGTTGACCCATTGCTGCTTTGATTTTCAAAACTTACTGTAAATGGAGCTTCGCACGATACCGAAATTCCAGCGGTAAAATCTGAAACGACTGTAGCATCGAATGGGTTTCCAACACCTACCGCATACCATGCGTTTGTACAAGCGATAACCTCAGGAGAACAACCGCCAAATAGATCAATTGCTGACTGAATAGAATAGAATCTTGCATCATCATATTCAGATGTCTGACCCAAATAAACAGTCAGGTTTCGGTAGGCAATAGCCGAAGCGTCATCAAGCCCTATACCTGGTACGTTATAAGCGTCACCATTGTCGTTAGTGCCACTTTCTCCTTCAACCAGAATGTAAAACCACTTGTTCTGGACACCACTATTTGTGTGCACACCACCGTTATCTCCAGCTCCGGTTGCCCAATTGTTTCCATCATAAGTGTCAGGATCACCAAAAGCATTAGGGTTGCTCATAGACCGAAGTGTTCCAACATCTTCTCCCATCAACCAATCGCCAGAAGATGGGTTAGCAACAAACTCAACCGCAGCGCCAAAAATGTCGGAAAATGACTCGTTCAATGCACCATATTCATCTTGATAAATAAGACCAGCGCTATTCTCTGTTACACCGTGGGTCATTTCATGTCCGCAAATGTCTAAAGCGGTCAATGGATTTCCGTCTCCATCACCGTAAGTCATTCTTAATCCATCCCAAAATGCGTTGAAATATCCTACATCATAATGCACGTAGCTGTTAATCTGCATGTTATTGCCGTCAATTCCATTTCGGCCGTGCTGATTAAGAAAGTAGTCGTAGGTCATTTCAGCACCCCAATGGGCATCGGTTGCGTATTGATCTAGGTTGGCATTTACGTTATTCCAAACGTTGTTTGCATCCGTAAAATCAACAGAGTTACCATAGTTGGTGCCTTCATTCATGTCGAAGGTTCTTACTCCATTTCCTCTTCCCGCTTCGCGAAGACGGAAGCCTCCATTAAAACTATCGCTAATAATGCTCTGAGTGCCAACGTAACCAGTTTGCGCTGTTCCTACTACATCAGCAATGTGAATTCTATGATTCTCGAAAAGCACTTCTCCAGTTTGCGCATCCACAAACACTTCTGCCCGGTAAACTGGTTTATGTGCATAGATGTCGAATTTGTAAGCTAGCCGGAATGCACCCGCTTTGGTAAACTCAAAACTTGGGTCGATGTAAACCAATTCTGCGGTTGGAAAGTAGGTAGCCGTTGGGTCTTCTAATTCCCATTTAAGATGAGCTTCTTCACCTGGTAATTCCCATTTGTAAGATTCTGCGCCAATGTGATTTTTGGCGTTTGAAAGTGCCATTTCTTCAGAAAGAGAAGGTTGCTTTATCGCAATTTCAGATGGCATTCGACCATTGATTGACGAGACCATAGACCCGATGCCATGTGTGTAAATGAATGCTCCAAAAACGGTCACACCATTGTTGGTTATTTGATATCGATGGTGATGAAACCCAAGCTTATCTGTTTCTTCTCGAATAAATTTAAATCCGATACCATCGCTCAAATTAAAAGCCTTTTTAGCCCATATTTCGAACTTGGAAACCGGAAATTCGGCAGTCTTTTTGAGGCTGATAAAAGTTGGAATTGATGAGCCCTCATCAAACCTAACTAGGTCGCTTCCGTTTATAATGCGATTGGCCTCTTGGCCCTGGTAATTTTGTGAAAATGCCGGTTGAAAAAGGAGAGTCAATCCGAATAAAAAAGCGAAAAAGCGTAGCGTCATTTAAGTAATAGTTTCGAAAGAAATTTAAGAATACAATATAAACCATTGCGTGTTGGTCATCTATTTGCCAAACGCAAAGTTGCTTGCTCAGGTTCGTTTATTCGAGAAACAACGTTTCTAAATCGTTCTAACTTCGCGTTATGAGCGGTTCTAACTACAAGCGATTATTACAAACTGCGCCTGAGCAGTTGTGCGAAAATGGAAAGTTTCAGTATGCCTCATTCGATGGACCGATTCAGAATCCAAACCTGATTGATGCGAAACGGCCTTACAAGTTGCCTTTACCAGGAGTGCTGAAGTGGATGCAATTGCGAGAATGGCAAGCGTTTCAAATCAGCAACGGAACGCATTTCGTGATGGTGGCCATCTACAACGCGAAAAAAATATCGTTGGCACAGTTCATTGTTTACGACATCATTAATAACAAGAAATACCGCTATGAGAAGAAAGTTGCTCCTTGGTCTATCGATGTGGCAACGGGCTTGTTCGGCACAGAATCTCGCTACGCGAGCAAGAACTTTAGCCTTATCGCTAAGCATGATTTGAACAACAACTTACTCGAACTCTCAGCCTCTATCCGCAATCAGAAAGGCTTGCCTGATATTGAAGCCAAGTTCAAAGGAATTCACGACACAAAACGATATGAACCAATGGTGGTTTGCATGCCATTTTCGGAAAAGCGAGCCATGTATTCACACAAATGTTTGATGCCAGTTTCGGGCAGTATTCAGTTCGGAAAAGATGTGATACCGTTTCCAGAAAAGATAAGTCAACTCATAATAGACGACCACAAAGGCTACTATCCGTACCCAACGGTTTACGATTGGGTAACAGGAATTGGGCGCGATGCAGAAGGGAAAATGATTGGTTTCAATTGCACTGATAATCAAATCCTCGACCACGAAAAGAACAACGAAAACTGCCTTTGGCAAGATGGAAAATTGAGTGTTCTACCACCGATTAAAGTGAAGCGACCTGAAGGCTACAAAGGAATTTGGTTTGTGAAAGACGAATATGGCATGGTGGAACTTGAATTCCGACCAGTGATTCATACTGCGGTTGATGTGAATTTGCTCATTTTACGAAGTAAATACCAAGGTCCTTATGGCTTTTTCAATGGTTTCATCAAAAACCGAGATGGAGAAAAAGTTGAGATTAAAGAACTGTTCGGAATGGGCGAAGATTTTTACCTGAGAGCTTAATGGCGTCCCTGGTAAACAACATTATTGATAAACTTCTTTCAGTTGCCTGGAGATTGCTTGAACTGCCTTTGTACGTATTGGTATTGTTGATTTTGGTGTTGCTAGTGGCAACTATCGTTTATTGGTTTCGAATATTCAAAAAGCAGCAATCAGTCAGTTTTAGAACCATGGTTTTAGCATTGATTGGAGTTCTAATTCCCATCGCGCTCATCATCGACTTTAAGGTAAAAACGCTGAAAACAGAGAATGAAATTCTGAGCGAGAAATACATGAACGCGCTCAATGCTACCGAATCTTATGCATCTGGCGCACAAGTCATCTCGCCAGAAAATAAGCAGCATTTAGATGGATACATGACCAACCTTAAGGTTTGGGAACGCCAGCTTCATGAAGCCATCACCTTGGTCACTTTCAAAAAAGAGGATCCAAAGGCGAGGTTTTTCTGTGCTGTTGTTGATTTGACTTACCCAGGTTTGGAACCGAAAGTCACCCCAGAATACACGGAGTGGAAAACTTTGACAAGCGATTTTGCGAAAGATAACGGTTGCATTTTGGCGATTAATGGTGAAGCTGGCGATGGCATTTTTCAGAATAGCGGCTATGGAGAATGGGTTGGAAATTGGGTTACAGACGGCAAGCCAATTACCATGTTGGATACGGATAAACGCCCTTTTCTCTCGTTCAATAAGAACAACAAGGCGCGTTATTCACCCGAAAAAGAAGTGATAACTGAGCATACTGGAGAGATGCACAACGCCATATGGGGTAGGTGGGATTTGATTGTAAATGGAAAGGCGCCTGAATTCATAAACGCACGCATTTATGCTCAATGCATTATGGGAATAGATAAAGCAGGCGAGAAGCTATATCTTCTGATTGTTGATGGTAAAAACGAAGCTTATAGCAAAGGCCTCAATTTTGAGGAATGCGCTACACTACTTTTAGAAATGGGATGTTACAATGCCATGGCCTGCGACCAAGGCGGTTCTGTTTGTATGTATGTTGAGCCGATGAAAGGCATTATTAATCGCCCAGCTGACAACGATGGTGAAGAACGTGTGGTTTACACTCATTTTGGAATAAAAGTGCCATGAAAAAGTTTCTTGTACCCGCCATATTAGTGATATTTTTTTCCTCTTGTGACAGCGAGTTTCGACAAATTATAGTGTCTGATGAGGCATTGGAATTTAAAACCGATTCGACTTTTGAGGTCGACTATTTTGTGTCTCGTTTGCCAATTGTTGTGTTAGAAACAAACGGCCAAGAGATTCTGGACGACCCAAGAATAACGGCACAATTGGGTATCATTTATAACGGAAAGGAACGATTCAACGGTCACTGGAATAAATTCACAGATTTTGAAGGCAACATAACCATCGAAAGACGAGGTTTTACATCACAGAATTTCCCAAAACTGCAGTACGCATTTGAAACACTCGACTCGGATGGAGTTCCGGAAAATGTAGAATTGTTAGGTTTTCCGTTGGAGAACGATTGGATTTTGCATGCGCCATACAGCGATAAAACGCTGATGAGAAACAAGCTCATCTATAAATGGTGGGCCGACCTTGGTCACTATTCATCTCGCACCCAATTTTGCGAGTTGTTGCTAAATAATCAGTACCAAGGAATTTACATTTTAATGGAGCAAATTAAATGGGATAAAGCCAGGGTTGATATTGTAAAATTAGGGCCAGAAGATTCGGAAGGAGATTCACTTACGGGGGGTTACATCATCAAAATAGACAAGCCAGTTGGAGGAGATGGAGAGTATGACTGGAGCTCAACAATTGACACCTTTCAAGGAACGAAAGTCAATGTTTCATTCCAATACGATTATCCCAATGATGAGGCAATAACCGATGCACAAGCGGCATATATACAAGAGTTTGTCAGAAAATTTGAAGAGTCTCTGGTAGACTCCTCCTTCAGTCATCTTGAAAAAGGGTTTAGAAAATTTGTGGATGAAGAATCGTTCATGGATTTCTTCATTATGCAAGAATTGGCACATAATGTAGATGGCTATCGTAGCAGTACTTATCTACACAAAAGAAGAGATTCGGAAGGCGGAAAATTACATGCTGGTCCTGTTTGGGATTTTAATTTGTCGCTGGGTAATACTACTGGCTGCGAAGGAGAAATGATTGAGGGATGGGCTTTAGATCATCCTTGCGACCCAACAGTTATTCCTTTCTGGTGGAGAAGAATGCACCAAGACTCAGTGTATAAATCGCACTTAATTAATCGGTGGAATGAACTACGAGACGGGGTTCTCAGCGATGAAAACCTAGTAATTGATATCGACCAACAAGTGATTGAACTCGGTAAATCTGTTGGGCGGAATTTTACTCGATGGCCAATTTTAGGGGCGCATGTTTGGCCCAATTATTTTGTGGGCAAAACCCACAAAGAAGAAGTTGATTATCTGAAGAATTGGTTGCTTAAACGGGTTAATTGGATAGATGAAAACATCGAGTCGCTTTAATCGCAACCTAATTTTAATTTATCCGTTAACAAATTGTTAACCAGGAAGCCAAAGCATTGAGCAGATTTATATTCTCCATATCCATTTTTCTATTCAGCATTTCATCCTCAATGGCGCAAGTCGATCATTGGGAAACCATTGTTTACGACAATTCTGATTGGAAATATATTGTCCCAACAGCCTCTGTGGCAGCCACTTGGGCAGAACCAACTTTTGATGATTCAAGTTGGAACACAGGGCAAGGGGGGTTTGGTTATGGAGATGGCGATGATAACACCGCTGCGGTTGGAGGTTCTGTGTTCGTCAGACACTCATTTAACGTTACCAACCTCTCGGATATTCAGCAGATTTTCTTGCATGTGGATTATGACGATGGTTATGTGGCTTACCTTAATGGTGCCGAAATCTCAAGGGCCAATATTGGCACAGTGGGTGTGCCGGTGGATTACGACCAATATACCCCTGCGGAGCATGAAGCAGTCCTTTATTCTGGAGGAACTCCCGAAGGAATTGATGTGCCAGTCTCAGAATTGGTAAGTGGAATGAATGTTTTGGCGGTACAGGTCCATAATCGAAATGCTGGTTCTTCAGACTTAACGTGCAGGCCCTTCTTTACCATCGGCACTTCTTCTTCTAACGTTGTTTACGGATTAACTCCTACGTGGTTTAATCCTCCTCTAATTTTCTCAACTCATTTGCCTTTGGTGGTGTTAAATACGTTCGGTCAAAATATCCCTGACGACCCTCGAATTGTAATTCATATGGGAATTGTAGATAATGGAGAAGGGAACATGAACTCGCAAAGCGACCCTTATAACGGGTATGATGGCCTTGTAAATATTGAACGAAGAGGGTCCAGTTCGCAAAGCTTTCCGAAGAAGCAATATGCTTTCGAAACGCAAGATTCGGTAAATAATTCGTTGGATGTGTCCTTGCTTGGATTGCCAATTGAGAATGATTGGATTCTGCACGCGCCTTACAGCGATAAATCGTTGATGCGTAATTACCTCACTTATAATTGGTGGCGAGATATGGGTTGGTACACCACTCGAACCAAGTATTGCGAAGTCATCCTAAATGGAGATTATCAAGGTATTTATGTGCTCGAAGAACAAATTAAATGGGATAATGACAGGGTTGATATTGATAAAATTGACCCAGATGATAATGCTGGCGATTCGCTAACTGGCGGATATATTATCAAGGTTGATAAGGTTACCGGGAGCGGTCAGTACGATTGGACCTCGCATGTAACAGATTTTCAGGGGCAGCCAAAATTGGCAAGGTTTCAATATGACTATCCCAATCGCGATAGCATAACCTCGCAACAAGAAACTTACATCCAAGAATTCGTCTATAATTGGGAACAATCGCTCATCGATTCCACTTTCATGGAGCCAGACAGCGGCTACAGAAAGTATGTGGATGTGAATTCCTTCATCGACTATTTTATTATTCAGGAACTGACAAAGAATGTGGACGGTTACCGCCTGTCTACCTACTTAAATAAACAGCGCGATTCGCGTGGCGGAAAACTACAAGCAGGACCAGCTTGGGATTTCAATATTACCCTTGGCAATGCCAATTATTGCGAGGGAGAATTGACCGAAAACTGGGCCCTCGATTTCCCTTGCGATTTGAGTGTTATTCCGTTTTGGTGGCATAGAATGAATCAAGATTCCATTTACTGGAATCAGGTTCAGTGCAGATGGTGGGAATTGAGAACAGGTTTACTCAGTTGGACTGCAATTAACGACCAAATAGATGAGAATGCGGCCTACTTAGGTGACGCCACAACTCGAAATTTCGAACGTTGGAACATCCTAAATACTCAGGTTTGGCCGAACAATTTTGTGGGCGGAAGCTATACGGCTGAGATTTTCTACCTCAAACAATGGATTTCTAACCGTATCGGATGGTTAGACCAAAACATTGGGCAGCCAACGCTGGGATGTACCTCTGACTTCGCCAATAATATTACCATTTCTGAGATTAATTACAACTCGCACGATACCATTAATACCCATGATTGGTTCGAATTACAGAATCGTACCACAGATACGTTAGACATTTCGTTTTGGACTGTTTATGATGGTAATGAGTTCAATACCTACACTTTTCCGATGGGCACGTTCATTTTGCCAGATAGCTTTTTGGTTGTAATGAAGGACGAGGCTGATTTTGTGAGCATCAATCCAGCTGTAACAAATAGAGTTGGATCATTCTCCTGGGGAATTGGAAATGGAGGAGACGAAATAACCATTCGAGATTTCTGGAACGATAAGGTATTGTCTATAGATTTTGATGACGATTCTCCATGGCCAACCGCACCGGATGGCAACAGTCAAACATTAGAAAAATGGGATTGGGCGACCAACTTAAATGATCCCGAAAGTTGGCACGAAGGCTGTCCAGGAGGCTCTCCAGGCAGAGCTTTTACGTATTGCGTTTACACCGATGTGGCAGAAGAAAATGCTGAGAAACACATAAGTTTGTATCCAAATCCAGCTTCAGACATGGTTTGGGTAGAGTTGTCCCAACGCTCAATTCTATCAGTTTTCAACGTAACTGGTCAGAAACTGATGGAGCAAGAATTGATTTCAGGAAAGAATTCTATTAGCACTTCTCAACTAATTTCTGGAATTTATGTTGTGGTAATCTCTTCGCAAGACCAACCGCAATACGTTCAACGTTTGGTCATTAACTAAAACTTAATCGCATAAGGTTTGCACAAATGCCCTCATAAGGTATTTTCGCACCAAAATTTAACGCATGTTATCCGATAAAATCTCGTTAGTAGTGCTTGATATGACAGGCACCACCATGGTAGATAATGGTGAAGTCACCAAATGTTTTCAAGAGGCCTGTTCTCAAAACGGCTTGAACGTAACCCCAGAACAGATTAAAGGTTTGACCGGATGGTCTAAGATGGCTATGTTTCGGTCTTTCTGGAGGAAGAAATTAGGCGCAGATCATCCAGACATTGAGGACAAGGTCGAAGAAACCTTTTACACCTTCACAGACATAATGGAGGCGTATTTCGAAAACAATGACCAGCATCCAACTGAAGGTGCCTTAGAGGTAATGGAATGGTTGAGAGAGAACGATGTAAAAGTTGTTTTAACAACTGGGTTTTATAGAGAAGTAACCGATATTCTACTAGAAAACTTGGGGTGGGATGAAGGTCTAGATGAGAATTATATGTCTGTGGGAGACTCCATTATAGACATGAGCATTGCCTCGGACGAAGTGCTGAAAGGAAGACCACAGCCATTTATGATTCAAAAAGCGATGAAGCAGTTTGGCATAACCGACCCTAAAAAGGTGATAAAAGTGGGCGATACGCCAGTTGATCTTGCTGCTGGTCGAAATGCTAAATGCCTCTACACTTTAGCCGTTACAAATGGAGCTTACACTGAGGCAGAACTAGCCAAATTGGATAATGATGGCTTGTTACCAACCGTAGGTCACCTCAAAAGTTTCTTGCAAAAGAAGCTACAATTGAAGGGCGGTTAAGCTCAGATTGATTTTTTGTGCGTCTCGCTTTAAATTGAATTAATAACTTCATTCCATCTAAACTTAAGCCCTACATTACTTTTTCAATGTCTTGGACCAATTACCACAGTCACACAAACTTTTGTGACGGCACGAACACCCCAGAAGATTACATCCGAAAAGCACTTGTCCTTGAAATGCCTACTTATGGCTTTTCTTCGCATGCGCCTGTACCTTTTTTCGATTGCAAATGGGCAATGAAAATGGACGATTTGGAAGGATACTGCGAGGAGATTTATCGACTCAGAAAGAAATACGAAGATCGAATTGAGATACTTCTTGGCCTGGAAGTCGATTACATTCCAGATAAAATGGGGCCAACGGCCGATTTTCTTCAAACCGCTGGTCTAGATTATGCCATCGGTTCTGTCCATTTTGTGGATGCCTTTACAGGCGGAAAAGGGTGGGAAATTGACGGAACGTTAGAAACCTTTAAGAAAGGCCTGCACGAGATTTTTAATGGTAATGTTGAAGCAGCAGTTAAACGATACTTTGAGATAACCCGTGAAATGCTTCAAGAGGATTGTCCCGAAATTATTGGACATCTGGATAAGATTAAGATGCAGAATCTGAAGGAGCATTTCTTTTCCGAAGATGAAAAGTGGTACCGCGATGAAATGATGCAAACCTTGGAAGCTATTTCCAAAACGGAAGCCATCATGGAAGTGAATACACGTGGTTTGTACAAGAAACGCGCAACCGATACCTACCCGAGCAAGTGGGTTTTGGAAGAAGCATTTAAGCTTGATATTCCGGTTCAGATAAATAGTGACGGGCACACTCCTGATGAGATTTTAGGCGAGTTTGAAACTGCCGCAGAATTACTTCTGAATGTTGGATACGATAGCTGTGTAATTTTAATTGATGGAGAATGGGCGGAAGTTGGTCTGAATTCAGACGGCTACGACATTTGAAATTCATTCTTAACAATTCCGCAATCTTGCCAAGCCTCACATTGCTGAACTTGGTAGCTTGAAAATCCTAAGAGCAAACATTACAAATTGGCTTGCAAATTCGAACGGGTTTGTGCTTTCTCTGTACGCAATTGTAGCAGCGTTCTCCACCTATTCGTGTATGTATGCTTTCCGAAAACCATTTTCGGCTGCAAGCTTCGATGGTATAGACGATATGTGGGGACTGTCCTTTAAATCTGCCATTGTAATAGCGCAGGTAATAGGGTACACTCTCTCTAAATTCATTGGAATAAAAGTAGTTTCTGAAATGGGCCGCAACAAACGCGGATTAGCCATTTTGGTGCTAATTGGAATTGCCGAATTGGCGCTTCTTGGCTTCGCAGTCGTTCCAGAAAAAATCAAATTCTTGTTTCTTTTTGCCAACGGAATTCCACTTGGAATGGTGTGGGGATTGGTGTTCAGTTTCTTAGAAGGAAGACGATTTACCGAATTGATGGGAGCTGGACTTTGTGCCAGTTTCATATTCGCATCAGGCTTTGTGAAAACGGTTGGTAAATGGTTGTTGCTTAATGGTGTTTCCGATTTCTGGATGCCGTTTGCAGTTGGAGCCATATTCGCTGTTCCTCTTTTGTTTTTCGTTGGAATGTTGTCGCTTTTGCCAGACCCAACTCTAGAAGATGAGGAATTGCGCACCAAGCGCGAACCAATGACAGGCGCTCAACGAAAAGCGTTTTTCAAGCAATTTGCATGGGGATTGACCTCACTCATTATCGTTTACATCATGCTTACTGCTTTCCGCGATTTTCGCGACAATTTTATGGCGGAGATACTTATTCAGCTTGGTTTTGGGGATGAGCCAGCCATTTTCACAGCTACAGAAGTGCCAATCACCATCGCTGTTTTAGGTCTATTGGCGTTTGTCATGTTCATTAGGAATAACATGTTGGCCCTTACGGTAAACCATGTAATTATTGGCCTCGGTTGTGCTGCGGTGGGAGCTAGTACATGGCTTTTTCAGCAAGGCATTATTGGTCCCATTCCGTGGATTATGCTCACGGGATTTGGAGCGTACATGGCGTATATCCCGTTTAATTGTATCCTTTTTGAACGCTTGATTGCAGCCTTCAAATACCCGAGTAACGCAGGCTTTCTTATTTACTTGGCAGATGCTTTTGGTTACCTCGGCAGCGTGGCTGTGCTTCTTTATAAGGACTTTTTCGTCAGCGAAATGGATTGGCTTACTTTCTTCACTTACACCTGTTATGCGGTTAGTATCGTAGGCGTAATTTTCACCGCTTTCGCCATCATTTACTTCGAACGAAGAAAGTTGTTGTTGAACCGTGACTAGCCGAAGATGCTAAGGCGAAAGCTGCTCCATCGTCCAACCTTCTCCGCTTTTTATGTAAATGAAACGGTCGTGTAAACGGCTCGGACGGCCTTGCCAAAACTCCAAACGTTCTGGAATAACCACATATCCACCCCAATGTGGAGGTCTAGGAATATCGACATTCTTGTACTTTTCTTCCAGTTCATTCACCGAAAGCTGTAGCTGATTAGGACTTAAAACAATACTACTTTGTGCGGATGCCCAAGCACCAATTCGACTTTCTCTCGGACGCGTAGCCCAATAGGTATCAGACATTTCAACCGGCACTTTTTTAATCGATCCTTCAATTCGGATTTGTCTGTCTATTTCTGACCAATGGAAGTTGAGCGACACAAAAGGATTGGCCGCGATTTCAATGCCTTTGCGGCTGTTGTAATTGGTGTACAGCACAAAGCCGTCATCGGCCACATCACGCCAATACACAATTCGAGACGAGGGCTTTCCGGCTGCGTTTACCGTGCTCAAACACATCGCATATGGATCAAGAATCTGCGCGTTCACAGCTTCTTCCATCCATGTGGCAAACTGCTCCATTGGGTTTTCGTTCAGGTCTGATTTGCTCAGCGGCTTGCTGGCAAAATCGCGCCTAACGCTATTGATATAATTACGGACTTCTTCGAGGCTCATGGCTCAAAATTAATCGATGGATTCAAACTAGGAGAGACAACTCCAAATGAATATCGTCAGGCTCCAATTTGTACAGTTCAGAATCAATTTCTGAAGTCAGCGTTGCTCCATGTTTGAGGTAGAAGTCAACGGTAGTTTGTGTTGGCGTGGCTGAGACGTATAGTTTTTCAGCCCCCAAACGCAATGCTTTTTCCTTGCAATTATTTAAAAGTTGAGAGCCAACTCCTTTTACTCGATAAGTGTTGCTTACGTACAAAATATCCATTTTCAGATAATCGTGTTGAGCACCACGTTTTCTGTTTTCTAGAGATGCTACACCGATTAATTTTTCTCCGTTAAAAGCACCAAATACAAAGCCCTTCTGCTCTAGAATTTTGTGTTGGCGACCAAT
>CALCGD010000189.1 GCA_937900875.1 uncultured Flavobacteriales bacterium
GAACCGCCAGAATAATAAGGGGTGGGATAGTTAGATCCTTTATCAATATTGGCCGCATCGTTTCCAGCGCCAAGAACCATGAGCACATTTTTTTCTTCAGCATACTTTATTGCCTCCCAAACAGCTTCCACTTGTGGTGAATACGCTTTCCCAAAACTCATATTGATAATGCTAGCTCCGTTGTCTGCTGCGTACCGAATAGCATTAGCTACGTCTTTATCAAATTCATCTCCGTTAGGAACCATTCGCAAAATCATTAATTCAACATTGCCGCAAATACCATCTATTCCAAGGCCATTGTTTACAACAGCGCCTACAATGCCTGCAACGTGCGTACCGTGGTCGTTATGTGGTGCGGATACATCGTTGTTTCCGTAGTATCGCTCGTTGGTGTTCTCGTAATTATCGCCCACTACCGCTCTATCAATAAAGCGAGGGTTGTAATGAAACTTTAGCTTTTCCTCTAAATACTGGTGGTATTTAATGAGACCGTCTTTACTGAAACTGTCGTCTTTGGCAAGGCTTGCTAAAACACCTTGGTAAAGCTGAATGTCTTCTCCTTCTGGTTCCCAAGCAAGAATATCTTCGTTTGAGTACTCTTCGCCAAATGTTTCCTTAGCAACACTGTCTGCTAGATTAAATATTTTCAGAAACCCATCAATTTGTCCGAATTCTTCAGCGCTTCCATTGTATTCTTTTAAAACAACAGATTCAGCTTCTTTAAAAAGCTCATAGTCTGCCCATACAGATTTGTCGACATCCTTTTTAGATGCAGCTTCATGAAAACGCGGGGCTAGTTTTCTGTAAATCCTAGTTATTTCCAAGTTGGCTGCGTCAATGTTTTGACCATTAGCGTTGCCCAAAAAGTTCCACCCGTTTACGTCATCAATGTATCCGTTGTTGTCATCATCTATCCCGTTTTCTGGTATTTCATCCTCATTAACCCAAATATTATCCTTCAAATCTTCATGATCTGTATCTACTCCAGAGTCGAGGATGGCGACAACTACTTTGGTAGATTTTCTGTCTTTAAGTAGCTCAAGAGCCATGTTTGTACCAACGCCATAAGCCCCTTCAGACGGGTCTTTGTGATGCCAGCCTTTAAGAGCGTCATCCTGGGCAAAAGTTGGAATGGTAAAAAGCGCTACTAATACAAGGGAAACGCAAAAATGCAGTACAGATTTCATGATTTGAGTTAAGATTAGACAAACTTGATGCTTGTAGTTTTTCAACGCATCAACCAAGCCAGCGGTTTATGAAAAGGTTAGAATTAAGAATTATTATGATTGTTAAAGCTTATGAGTAGCCGTTTTTAAGAGCAAATCGAATTAGGCCTGCAATGTTATGAATATCCAGCTTATTCATAAGGGTAGTTCTATGGGTATCAACAGTTCTTGGACTGATAAAAAGCTGTTCACCAATTTGTTTGCTGCTAAAACCCTCAGCTATAAGGGTTAGAATTTCAATTTCTCGCTCGGTAATTTCTACATCGCTGCCAGAAGCATTTTTTTCCACCGCTTTTCCCGCAAGACTCATGGTTACCTCGCTCGAGAAATAGTTTTGGCCTTCGTACACTTTTCTTATTGCCAGTGCTAGCTCGTCTCGGTTTATGTTTTTCAGCAAATAACCATCAGATCCGCATTCAAGCAGCTGTTTTACCATTCCTCTTTCGCTATGCTGAGTGAGTGAAATGACCTTCACATTTGGATAGTCTCGCTTTACGGCTTTAGTGGCCTCCATGCCGTTCATAACAGGCATATCAATGTCCATAAGAATAACATCAATTTCGAACACCTTCAGTAGATCCAAAGCTTTTTGACCATTATCTGCGGTGGCAACACAATTAAAACCCTCTAAGTCGGAGAGGAGTGCTTCAACCCCATCGAGTACAATTTTATGATCATCTACCAGAAGAACTCGTATTTCTTTCATTCTAATGGGATTCTAATGGTTGCCACAGTTCCTTGCTTAGGGCTTGGTTCGTAGTTCACCTCGCCATGCATGGCTTTGGCTCGACTAGTAATGTTCATTAGACCAATACCATTTTGGTTGGCCTTATCGTCAAATTTAAACCCCTTTCCGTTGTCTTCTACAACAAGTACCAAATGAGAATTTGTTTTTATCAGCTGAACAGAAACGGCCTTTGCGCCAGAATGTTTGATAATGTTGTTTACCAATTCTTGAGATATGCGGAACAGGCTGATTTCTACATTCTCTTTAAAACGTTCGCCCTCCACCTTATGATGCTCAAATTCGTACAAGATGTCAGAGTTTCCTAAACTTTTGGCAAGCATATCATCAATAGCCATAATAAGTCCGGCTTCGGCAAGTACTCGAGGCATCATTTCATGGCTTATTCCTCGTACTTCACCAATTGCTTCGTCTAGAATTGTCTGAGACTTTTTGAACCCTTCTTTCTGATTTTCGTCCAATGTTTTTGTTTCGCCAACTTGTTTTTGAAGGCGAAGGCTTAACCCAGTTAATGTTTGTACAATTCCATCGTGGAGATCTTTAGCAATTCGTTTTCGTTCCTCTTCAGTGGCATCGATTATTGCTTTCAACCCTCGCTCTCGTTCGGTAATTATAGCAGCATCCTTTTCTGCTTGGGTTCGCCTTCTGTTGAACTGAAAGAGCGCGAAGCCAAGTAGTAGAATCATAATCAAACCGCTTAGCAAACCGATAATCCATTTGGTACGGTTTTCTACCTTAAGTCGTGCCACTGCAAGCGATGCTTTTTTCTCAGAAAGCTCCTTTTCCTGTTCGGCAGTTCTAAATCTTGTTTCAAGTTCTTCAACTTTGGCGTTCCGTTCGGAAGTAACTAAGCTATCCTTAATAACCTGGTAGCCCACCCAGTAAGGGAATGCCTCTTCAAACCGACCAAGATTACCCAGCGTTTTAGCCTTTGACCAGTAAACTTTCCACAGCAATGCTTTGTCGTTGTTTTCTTCAGCAATCACCTCAGAAGAATCGAGATAGACTAGCATCATTTTAGGATCACCCTTTTGCTGAAAGATATCGGCAATATTGTAGTAGGTGGAAGCATAGCCTTCTGAGTTGCCAATGCTTTTCTGAATACCTAAAGTGGTCATGAAATTTTCAAGCGCAGCATCGTACTCTTTTCGTTCTAAGTGAACGTCTGCCAAGCTGTGATACGAACGTGCCAGACCGTATTGATCGTTCAATTGCTGCTTTAGCGGAATAGATAGGTTCAAATAGTATTCGGCAGAATCTGGTTCAGGATTGTTTTGGTATAGAAACACTTGGGCTATGTTGCTGTAGCTCGCGGCAATTCCGTAGGTGTGGTCTATTTCTTGGCGAATTTTTAATGCTTGACGGTGATATTTCAGGCTCTTTTCATCCTGATCATCTTCGTGCAGAATAAGCGCAATGTTGTTGTAGGTATTGCCCAATCCCATCTTGTTGCCGATCTCTTCAAATATTTCGGCCGATTGGATGTAATGGTTAATGGCCTTATCAGCCTGACCTAAATTCCAGTAAATAAGACCAATGTTGTTCAGCGCTCCGCCTTCTGTTTTTCTATTGTTGGTTGCTCTTGCTTGGGTAAGTGTGAGGTCGTACCAATGCAGAGCCGAGTCGGGCATGGATTTGATGTCGTAGGCAACCCCAATACGATTTTCGATACTGGCCAGAAGAGAGTCTTGTTTTGTTTTTTTACACCAGTCAAGACCTCGGTTTCCGAAGTAAATGGCCGAATCAGGTTGATTAAAAACGTAAATCCAAATAAGCTCGTTGTAGGTGGTGGCGTCTGCTTTGCCCGTAGCGTGAATATTCAGTAGACTATCGGTTTTCGATTGTGCCCAACCAAAGGTGGACAACAGACCGAAAAGCAACACAAGCAGATGTGTTATGTAAGAGTGGCGTGTCATAATGTGGGTTATGCGTGACCTAGTGTAAAGGAAAGGAATCCTTTGAAACCAATTATGACATAAGTCTAGCTGATAGGAACCCTAATTGAAGCAACTGTTCCTTGTTTCGGACTGGGCTCATAGTTAACCTCGCCATGAATGGCCTGGGCACGACTATTAATATTCATCAGTCCAATGCCGTTTTGGTTGTTCGGGTCATCAACCCTAAACCCCTTGCCATTATCCTCTACTATCAACACCAAATGTGTTTTGGTTTTTAATAATTGAACGGAAACAGCCATCGCTTCTGAATGCTTGATGATGTTGTTTACAAGCTCCTGACAAATACGGTATAGCGAAATTTCTACAGTTTCCTTAAAGCGCTCGTTCTCTACGTTATGATGTTCAAATTCAAAGGCAATTTCTGTCATACCTAGCGATTTCTGAAGCATATCATCTACCGCGGGAATAAGCCCTAATTCACTTAAAACGCGCGGCATCATTTGATGACTAATGCCTCGAACCTCAGCAATAGCTTCGTCCAAAGTTTCTCGGGTTGAATTCAATTCTTTAGAAAACCCCGTTGCTCTTGCGGTAATCGAGCCCGCTTGTTTTTGCATTTTCAAACTCAATCCAGTAAGCGACTGAACGATTCCATCATGCAGGTCCTTTGCAATTCGTTTGCGCTCATTTTCCGTAGCCTGAATGATGGAACGCAAGCCTTGTTCGCGCTCCTCAATTATTGCAGCATCCCGTTTAGCCTCAGCCATTCGTTTGTTGCGCTGCAGAATGAATAAACCAAGAAGAATAATAATTAAAGCGGCACCTACTAAGCCAATTATCCAATTTTGCTGGCTGGCTACAACTAGTTCCTGTTCTTGCTTCTCTTGCTTTAGTAAAAGGTTTTCTTTTTCCTTCTGAGCGGTCTCAAAACGAGTTTCCATTTTAGCTAATTCCGCGGTGCGCTTTTCGGTAATCAAACTGTCTTTGATGGCCGAACACATCTTTTGTGCCGCCAGTGCCTCTGAAGTATTATTGGTTGATTCATGAACCACAGCCAATTGCTGATAGCAATATTGGCGCAAGAATGGATACCCTACTTTGTGGCTTTGATTAATGGCCGATTCGTAATAGAAAATGGCCGAGTCAGATTGATGCAAAGCAGCGAAATAATCGCCATAAAAAATGGTGTTTTCGAGGATACCGTACGCTTCTTTCTTCGCTTTTCGGATGTTGTAAGCGCGATCAAATAGTTGCTTAGCCTTTCCAAAATCTTTTTTGAGAAGAGCCGCTCCTGCCAAGTGATTCAGGCTGTAGGGAATCCCAATACTATCATTTCGCGCAGAGACAAGATTTAAACTAAGGGTGTAGAAGTATTCTGCGCTATCGAGCAGATTTTCCATCTCCTTTAATACCCCATAGTTGTTGTAGGCGGCTTCCAGTTCGGCCGAATCTGCATGCTGCTCCAGAACGGAAATCCCGATTCGCATATATTCATTTGCCTTGGTCATATCTCGCCTTTTAAGCTGATAACCAACTCCACAATACATACCACCTACTCTTACGGGTAACTCCAACTCTTCAAATAGTTGAATTGATTGGATTGCGTAATTCAGGCTTGCATCCAATTCGCCTTGCAGGTAGCTGACTGTGCTGAGTTTTTCAAGTAACTCTGCCTGGGTGTTTGTCTTATGCGCTTTTTGAGCAGACCTCAACCCGACTTCCAACTTTTCTCTCGAGTCAGGAAGGTCAGAAACCATAACATCATATGGCAAGCAAACAAGGCTATCTAAGCTTGCCTGAGCAAACATTTGCAGCGGTAGCAGGAGTATGAATAGAAACGTTCTCACCTAACGATTAGTGATCGTGAATATCGCAATCAAACCATTTACCGTGCGTTGCAATCGTCTTGTTATATTCATCAAACCAACATTTACCCGAATTATCATGAGAAAAGCGTTCATTCTATCAAGCCTTGTTGCTGTTATCGGACTTTCATTTAAGCAGATGCATTGGCCAGGAGGTTCCATGATTGTTCTAATAGGACTGGTAGCACTTGCGGTAACGCTTATTGTATCTGGCGTTAAAGCAATGGGGAAAACGGAGAACCGACCACTCAACGGTGCTGAACGAATAATCAGCGCCTTTCTGTTGATTGGGTTGTTTTTTAAACTGCAACATTGGCCAGGAGCAGGGGTAATATTAGTACTGACCCTTTCTACTTTGAGCATCATGTATTGGGGAGGAACATGGCTTCTGCTTGGTTCCGGTCAAGCAAAGGAAGTAAAGCCTAATCTGGTAGGCTTTGTCCTTGGGTTTTCGTACTCAGTTCTAGCAATTGGTATCTTGTTTCAACTACAGAACTGGCCAGGGGGTAGAACACAAATTCTGGTTGGACTGATAGCCTCAGCTCTTTGCCACGTATGGCATTGGTACAGTGTAAAGAATGATGACTCTTCGTATGTGTGGTACACAGATATTGGCCTACGAGTAATATGGCTGTTTGGTTTGGGTATTCTTTTTGCCCTTTAGCCCTTAAAGAGGAATATTTCCGTGCTTCTTTCGAGGTAAGGTTTTAGCCTTGTTTTTCAGCATTCCAAAAGCTTTTATTAGCTTTTCTCTTGTGTTGGAAGGAAGGATTACTTCATCAACATATCCGCGTTCAGCAGCGCGATACGGATTAGCAAAATGCTCTAAGTATTCTTGTTCTTTTTCCTTCAGTTTAGCTTCTGGGTTATCAGCCGCCTTAATTTCATGACGAAAAATAATTTCGGCCGCGCCTTTAGCTCCCATTACAGCAATTTCTGCAGAAGGCCAAGCATAATTCATGTCGGCCCCAATATGTTTGCTATTCATTACATCATAGGCTCCACCATATGCTTTACGGGTGATTACCGTAATTCTCGGAACAGTAGCTTCGCTGAAAGCGTAAAGCAGCTTTGCACCGTTAGATATAATTCCATTCCATTCTTGATCTGTTCCAGGTAAGAAACCAGGAACATCTTCAAAAACCAATAATGGAATATTGAAACAATCGCAGAAACGCACAAATCGCCCTGCTTTTTGAGACGCTTTTATATCTAAAACTCCCGCCAACATGGCTGGTTGATTAGCTACAATTCCAATGCTTTTTCCCGCTAGGCGAGCAAATCCAACAACAATGTTTTCGGCAAAATCTTTGTGTACTTCGAAAAACGAATCGGCATCTGTTACCGTTTCAATAACCTCTTTAATGTCGTAAGGTTGGTTAGGGTTTTCTGGTATGATGTCGTTTAATGAGGGACGTTTTTCGTCAGACGGATGATATTCGATTTGAGGCGATTCTTCTTCACAGTTTTGAGGAACATAGCTCAATAGTTTTTTCAAATGTTCGATACATTCTAAATCGTTGGCAATCGAAAAATGAGTGACTCCAGATTTAGTTGAATGCGTGCTTGCACCGCCTAACTCTTCTGAAGTAACTTCTTCATGGGTAACAGTCTTAACCACGTTTGGACCAGTCACAAACATGTAGCTACTGTCCTGCACCATCATTACAAAATCGGTGAGGGCTGGAGAGTAAACGGCACCGCCCGCGCAAGGCCCCATTATGGCCGAGATTTGTGGAATTACGCCTGACGCACGCGTGTTTCGATAGAAAATATCAGCATAGCCTCCCAATGAAACCACTCCTTCCTGAATACGGGCACCGCCCGAATCGTTTAAACCAATAACTGGAGCACCATTTTCCATGGCTAAATCCATAATTCGGCAAATTTTCTGAGCGTGCATTTCAGCTAATGACCCTCCGAAAACTGTAAAATCTTGAGCGAAAACATAGACCGTTCTTCCATGAATTGTTCCGAAACCTGTGATGACCCCATCACCCAAATATTTCTCTCGATCAAGACCAAACTCTTGAGAACGGTGCGTGACGAAAATTCCTATTTCAGAGAAACTTCCTTCGTCCATTAACAGGTGAATTCGTTCTCTAGCAGTCAGTTTTCCTTTGGAATGCTGAGATTCAATGCGCTTTTCTCCACCACCTAATTTGGCTTCAGCCTCTTTAGCTCGTAGCTCCTCAATTTTCTCTTTCATGGCGCTTTAATAAGCTGATTTGAATTGATCTAAGAATCGCTTGTCGTTCTCAAAGAACAAGCGCAAATCTTTTACTTGGTACTTAAGCATTGCGGTTCTTTCAATACCCATTCCGAAGGCAAATCCCGAATAAACGTCTGGGTCTATACCGCAAGATTTTAAAACATTGGGATCTACCATTCCACAACCCAAAACCTCTAACCAACCAGTTCCTTTGGTAATTCGGTAGTCGGCTTCGGTTTCCAGTCCCCAATAAACATCCATTTCGGCACTTGGCTCGGTAAACGGAAAATAGGAGGGGCGTAAACGTATTTTAGTTTCTGGACCGTAGAATTCTCGTGCAAAGTATAGCAGCGTGTCTTTCATGTCGGCAAACGAAACGTTCTTATCTATATACAAACCTTCAACCTGATGGAAAATGCAATGTGCTCGGGCAGAAATAGCTTCGTTTCGAAAAACCCGACCAGGAGAAATGGTTCTAATTGGCGGTTTTTGGTTTTCCATTACCCTAACCTGAACCGAAGAAGTGTGGGTTCTGAGTGCGATATCTGGATCTTTCGCCACAAAAAATGTGTCTTGCATGTCTCTTGCAGGATGCTCAGGCGGAAAGTTTAGCGCTGAGAAATTATGCCAATCGTCTTCAATTTCTGGCCCTTCAGAAACCGAAAAACCTATACGTTCGAAAATGCTGACAATCTCTCGCCTAACCATATTAACAGGATGTCGAGTTCCAATTTCTGTAGGAAAAGGAGGAACTGTTAAATCGATATTTGGGTCTACTGTTGCACCACCAGATTTAAACCCAGACTGAAGGTCTTTAAACTTAGATTCCGCTAAATTTTTGAGAACATTCAGCTTCTGACCGAACTCTTTTTTCTGCTCGTTTGGAACGTTCCTAAACGCTGTAAAAAGTTGTGGAATGATTCCTTTTTTGGAAAGGAACTGCAAGCGGAAATTCTCAAGATCTTCTTTGCTGGCAATAACCAGTTCTTGAATTTGTTTCTCGTATTCTTCGAGTTTCTTTAGCATAGGCCAAAAATAGAACAGGCCGCGCAATTGGCGGCCTGTTAAGATTATTATGTGTTAAGAATTACATTTTTATGATGGTAACCTTCATTGTAATAGGTGTTACAGGAACGTCTGCCTGATGAGTTTTAGCAGCCGCAATTTTGTCAACTACGTCCAAACCTTCAATCACCTCACCAAACACGGTGTATTGCATGTCAAGATGTGGTGTTCCGCCTTCTTCAGCATAAGCCTTCTTTTGCTCTGGAGTGTACGTAATACCTAGACGACCTTCCATTTGAGTGACCATCTCTTCGGAGTAAGTTCTACCCTGAACGATGTAAAATTGTGAACCAGAAGATTTACGCTCAGGATTCACGTTATCACCAGTTCTTGCGGCAGCTAACGCACCTTTTTTGTGAATGAACTTAGAACTAATCTCAGCTGGAATCATTGGTCTATCACCAATAGTTTGAAGGCTTGGGCTACCTCCACCTTGAATCATAAAGCGATTAATAACCCGATGAAAAATGGACCCATCGTACTGACCATTCTTAACTATTTCAAGAAAATTGTCACGGTGCAAAGGGGTTTCGTTATATAGTTTCACCTTAATGTCGCCCATGCTTGTGCTTATTAAAATGATAGGTTCCGTTTTTTGCGCGTAAGTAGCGCTAGTTGTTATTAGTAAAAAGGAAAGTAAAAGTGCTGCGTTCTTCATTTTGTTATTTGTTATGGATGCGTTGCGTATATTTGAAATAGGTGTCAAAGATATTTTTCGTTGACAATTTGACGTTCACTTAGCAATAAACATTCCAAATGAATACGCTTTTCACCCAATTAGGTTTCCTTTCTCTCTTCCTAGTCTCAATTGTTGGTTTTTCTAGCTGTGAGACAGAGGAAGTTGCAAATGTGACTATCACGGTGCTTCAAGAGCACTCTGCGTCACAAGGTCCAACTCAACAATATCTTCCAGTGGCTGGCGCAGAGGTGAGAATTTATGGTCCCACTGGTTCTGAGCATATTGAGGCGCAATACATAACCAATGCAGCTGGGCAAGTCGATTATAGCTATGGCTTGAAGGCTTTACTAATGGTTGATGTGACGCACCAAGGAGTAACCTACACTAGAACTGGTTTGGATATGGAACCGGGTGAGTCAACTAACCTACAGATTATCATACCTGAGTAATTCAGGAATCAATTACTTTTGTTGTTCAAATTACTTTGATGAAATACGCCAAATATCTCTTACCTGTCCTTTTAATCGGACTAATTGTTGGAACATCTTCTTGCAAAAAAAACAAGGACGCTAAAGTTGTTGTTACCGTTGTAAAGGATTCTTTAAACTTTGTTAGCGGTGATACTGTTCTGGTTCCTGCAGTCCAGGCAATTGTGCATTTTTACCTTGATCAGATAGGAGCTGAGCATATTGATACCACAATATTTACAAGTTCGACCGGAAAGGCAGAATTCATTTGGTTTGAAGACGCCATAATACAGTATGACGTGGTTTATGGTAGTTACCAAAACCTGGAAAACTTCGTGATTCTAGAACAAGGAGAAACGAAAGAGATTACCGTAAACCTGAACGACTAGTTCAGCAATTCAGCACTCTTAAAATAATCTAGTAAAGCCTCTTTCATCAAGAGGCTTTGTTGATTTGGGTTGAGTTTAGGCAACTTGGCAAGTTCCGTATAATGCGGCCAGCCGTCTGCATCCATTCCTTCGTACTCATAGTAGCCATATGGCATGAGCAACCTGCATATAGCGATATGCATTAGGTCTGTTTTTTCGTTTTTTTTGAACGTGCGATAGCCCTGGCCAAGCTCTTGTACGCCAACAAGAAACAATACAGCGTCAAGGTCAAGTCCTTCTCCAAACTGAGTCTCTAGGCGCGCAATTAACTCTCGCCACTCTCTTTGTAAATCTAAATCAAGCATGGCACAAAATTAGCAAGGAACAGACGCAATACTCAAAACACTATTTTTGCCACCCCTCATGCAAATAAATGTTCCTGTAGGTCGAATTTTCAAGCACATTTTTGTGGTGCTGTTGTGCACCCTAGTAAGTTACGCTGGTGCATTTTCGACAGAATTTTCGGATGAGAAATATGAAACAACGATTGACATCGTTTTTGTGATTGATATTAGCGGAAGTACAGGCGGTATCCTTTCTTCAGTACGCAGTAAATTTTGGGAAATTCAAAATGAAATATCTAGGCTAGAACCAGCCCCTGCCTACCGCATTGGCATTGTATGTATGGGGCGTCCTAGTTTTAAGAAGGAGAACAATTATGTAAAGGTGCTGTCCGATTTAACAAATGACATTGATCTTGCGGCCCATCCATTTTTTGAAATTAAAGACGTAACTGCGCCTGGAAACTACTTTCTTGGACACGCGTTAGACGTTGCGATAAACGAAATTTCATGGTCTACCGATCCCAACTCCATAAAAATGATGTTCCTTGTTGGAAACGGTTCGCCATCAGCAGGACCAGGTTATCGGAAAGCTGTTCAGGAAGCAAAGGAGGCTGGAATTGTAATCAACACCCTTTATTTTTTGTCTTATTCTAATCGGAAAGAACAAACAGAATGGAAAGCGATTGCTGAAAATACTGGAGGAAAATATTTTGTCATCGGTTTGAAGGAGCCCGCTATAGTTATTGAAAAGTCGTACGATGGCTCGATGCTTCGAGAAGCAAACCATATGGTGAATACAACCTATGTTTATTACGGAAGAGAAGGGCTAGATAGGTATGAGATTCAGGCAGATCTTGATGAAGAGGCAGAGTTACAGGGAGAAAATCAGGTAGAAGCACGCACGTTTTTCAAGGCGACACAACTCTATCAAGGAAAGAGTCACTCTTGGGACCTAGTAGATTTAAAAAAGATGGGGTACGGTGATCCACTAAAGGAGAATCGAAAGTTGATGGACGAGCGATATTTAGAAATGTCTGACGCGGACTTTCTTCAGCTTATTACGGAAAAGGAATATGAGCGTAAGGAGTATATTACGATTATCAAAATGCTAAGCACTCAGCGAGAAGAATTCTTGAAGGAGAAGCGCGAGAAAATGAAAAATTATCGCTTCGGAAACACCTTCTTTGGCGTTGTGAATAAAACGATTGTTGAGACCGCAGAGCGGTACGGGTATATACTCGAATACTAATGAGCTGGCTGGACATTTTACTGGCGGTGCCCATGTTTTGGGGTTTGTATAAGGGTATCACCAGCGGGTTTATTATGGAAATCGCACGGCTTGTGGCGCTTATTGCTGGTGTTTATCTGGCCGTGCGATTTGCACAAGAGTTGTCAGAATATCTCTACACCAATACCGACTTTTCGAACGAATTCCTGCCTATAATTGCGTTCGCAATTATTTTTATTGGAGTAGTAATTCTGGTGCATTTGTTTGCTAAGGCAATTGAAAAATTGGCCAAAGCCATTGCGTTGGGCTGGGCAAATAAGGCCGCAGGAGCGCTTTTTGGAGTGTTCAGAATGACATTTATTCTGAGCATTGTAATTATGATGTTTACGCGGTTTGAATTGCTGAATGATTTTAACAAGGGTGAGACTGTAAAAAACTCTTTTCTCTACGAACCAGTGTCAAACGTGGCTCCGTTTATTATTCCAATCCTAAACGATATTGATAAGGATTCAATCTTAGATAAACTCGACAGGAAAGTGCACAAGGCAAAAGACGCAATTCGCGACCTTATCCCCGAATAGCCTTTATTCCAGGGAGTTCTTTTCCCTCCATGTATTCAAGTAAAGCTCCACCTCCAGTTGAAACATAACTTACTTGGTCTGCTAGGTCAAATTTGTTGATTGCCGCTACAGAATCTCCTCCACCAATTAAAGAGAATGCTCCGTTTCGGGTGGCTTTTGCGATAGAAAGCGCAATGGTTTTGGTACCATGTTGAAACGATTCCATTTCAAAAACCCCCATTGGTCCGTTCCAAAGAATCGTCTTGGAATTTTGAATGACGGCATCATATTCGCGCTCAGAATCTGGTCCAATATCTAGACCTAGCCAACCATCTGGAATGGCGTTGGTAGCGCAAGTTTTTAGATTCGCATTGTTGTCAAATGCGTCTCCTGCTATTGTATCTACCGGTAAGTGAATTTTAACCCCTTTGCTTTTTGCCTCTGCTAAGATGTTTTTGGCAGTTTCTATGAAATCATCTTCCACAAGCGAATTGCCAACGGAGCCTCCTAGTGCTTTCGCAAAAGTGTAACTCATTCCACCTCCAATAATAATGTTGTCTACACTATCTAGGAGGTTAGAAATAATGGAGATTTTAGAAGAAACCTTGGCCCCACCCATTACTGCTGTCACTGGCTTTTCTGCTGTTTTCATCACCTTGTCAACGCTTTCAATTTCCTGAGCTAGGAGGTAGCCAAACATTTTGTTTTCTAAGAAAAAATCTGCCAAAACCGTTGTAGAAGCGTGGGCTCTATGGGCCGTTCCGAACGCATCGTTTACATAAACGTCTCCCAACTTGGCCAATTGGCTTGAAAAGGCTTTATCCCCTGCGGTTTCTTCTCCATGAAAACGCAAATTCTCTAGAAGGAGCACTTCGCCCATCTTAAGATTAGTAGCAGCGTTTTCTGCTGTCTCACCCACACAATCTGCACTAAATAACACGGGCACGTTTACCAAACCTGAAATGTGGTTTACCAAATGTTTCAGCGAAAAAACATTTTCAGGACCATTCTTTGGGCGCCCCAAATGACTCATTAAGATTACTGCACCACCATCAGATAGCACTTTTCTAATTGTTGGTAATGCGGCTCTAATACGTGTGTCGTCCGTAATTTCTAAAGAGTCGTTAAGCGGCACGTTAAAGTCAACTCTAATAAGCGCCTTTTTACCAGCAAAGGAGAATGTGTCCATCGTTTTCATGGGCGCAAAAATAGAAATCAGCAATTGCTTAAAAGCAAGCGCAACTGCAAGGGGAATGATATTTTTGGAGCATGATACTTGTTACAGGCGGAACGGGGCTTCTTGGCTCACATTTGTTGATGAAATTGGCAACGGATGGGGTCAATGTGCGTGCTATTTATCGCACAGAAAAGAAGCGAGATGCTGTGGCAGGGGTGTTTGCGTATTATCAGCGCAATGCAAATGAACTTTGGAAGTCTATTGAATGGGTACAGGGAGATGTGCTAGATGTACAAAGTTTGGCGGGTGCGCTAAATGGAGTTACCCAAGTTTACCATTGCGCAGCTGCAGTAACTTTTGTTCCTGCCGATGAGCCTTATATGCATAAGGTGAATGTAGAGGGCACAGCAAACCTTGTAAATGCCTGTTTAGAAAAGGATAATATTCGCCTTTGCCACGTAAGTTCTGTTGCGGCAATTGGTCGCGATGGTTCTGAAGAAATTATTTCTGAGAAGAATGAATGGAAGGACTCGTCTCACAATGCTGCCTATGCTATAAGCAAGCACAACGCTGAAATGGAGGTTTGGCGTGGCACTATTGAGGGGCTTAATGCCTTCATGGTTAACCCCTCATTGATACTTGGCCCTGGAGATTGGAATCAAAGCACTGGGGCTATGTTTAAAAAGGCTCACAATGGACTTCCTTTCTACACCAGAGGCGGAAATTGCTTTGTTGATGTCCAAGATGTGGTTGATGCCATGACACAATTGATGTCGTCCGACATTAAAAACGAACGATTTATTGTAGGAGCTGAAAATAGGAGGTTCAAAGAAATTTTTGGAAAAATAGCGCTTAAAATGGGAAAGAGTCCCCCTCGTTTAAAAGCGTCACCGTGGATGACAGAGGTTACTTGGCGATTGGAAAAATTGCGAAGTATGCTCACAGGAACAAAGCCATTTATAACCAAAGAGGTGGCACATCATGCACTTCAGTTAAATCTGTATGACAATGCTAAACTATTAGCGGTGTTGCCAGAGTTTTCATACCGAGAAATAGACCAAACGCTCGACTTTGTTTGCGAAGCGTTTTTAAAAGATCAGGTTACTCATTAGCCTTCACTTCAGCTTCCATTTCATATAACCGTTCTAGCACCTGATCATAAATGACATTCATTTGGTCAGTTTGTGTGCTGTAGTAAAACAGGCTACTGTCAAAGTCAGACTTAGAAGTGCTATGCGAGAGGTAAATTGACTCGAACATCTGAGCATACGCGTTAACAGAATCTGGAGAAAGCAGTTTTAGGTTTTGGGCTGTTTCTATCAAATGCATATCAACCATAAGCACAACCATCTTTTCTTCGTTTAGAAGGTAAGCAGGCTTTTTGGCAGGCCGTTCACTGCAAGAAGAGAGCAATAAGCTGTTAACCAGTATCAGAAATCCGAACAGCCTCATCTTTCAAATGTGAGTCTTTGTCCCAAAATGGAGTCATTCAGTTTACCATCGGAAAATGCTAGATGACCATTAACGAAAGTATGGGTAA
>CALCGD010000190.1 GCA_937900875.1 uncultured Flavobacteriales bacterium
TATCAGACACAACAACTTTTGCTGTGTGCGGTGCATTTCTTAGTACGTTGTCTTCTTCGTCAGATTCACCACGTTCTATTTCGCTAATCTCCTCTCTAATGGCAATCATTGTGTCCACAAATTTGTCTAGTTCAGCTTTTGACTCGCTTTCTGTCGGCTCTACCATCAAGGTTCCCGCAACTGGGAAAGAAACGGTTGGTGCGTGGTAACCGTAATCCATCAATCTCTTGGCAATATCACCAACCTCTACCCCTGCTACTTTCTTGAAATCTCGACAGTCTAGAATCATTTCGTGAGCCACAGTGCCGTGCTTTCCTGAGTACAAAATTGGGTAATACTTAGCCAACTTCGTTTTCATGTAATTAGCATTAAGAATAGCGTACTCTGTGCTTTTTTTAACCCCAGAAGCGCCAAGCATTTTAATGTATCCGTAGGAAATAAGGAGAATGAGCGCACTACCCCAAGGAGCTGCAGAAACAGCCGAAATTGGCTGAGAGCCGCCCATTGGAACAACGGCATGACCTGGTAAGAACGGTGCTAGGTGTTTTGCAACGCCAATCGGTCCCATTCCCGGTCCACCTCCACCGTGTGGGATGGCAAATGTCTTATGCAAATTAAGGTGGCAGACATCCGCTCCAATCAGTCCTGGATTCGTAAGACCGACTTGAGCATTCATATTGGCGCCATCCATATAAACTTGACCGCCATTATCATGGATTAACTTGGTGACATCCTGAATGGACTCTTCAAATACACCGTGTGTAGATGGGTAAGTAACCATCAAACATGAAAGGTTTTCTGCGTGCTCTTCCGCTTTCGCTCTCAAATCGTCTACATCAATGTTACCGCTCTCGTCACATTTGGTAACAATCACTTTCATGCCTGCCATTACAGCACTTGCTGGGTTTGTACCATGGGCAGAAGCTGGAATAAGCGCCACATTTCTGTGCGAATCTCCTCTGCTTTTGTGGTATTGATCAATAACCATGAGTCCAGCATACTCTCCTTGCGCACCTGAGTTAGGCTGAAAGGAAACTGCCTCAAACCCGGTGATCTCACATAAGGCTTTCTCCAATTCATTGAAAACAATTTGGTAGCCCTTGGTTTGGTAAAGAGGTACAAACGGATGAATGTTGGCAAATTCGGGCATGCTTATCGGATACAACTCACTTGCAGCATTCAATTTCATGGTGCATGAACCAAGCGAAATCATTGAGTGAACCAAAGAAATGTCCTTGTTTTCTAACCGCTTGATGTACCGCATCATTTCAGTTTCTGAATGATACGAATTGAACACGGGGTGCGTTAGGTAATCATCAGAACGAAGTGTGCTTGCTGGAAGAGTTCCCGTGCTTTGTTCAAGCTCTTCTACTTTAACATAAATCGGATCTTTGTCTGCAGCGCTCGCAAAAATTTCAAGAATTTTTTGAATCTGACCGAGGTTGGTCATTTCATCCAAACTGATTCCCACCGAACGATTATCTACATATCTAAAGTTGACTTGTTCACCTTCAGCAATCTCTTTAATCTCCGTTACAGTAACTCCATTTGATAGTACCACATGAAGTGTATCGAAATAGTTTTTGGACTTTATTTCGTATCCAAGCGCTTCTATTTTCGAAGCTAATACAGCCGTTTTCACGTGAATATTTGTGGCAATATCTTTCAGTCCGTTTGGACCATGATACACTGCATACATACTGGCCATGATGGCTAATAGAGCTTGAGCAGTACAAATGTTAGAAGTTGCCTTATCTCTTTTAATGTGTTGCTCTCGTGTTTGAAGCGCCATTCTTAGTGCTGGATTGCCCTGAGAGTCTACAGAAACACCAATAATTCTACCCGGAATGTTTCTCTTAAAATCTTCTCTTGTTGCGAAAAAAGCAGCGTGCGGGCCTCCGTATCCGAGAGGTACTCCGAAACGCTGCGTATTACCTACAACGACATCGGCACCCCAACTTCCTGGGCTTTCAAGCAACACTAAACTCATTAAATCTGCAGCAACTGCAACATAAGCTCCTACACCGTGCGCTTTCTCAACAAAAGCACTTAAATCTTTAACCTCACCATTAACAGATGGATATTGAAGCAGAGCACCAAAAAACTCATCAGAAAGATGAACATCATCGTGGTCTCCTATCGTCAATTCAATTCCAAGTGGTGTAGAACGTGTATGAAGTAAATCTATCGTTTGAGGAAAGCAATCTGCAGAAACAAAGAATTTGCAAACTCCTCTTTTTGTCGCTTCGCGAGAGCGGGAATTGTACAACATAATCATCGCCTCAGCTGCTGCCGTTGCCTCATCCAGCAAAGAAGCATTGGCAATTTCCAATCCTGTAAGATCGCTTACCATGGTTTGAAAATTCAATAATGCCTCTAATCTTCCTTGGGCAATTTCTGCCTGATACGGAGTATAAGCTGTATACCAACCTGGGTTTTCTAAAACGTTTCTTTTAATAACGTTCGGAACCACTGTATCGTAATACCCTAATCCTATGTAAGATCGATACAGCTTGTTCTTTTTACCAATTGATTGAATGTGGCTCAAATATTCCACCTCGGTCATTGCCTCAGGCAAATCCAAATCTTTTTTCATTCTGATGGATGCTGGAATTGTCTTGGCAATAAGTTCTTCCAAGCTTCCCATTCCAATTGTGCTGAGCATATCCTGAAGATCGGCTTCTCTGGGTCCTACATGTCGGTTAACAAACGTGTCTTGTTTCATACTTGATTTTTCTGAGATCGCGCAAATTTACTACTGCAAACAATTGTATACAGGTCAATTTGTTCATTTTATACACAAGTAACTGTATAAATTGACGTATGCCACACCTAACCACGTAGGGCATTTGGATATATTTGAAATCTACTATTCGAAATGACAATTTCACGGTTTACTGTATTCATGCTCGTCAGTTTGCTGGCCTTAAGCGCAAAAGCTCAAGACAGTCTTCTACTCACAAACGGAAAGATTAAAAATCTGAAAGGCGTGGTGGTCTACACCGATCATGATGATATTCTGTATCAAAATGACCGTCAGCGCAAACAGATGAAGGCGTACGTTTCTCGAATGCAAAGCAACCATAACAAGCCTGCATACATCAAGAAACAAGAGAAGGAAAGGATCAAAACCCAAGATCGCGAAAAAGCGAAACAGGCGAAAGATCAGCAAAAGCTAGCCCAGTTGAAATCCGATTTCGAAACAAACGTAGCTAGGAATTTAGAACGGTTAACTCCGGCTGATTTTGAAAAATGGAAGAATCGAGAACTGGACAAAATAAAGGCCATTGAGAAGAAAAAAGAGCTTAACGATGCTCTAGACAAGCAGATTGTAGCCTCACGACAGAACAAAAAAGAAGCGAAAGAAAGAGCCAAATTCACCAAACGATTTGCCAGAGACTTAGCCTTTTCGGTGCTAAAATCCGACTCTACTGAAATTATCGTTTACAATGCAGATACCCTGGGTTATTTTGCAGATGGCGATGCTGAGGTAGATTATGGTATTACCGAAATGCGAGCCTATATGAAAGGGCAACAAGCTGGGCGAAAACATAAAACCACATTCGACATGCTTATGGGCTTGGGTATAGGAGCTATTAGTTCTGGTGCTGGTGCTTATTGGGGGCCATCCATACCGGCAGGATATATAATCGTCACCTCTATTGCTAATACTAAGATTAAGAATAAGGCGGGAGTTGAACCAAGTTTACTCGAAAATCAGGCTTTTCTAGATGGTTACGAAAAATCAGCCAAGCGTAAGAAGACCTGGTCGTTTGTTAAAGGCTCTATTGCTGGGCTGGGCTTCGGAATTCTAATGTGGGATGGAATAGTAAGAGGAGAAGGATTACCCGGGCCTAGATAACACATGCGTGGTTTAATCACGTATTTCGTTTTCGGTAGCTGGTGGGTGGCCATTTGCGCTGCCAGCATGGGACTCTTAACCTGGTACGAACTCACCAAATCTTGGTGGAATGCCCCGATCTTCGTATTCATTCTTGGCTCTACCCTAGTTGTCTACAACCTCAATATGCTTTCGGGCCTAAAAGAACTGCGCAAAATGGGCACCCATTCCGAGCGCCATCATTGGTGTATGGAAAATGAATTGGCCATGAAAGTTACATTAGGAATTGGCTTGCTCCTATCTGCCATTTCGATTTGGTTTCTCAATCCAATCATATGGCTATTGATGATTCCGTTGGGTTTTCTGGCATTGGCGTATGCCGCTCCTATTGTGCGAAGAAATGCGGACAAAATTCGTATCAGAGAAATAGGGCTTTGGAAAATTTTTATCATAGCCATTGTTTGGGCCGGTATGACAGCAATACTTCCTGCGGTAGAGCTACTAGGCTGGCATCAAGTAGAAACGCCCCACACTTGGATGCTAGCCACTGAACGAGCGATTTTCATTCTCGCCATTACCATTCCGTTTGACATTAGAGATTTGGTCAACGATGCTAAAAAAGACGTGCAAACCTTGCCTTCTGTACTTACCTGGCAATGGGCCGTGGTGCTATCCGTATTTCTAATAGGCGCGTTTATTTGTCTATTAACCCTTCGGCTTGGCTTAGATGGCCGATTTATGGGTTACGCTGTTTCTTCAATTATTGCAGCAGTAGGATTGGCATTTGCAACACCAAACCGCAACGACATGTACTGCTCTTTTTGGATAGAAGGAACAATGCTTCTGCAATTTTTCGCGGTCTTATTATTGGCTTGACAACTCACTAGGTTGCAGTACGTCTTAGTTCCAAATACAACATCATGAAACAACTATTAACGCTTGCAATTGTAATTTCTTGCGCACAACTTTTTGCCCAAGGCGGCATAAGTTCTATTACCGTTGTGCCCGCAAACCCAACCGTAGATGATGAAGTGGTTATGTACGTAGATGTTCAATTTACAAGCGGAGATTGCCAATTAGACAATCAAGACGTTGGCACCAACGGATTTAACGTAAGTGCTTATGCCCATCATTGCGTTGGCTTACTAACAGTTATTTGCGAAACCACAGATACTTTCGAAATTGGCCAACTTCCTGCAGGAGATTACACATTCGACTTTACACTTACCAGCGGATTTGGCGGACCAGGTTGTAGCGCAGGAATTATTCCTGATGATGCGGGCCAGCTACAATTCACAGTAACCAATAGTGTTGGAATTCAGGATTTAACATCAGCATCTGGTTTCATCTACCCAAACCCAACAACTGGTATAATTAGCCTTAATAAATCGCTAACTAGCCATGCCATTCTTACTAATATAGAAGGGCAAAAATTACGTGAGTTTGATGCAGGCGCTAAAGAACTCGACTTATCGGATTTACCAGCAGGAATCTACTTTTTAAGCACCGAAAAGGGACGATACAAATTCGTCAAAAACTAGTCTGTCCGTTCTAAATTATTAAGATAAATACGGGCAATGTTTGCCGCCATTGGATTTTCTCGATCCATTCTTTCTGGATGCCATTGCACACCAATAATGAACGGATGTGTGGATTTATCCTCCCAATAAAACGACTCTATTATTGAGTCTTTAGAGTGTGCCAAAACCTTAAACCCATCTGCCAATTCATCAATTGCTTGATGATGATTTGAATTCACTTCGGCACTATCCTTTTCCAGTACTTTGGCTAACCACGGATGGCAATAAACCATGTGGTAAGCATCGCCTTTTTCTTGTTGATGAATGGAAGAACCAATTTCAGAAGGAATATCTACAATGAGCGAACCTCCTTTGGCCACATTCAATAATTGCATTCCTCGGCAACCACCCAAAAGCGGAATTTTTCGTTTGAAAGAATGCTCAACCAGCGCCAATTCCAACGAATCTCGGTAAGCATCAATCGGTCCGCATTGCGCTACGGAAGAATCTTTCTCATAGCGTGACGGATGAATGTCTTTGCCCCCAGTGAGAATCATTCCATCAACCTCCGCTAAGATTTTTTCTAACGAATCTGCAGACAAACCATACGCTTGATAGAATGTGAGCGTGCTATCGAAATGCAACAACCAATTCTGATAGCTATTGTTAGGATAGTACATTGAAATAAGCACGGATTTTCCCTTTTCAGGAACGGTGCTACATCCAAAAAAAAGGGAGGTAATAATTATGAGAATCAGAAATTTCAAACTGTGCCGTTTAACACACCATTTACAAACGGCAACATTCCGGCAGGACCAGAATCCCAATCTTTCATATGCACAGTAGTAGATTTACTCACCTCAAATATGTATCGAATAATCTCTAGTCTTGTCTCAATATCAATTCCTGCGCCCATTATTACCACATCAATGGACTGATCCTCAAAAACCTGCTTTACATCATCAATGGTAGTCCCTCCAAAGAGGTTTACATCCTGTGCATCGATTTTGCTTTTCACATCATCGACAATCATTCCTTTTCGACCTAAAAGCAGGCAGTTTTTCATGTTTTCAGCTTAGTGCTTTATCTAAAGATAGATTGATTATTCGAGCTGCTTCGGCTAACTCTTCTTCGGTATGCGCGGCACTAACAAATCCAACTTCATAACCAGAAGGGCCTATGTAAAAGCCGTTTTCCAGTAAAGAGTGATAAAATATTCGGTAAATATTCATGCTTTCAGGGTCAATTTCCTGAGCGCTTCTAATGCTAGGTCTGTCTGAAAAAGCAATCCAGTAAATTGATCCAATCGAGAACATTTTAACCTTGTATCCTTTCTCTTCCACATGCTCCAATACAGTCGAAACCAACTTCTGTGTTTTCTTTTCCATGGCTGGATAGAAATCATCTCCTAGCAGTTGCTCCAAAGCAGCTTTTCCTGCCGCCATCGCAACTGGATTTCCACTCAATGTCCCTGCCTGGTAAACAGGTCCAAGTGGTGAAATTGAATTCATAATTTTTTCGCTGGAAGCAAACGCACCAACAGGCATTCCGCCTCCAATGATTTTCCCAAGTGTAATAATGTCGGGCTTGATATCATACAAACCAGAAGCGCCTTCAAAACCAACTCTAAACCCGCTAATAACCTCATCAAAAATGAGCATTGCATTTTCATCCGAACAGATTTCACGCAGCGCTCTAAGAAATTTTCCATCCTGCAAAAGCAAGCCATTATTGGCAGGAATCGGCTCAATAATAATTGCTGCGATATCATCCTTGAATCGCTCAAAAGCGTCTTTCACCGCCTCAATATCATTCAATGCAATCACAATGGTCTCGTCCGTATAGCTTTTCGGAACACCAGCAGAGCTAGACTCGCCTAAGGTTACCAAACCAGAACCAGCTTTAACCAAAAGAGAATCTACATGGCCATGGTAGCAACCTTCAAATTTGATAATCTTATTACGTCCTGTGTAGCCTCTTGCCAATCGAATGGCACTCATTACAGCTTCGGTTCCAGAACTCACAAATCGTATGCGTTCCACAAAACGGTGATTACCCAGAATCAAATCTGCCAACTCATTCTCTTGAACTGATGGCGCTCCGAAAGAAGTTCCATTTCTAACCGCGCCAATTATGGCGTCTTCAACTTTCTGATTCGCATGCCCAAGAATGAGTGGTCCCCAACTACCGCAGAAATCGATGTATTCATTTCCATCTGCATCCCAAACCTTACTTCCTTGTCCTTTGGTTAGAAAACGAGGTGTTCCTCCAACGCTACCGAATGCCCTAACTGGACTATTTACTCCTCCTGGAAAAAGCGTTTTTGCCTTTTCAAATAACTGTGCTGAATTTTCTGTGCTCATCTTTTGCTTTGAGCGCGCAAAGGTAAACGGCCGAATGATGACACAAAATGATATTGCATCATTTGCGACATTTGCCACATGCAGTTCGAGAATACAAAAGCATTTGCGCTAAAACTGGATGCGGAAGATCCTTTGAAGGATTACAGAAACCGCTTTCATCACCCAAAACTAAATGGAAAATCGGCCACCTATTTTTGTGGGAATTCATTAGGACTGGAACCTAAATCGGCACGAGAAAACGTAAACCAAGAGCTTGATGATTGGGCTGAGTTTGGCGTGGAAGGTCACTTTCATGCTAAGACACCGTGGGTAAGCTATCAAGATGTTTTTCCGGATCAGTTGAGCAAATTGGTTGGAGCACTGCCGAAAGAAGTAACCGTTATGAACGGGCTTACCGTGAACCTTCATTTATTGATGGTTTCATTCTATCAACCAACCAAATCACGTTACAAAATCATTTGCGAAGCAAAGGCTTTTCCTAGTGATCAGTATGCATTGGAAACACAAGTGAGACACCATGGGTTGGAGCCAAAAGATACCATCATTGAAGTTGCTCCGCGAGATGGTGAAGACTTGATTAATGATGAAGATATTCTGCAAGCGATTGCTGATGCTGGAGACGAATTGGCGCTTGTTATGATAGGCGGTGTGAATTACTACACCGGTCAGGTTTTCGATATGAAAACAATTACCGAAGCTGGTCATAAAGTTGGTGCTAAAGTAGGTTTCGACCTTGCGCATGGAGCAGGTAATATTCCACTTCAATTACACGATTGGAATGTTGATTTCGCATGCTGGTGTAGCTACAAATACTTGAATTCTGGTCCAGGAAATGTGTCTGGAATGTTTGTGCATGAACGCCATTGCAATAACCCAGAACTCAACCGTTTTGCTGGTTGGTGGGGTAATGATCCAGACGAACGCTTTAAAATGGAACCGGGTTTTGTGCCTGCAGAAGGTGCTCGTGGTTGGCAATTAAGTAATGTTCCTGTTTTTGGGATGGCGGTGCATAAATCGGCCTTAAATATTCATGCAGAAGTTGGCATGGAAAAATTGCGCGAAAAGAGTTTGAAACTGACTGGATTTCTAGAATTTCTAATTGATGACTTGAACTCGAAAGATGTTAAAATCATCACGCCTAGAAACCCAGACCAGCGTGGTTGCCAACTGTCGCTTTACGTAGACAAGGAAGCCAAGAAATTGCATCAAGGTTTGCTCGATGAAGGGGTGATTACGGATTACCGTGAGCCGAATGTGATACGTTTAGCTCCCGTTCCGTTGTACAATTCGTTTGAAGACGTGTGGATTTTCGTAGATGTTCTGAAGAGGCACTTGAATGCTTGAGTGGAGTTTTCAAACTGAGCTTTTAGAAGCTGGCTGCGATGAAGCAGGCCGAGGTTGCTTGTGCGGCCCTGTAGTTGCGGCAGCCGTTATTCTCGACCCAAACAATCCGATTGACGGATTGGATGACAGCAAAAAAATATCAGAAAAGAAACGTGAACTCCTTCGTCCTGAAATTGAACAAAAAGCACTGGCTTGGGCGGTAGGAATTGTCTCGAACGTAGAGATTGACGAAATCAACATTCTGAATGGAAGCTTTGTAGCCATGCACCGCGCATTAGATCAACTGAAGCCTAAAGCGAAATTTATTATCGTTGACGGTAATCGGTTTATCCCTTATAAAAAGGTGAAACACGAAACGATTGTGAAAGGAGACGGTAAATACCAAAGTATTGCGGCTGCATCCATTCTTGCCAAAACGCATCGAGATGAAATAATGCGCGAATTGCACAATCAATACCCGCATTTTGGGTGGGATAGAAACAAAGGTTATCCAACCAAAGAACACCGTCTAGGAATTAGAAAGCATGGGCCAACTGAATGGCACCGAATGAGTTTTCAGTTACTTCAGCCAGAGTTACCTTTTAAAGAAACCCCTTAAATGTTCAAGAAAATAATACTGTTTTTTGGTCTATTTATGACCATGTTGGTCACTGCTGGCGCCATATACGTTTATACTTCTGGCCCTGAGATAACTGACGATATGGAGCGTACCATGGAGGCGGAAATTGCAGCTCCATTAAAAGAACAAGTTGGGCAAGTAAGCTACGCGATGAATGGAGAAACCAAAATTTGGTATGATGTTCAATCGCCTAAAGACACTGCCAAAGGAACAGTTATGTTAGTTATGGGATTATCGGCTGACGCGCTTGCTTGGCCAAGTTATTTTACCAATGGATTTTTAGATGCTGGCTATCAGGTTATTCGATTTGACAACCGAGGAGTTGGGATGAGTGATTGGGACGATTTTAACCCAGATAACCCTTACACCTTGTCCGACATGGCAAATGATGCTATTGCCATTCTTGACACGCTGAAAATTGAAAAAGTACATTTTGTAGGTGTCTCTCTTGGGGGAATGATTAGCCAAACACTTTGCATAGAACATCCTGAAAGAGCTTTAAGCCTCACTTCTATCATGTCAACTCCTTGGATAATGGACCCTGAACTTCCTTCTATAAATATGAGTTGCGTTAAAGAACTGGTATTAACCAATTTGAAATATGGTTGGAGCAAATCAGAATTGAATGTTGTAAAAATGGGACTAGCAACACGAATGAACCTTTTGGGTTCTTACAAATATGACATGAACGTGAAACGAATTTCACAATTAGCACTTTATAATGTGCGCAAGCGGAAGGGTTACAACCGACAATCGGGCCGACAGCAAACTACCGCCATAGAAAAATCTGGTTCGAGGATAGACGCTTTGAAATCTCTTGCTGTACCAACATTGGTTATACACGGAAAAACGGACCCTCTTATTCCGTTTGAGCACGGTTTAAAAACTGCAGATCTTATCCCCAATGCCGATACACTTTGGATTGAAGGAATGGGGCATATCCTTCCTGAAATTTACAACGATATCATTGTTGACCGAATGGTAAAACTGTTTGAGAAGCACTAATCAATTACCAATTTCTCCACTCGCTCTCCATTCTGACTGGTGAGCCTCACGAAGTAAATGCCATCCGATAGGCTTTCTACCGAAATACGGTGCAAACCACTTGGATATTCTTTTGAATTGAGCACGACTTTACCAGAGACATCTAGAATCTGAACCGAGATTTTATCAAAAGAGGTTTGCAGATAAAGTTGGTCGGTTGCTGGGTTTGGATAAACTCGAGCATCTCCTTCGGATAGTAACTCAGCCATTCCCACCACATTCAATCCGTCAACTTCCACATTATCTAAATAGAAATTGTTGCCCCAACCGTTTACAGAAACAAAACGAATCAAAACGTTCTGTCCGTAATAGGGAGAAAGGTCAAATGACAGCTGTTCCCAGTCTCCACAACCTGGTTGCCAAGGGTCTTGCACATTATCTTCAACGGTCATCAAGTCTACACAGCATTCATTAAAAAGTGTATCCCAAACCGCTCCACAATCGGTAGAAACCTCTAGTCTAAATCCATCTTCATACCCTCCACCCCATCTAACATAAGCGTAATCGAAGGTCAATTCTGCATCTTGAATGAACTGCAGATTTACCAACTGGCTGTACAGGTAATCTTCTGCCGGAGGATTATTATACCCATGATGATTCATGTAATAGGCCGTAGTTGGCTGACATGTGGCGCCTGTGTCTAAGTCAATGATAGTCCACGTATAACTCTCATCTGGATTTTGAATGTTCCAGTTTTCTGGCAATTCTGGATCATTGAAATCTTCCTCAAATGGCACGCTTGCAAGAACAGCCACGTGCTCAACCACACCAGTCAGCGTTTTGGTATCGGTTCCATCATTATTGGTAACGGTAAGCGTTGCATCAAATAATCCTGGATTAGGATAATTCACGATTGGGTCGCGGTTTGTACTTGCACTTGGATTGCCTCCAGGAAAACTCCATTGATAAGTTGCGCCTACCGTATCCATGTAACTCAAATCGTAGAATTGAACGGTTTGATCAAGGCAATCTACCGACTCTCTATTTGCACCCAAATTGGCAACAGGTGCCGGTGTTTCGTAAAGTGGAATTTCGAACACGCCACGACCATCGGTTGCATTGAATAGCTTCCCACCGTTGTACCACACTTGCAGTGTTCGTGTATACGACTGAGGTAATCCATTTGAGTAGGACATCCACTCATTCATTGAATTGTTTCGGTAGTACACTGCACCAGAAGTTCCTATGTAAACTCCACCATCTGTTCCAATATGATGGACAATATCCTGCACTTCTGTATTTGGAAGATTATCCGAAATGTCAGCCCAAGATTGACCACCGTTAGTCGACTTAAGTACATTATTACCGACATGCGTACCAGCGATACTTACCCAGACAATCATTGGATTTCCACCATCAACCGTTAAGTCAAATCCTCGCCAAGCGTGGCCTCCTGTAAGCGAGCCATTTGGTGAAATTTCGGACCAAGTAACTCCGGCATCATCAGATCGCCAAATTCTTGCATCATCCCAATAACCGATTTTGGTTGAAGTATAAATAACATCTGGGTTTGATGGCGCAATGCGAATACTTCTCACCTCTTCTCCAAAGTCTTTCACTTCGGTCCAAGAGTTACTTCCATCCATTGTTTTCCATAACGAATTACCATCTGGCACAAAAATCCCGTAAGGGTTATTTGGGTGAAAATCGTGATACGAGAAGTTGTTTACTCCGCGGTTAAAACTGCCGCCAGTCGGTGCGGTAGAAGCATCTTGCGGAAGACGAATCTTGCTCATTCCCGCCCAATCTGCATACACCAAATTCTTTTCTACTGGATTCACAAACCCATCATACTGGTCGCCACCCCAAACGTGCAGCCAACCGTCCCAAACATCATTGTTTAGTAAAAGTGTTCCGTTGTGATAGGTTCCACAAGCCTGAACATAGCCCTCTCGAAATCCAGCACCCCAACCCCATATTTCGGTTCCATGAATGTCTCTGGTTTTATCAGTGAAATTGACACCGCCATCGGTCGAATGGAAAATTCCGCCATCAGAAACTGCCCAAAAATCGTTTCCGTAAATCTTTAAATCGTGTACATCGGCATGCACATAACCAATGCCTCCGCCCCAGGTCCAATGATGGTTATTGGTAAAGTTGTATCCACCATCTTCTGAGTACCAAATATTGATACCAGCAGTGTAAATTTTATCTGGGTCTGTCGCAGAAACTGCCAACCCAAGGTCGTAGTAATACTGCCCACCATTATCAGAACCATCAGCTGCCCAATCCATAATATTTGGATTAGTGACTGGGTCGGCAACACCACCTGGGCCAGTTCCGCAGCAACGAAATTCGAAGCTAAGACCAGCATCTTCAGAAACGTAAAATCCATACAGTCCATCACCTCCGTCTGCAGAACCTGGCGCTAGCCAATAAACCCGATTTATTGCTGCTGGCGTTACTGCAATTTCACTTCTTCTATTGTGTTCGCCATTGTTTAAGTCAGGATTTGGTGCTCCACCTGTTATCGTAATAAACGACTGCCCAGCATCAACGCTTCGCATAAAATAATTCTTGTCGCCATCTCGCTTTAGCCCATAGACAATGGAGCCGTTATTTGGATGAAAATCTATCTCGTAGAAATATTCATCCAATAACTCAACCCAATTAGCACCTCCATCTGTACTCCTTAACCAGCCATCGCTAGCAGCCGCAAGCAAAATATTTGCATCTGTTGGGTGCATTTTAATCTCCCAAATGTCATTACCAGGGTCGCCTCCTGTTATACCGGTTGCTGTGAAATTCTGACCACCATCGGTGCTTCTGAAAATGTTGTTCCCAGAACCAAACCACACATGGTTGTTGTTGGCATGACTAATACAAATGGAGCGAATGTGCGTGAGCGGCATATCGTAAGTAATGCATTGCCAGTTAAATCCTTTGTCGGTGCTTTTCCACAAGCCAGTAGTAGCAGTTCCTGCATACACAATTTGACCATTAACGGGATCTTGTTCTACGGTATTAAAACGTGTAAATCCAGGCGCATACGAATTTCCAGGAGCATCGGTATCTACATGAAATGGGCCTATTGGCTGCCATTGAGGACCGCCTCTTTGGGCTGAACGCGCCTCTTGAAATTGGGACAGTTTGTCTTCATATCTACCAGCAGGAATTTGAATTCTACCGTTAGGCTGAACGAATTTTTCAATCTCCCGAACCCAACGTTTGTGGTCTTGCGTAAAACGATTTTTCTTGAAGTCATTATCAGCGTAAAAACTCTCATAGGCCTCTTCAACTTCAAAGAAATTTGGGTTATCTGCATTCATCATTTTAAACCATTCAGGTTCAGATTGAGAAAATAAATCTGTTGCCATTAGCAGCAACGCAGACAAAAGGAAATATCGAATCATAGGAGTTCGCAGTTTTCACGAAGATAGGTCTGTGACTAGAATCAGTTGGGCATTCTGCGGACAAACTTTCGTACAATGCAAAGCAGAAAACTATCTTCGCAACGATGATTAAAGCAGATAATATTGAGAAGCGTTATGGTGACCTTGAAGTTTTGAAAGGCGTTAGTCTTGAGATTGCTGAGGGGGAAATTGTGAGTATAGTTGGCGCTTCTGGCGCAGGAAAATCTACCCTGCTTCACATTATTGGCACATTGGACAAACCCGATGCGGGAACACTCTCAATTAAAGATATTGACACAGGGAGTTTGCGAGACAAAAAACTTTCTCAGTTCCGAAATCTTGCAATTGGTTTCGTGTTCCAATTCCATCATTTACTTCCAGAATTTACGGCCTTAGAGAATGTTTGTATTCCAGGTTTTATCGCTGGAAAAGATGAACTTGAGGTTCGAACAAGAGCGAAAGAATTGTTGGCATTTTTAGGCTTGGAAGACCGAGCTGACCATAAGCCATCCGAACTTTCGGGAGGAGAACAGCAAAGAGTGGCGGTTGCACGAGCCTTGGTTAATCAGCCCGCGGTGGTTTTAGCAGATGAACCTTCTGGGAATTTGGACAGTCAATCGGCCAAGGACCTTCACCAAATGTTCTTCGATTTGAGAGACAAATTCAATCAAACCTTCGTTATTGTGACCCATAATGCAGAGTTAGCCAACATGGCAGACAGAAAGTTGGAAATGAAGGATGGTCGCATTGTCTCATAGCCATCTCACAAATGTTAAATTTGTAAGTATCTCATTACGTTTCTAGCCTACCCCATTAAGTGAAGAAAGCGATTATTTCGGTACTCATAGTTCTCCTTGTATTGGCAGGGGGCGCAATCTGGTGGTTTGGTTTGCAAAACAAACAGGAAACGGCAAATCCGATAGATGCCATCCCCACAACCGCTGCAATCGTAATTAGTTACCCAGAAATAACCAAGTCGTGGGAAACATTTGAAGATCAAGCTTATTTCAAGGTTTTTCGCGAAATAAAAGAGTTGAATCTCTTTTTCGCAAAGAATCAAATGTTGGATTCTCTTATCAGGAATGACAAAGACTTGAGCGAGATGTTGGCAAAATCTGTTGTTTGGTCATCCTATCATGCAAACAGTTCCGACTCCATTCATGTTTTTTATGCAATTCAGCCAAGTAACGCTACCGACAAAAAATCGGTGAAGTCTTTAAATACAGCATTGGCTTCTGTTGGTGTAGTAACTGAAAACGTAAAAGACGAAATAACCACTTACAAATTGGTGGTTTCAGAGCCTTATAATGTGCTATTCTACACTGGTTATCGCGGACTACTTTTAGCTAGTACAAGCAATCAATTGTTGGATGAGTCAATTAATCAACTAAAAACTGGCAAATCGCTTACTTCAGACCCTGAATTTGCCAAGGCTATTGAGGCGACAGGGCAAAATGTTGAAGCTAACTTCCTAATCAATTATCAAAAATTACCAACATACTTCTCCGGCATTTTAAAGCCAACATTGGGCTCCTTTGAGGGATTGGTGAGCAGTATTGGGAGTTGGACCGAATTAGACCTTCATCTAAAACCAGAAGGACTCACCTTTAATGGGTTTACGTACACCTCAGATACGCTGAACCAGTATTTGAAGCTCTTTTTAGATCAAGAACCTCAGGCAATCACTTTCCCAGAATATCTACCCTCATCTACAGCTTCTTTCCTTTTCTTCGGAATTGACGATGTGTTTTCGTTTACTACAGATTACAAAAAGCTGCTACAAAACTCTGGAAGGTTAGTTCAACTTGTAACGAAACTTGATAGCCTAAACACAAATTTTGAGATTGATTTAGAGCAAAACCTTCTTGCCTGGATGGGCAATTCATTCGGCATTTGCGTAACTGAATCGCAAGGAACTTCCTTTGGAGAAAACACTTTCATGGTTTTTGAGGCTAGGTCAGCAGATCTTGCAACAAAATTGCTTAACGATCTGTCAGATGAATTGTCTGCCAAAAACCAGTTAGAAGTTGTTGAGATTGAAAATAACGGAATCCATGTACGTCAACTTCCATTAGGCGGAATCCTTACTGATTTATTTGGAGATGGCTTTGATGCGTATGAGAACCCGTTTTATATGATAATTGGCAATCGGGTTGTGTTCGGAACCAACCAAGAATCTATGATCTCTTACCTACGTTTTATTCAAGGAGACCGAACCTTGGCAAAAGAACTTTCCTTCTCCCGATTTATTGAAAATCTAGGCTCCACGTACAATATCTTTTCTTACCATCAACTAGCGCGATCCAAGTCAATTTTAGAATCATATTTGCGTAAAGAAGCATCAAAAAGTCTGGTCAACAACCCTCAATTTGCTGCCAATTTTGAAGCCTTGGGCACCCAGGTTTCTACAACAGGAAAGTCGTTTTACTCCAACGTATTCCTCAATTACAACCCAAATTGGTCTAAGGCAAAAGAAAATAGCTGGACAGCATTACTAGATGGCGAGCCAATAGGAGCACCTACGGCAGTAGAAAATCATCTTACAGGCGTTAGTGAATTTCTGATTCAAGACGTAAATAAGATGCTCTACCTATTTAATAAAATGGGGCAGCCCTTATTTAAAGTGCCGCTGGTGGAGAGCATTGAGAACAAACCTATTCAGGTAGATGCTTTCGGAAATGGAAAATTACAGTACATATTTAACACCAAAAATTACGTTTACTTAATAGACAGAAACGGAGATAATGTTGAAGGGTTCCCATTCAAATTACCTGCCGAAGCAGAGACAGACTTGAGTGTTTTCGACTACGATAACACACAAGATTATCGATTGTTAATTACCTGCAAAAACAAACGTATTTACAACTATGATATTCACGGAAAAAAGATTTCTGGATGGAATCACACGCGTGCTTCAGACCCAACCATTCAGCAATTTAAGCACATTGCCATTGGTGGCAAAGACTACATTGTCACGGGAGAAAGCAATGGTAAAATTCACTTGCTAGACCGCCAAGGGAAAAATCGGGTAAAAGTTGAGCAACGTGTATTGCCTTCAAAAAACAATCAACTACAGACATTCAAATCTTCTGAAAATGCATTTACTGGCATTTACTTGACCGACAAGGAGGGTAAAATTTACAGAGTATCGTTAGATGGAGAAGTAAAAGACATGGACTTAGGTAAGTTTAGTCCGGAGCATAGATTTTTTGTTTCAGATCTTGATAAAGATGGCGGACCAGAATTCATTTTTTCTGACCTCAATGTGCTACAAATATTCAATTACAAGAAGGAAAAAGTAGCCGAACATAGACTAGAACCGTCAGCATCTGAACCATTTTTAATTGATTTAGGAGAAGCTGGAGTTGGCATTGGCTATTGTTTTAAGGATACAGAACAGCTCGTTCTTTTTGACGGAAATGGTCAAATGGTGGCTGGGTTTCCAATGAGCGGAAACTCCAACTTTGAAATTATTAAAGAAGGTGATTCTCACCTTGTGATTAGTGCTGGTTCAGGTAGCGAACTGCTCATTCAGACCATACCGTAGGTTTAAAGTTCCTATTTTTGTAGCTAAGAAGACCAAATTCATTCTCATGAAAAAATTTCAGGTTGGTAGCGTAGCTGCCCTATTTACTATTTGCGGTTTAGTTATGCTGCTCTCAGGGTGTTTTAAAGATGATTTCAATTTCGATCGCATGCGCGAGGATATGATCGAATGGGAACCAGACATTGCTTTCCCAATTGTGTATTCAATTCTTGATGCTGAAGAGATTATCAGTTTATCAGACTCTACTAACATATACGAGTATGACGCAGATAACTTTATTACGCTCATTTACAGAAAGAGAATTTTTTCTCAAACAATTAATGATGTGTTCCAATTACCAGTGCAGCAACAGGTAGATGAAAACATGAGCCTTTCGGCACCTGAAATTGTACAGTTTACAGCAAATGGAACGGTACAAACCACTGCAAATAGTGGATTAACGATGGGGCTTACTGGCCCTGGAGGTTCGCAGTTGGACAAGATGGCATTCCAAAGTGGAACCATGAACATTTCGTTCACCAGTAATTTTGAACATAGCGGTATGTTGGAAGTTTCTATGCCAGAAATGAAATTGAACGGCACCCCATTTCTTCAAACTTATCCGATTGATTATCAGGGACAGGCGGTGTCTGTGAGTATCGACATTCCTTTGGTTGGATACGAAATGGACCTTGACAATGGCATGGGGCCAAACACGATTCCAATCAATTATACACTAACGTTAAATCAAGGTGGGGGTGCTACACCTACACCAATAAGTCAAGTGCAGATAAATCATTCATTCGAGAATATGATTATGGCCTTTGCTGATGGCTTTTTTGGGAATTTCAATCTAGATATAAACCCAGCAGAAGTTGACCTAGATGTAGTTCAAAGCGAGCATGGTGGTAGCATCTATTTCGAAGACCCAAGACTTAGATTACATATTAGCAACACCATTGGCGCAGAAATCAATGTTAGTTTGGATGAGTTTTATGCAACAGGCGGAGGGAACCCTCAAACCAATATCGATTTATCCTCACTCATTTCTGGAAATCAGTTTACCATTCCCGCGGCTCCTGCTGTTGCCGATTCGGCTATCCTTGAATACTACTTTACCCAGAACAATAGCAACATTAAGGATATTGTAAATAACCAATACGGTCAAATACATCATGACATTAGCGGTGAGGTTAACCCTAATGGTCCAGCTTACAATTTTGCAACGCTTAACAGCGCCATTGAAGTGATTGCCGATGTTGAATTGCCATTTTGGGGATTCTCTGACCACTTTACCATTATAGACACAATTGAAGTGCCGTTTACTGAAGCGGAGGATTTTGCAGACAATATAGAAAGAGGCCTATTGAGAATTAACACGCTCAGTCATTTTCCGGTTGATGGATTGCTGAAGTTATATTTTGCTGATACCGCGTATAACTTGTTAGACTCGGTGCTTACAGATGGTTCGTTCATAATTGCATCTGGATTGGTAAACGCAGACGGAAAAGTTATTTCTGCTACCAATACAAACAACGATATTGAATTGGACAGTGCGCGTATTCACAGCCTTTTCGCTTCAAGCTATTTACTGCTTGCGGCAGATATTACCAGTACGGATGATGCCAATCGCAACATCAAATTATACCTAGAAGATAACATCGAAATACGGATTGGATTAAGAGTTAAGCTGAAGGCGAAACCTTCAGACATCAACGACTTTTAATAAACCAACCGAAAAAAACGACCAGACCAATTGAAGATTATGGCCCATTTAAATCTTAAAAGAAGCTTTGCCTTTATTGCAGCAATCGTTATTACGATGTGCTCATTCCAAGCCAAAGCGCAGTACGATTTCACGATGCAAGGAATGACTCTCGTTCCTCAGCGTATGTACATCAACCCAGCATTTATACCAGACAGCAAGTGGCACATTGGCTTGCCAATGTTATCCAGCAACCACATAACACTTGGTCAAAACGGTTTTGCTTACTCTCAACTGATAAAGAAAGACGCCAACGATTCGCTTTATGTAGACCTTCAAGGTGCATTGGACCGAATGGGAAAAAGCAATTACATGTCGATGAACGCTAAATTCGATCTACTCTCATTCAGCTTCACTTTTGGACCAGACAAGAACAATTTCATGTACGTGAATAGCGCCATGAGAATTTCTGCAAGGTTTAATCTTCCAAAGGATTTGCTGAATGGAATATGGAAAGGAAATGGTGCCTATTTAGGAGAAACCATTGATTTAAAAAGCATGAATGCAGATGCCACTGTTTACACTGAATGGGCAATTAGCTACGCACGAAAATTGCTTGACAAGAAATTAAGAGTTGGTATTACGGTGAAATATTTAAATGGAATTACCAACATCTCCACAGAAAATAGAGGGTTGTCTCTTTACACCGACCCAAACAATTACAACATTACCGCCAAGGCCGATGTAACGTTGAATTCCGCTGGTCTGCTTGGCGACTTTGAGAATATTGGAGGAGATATTTCATACAAATCCTTTCTTACCGGCAATCATGGTTTTGCATTCAATATTGGAGCGCATTACCTTATTGATGAGCACTGGGAAGTTGCATTTAGCGCCAACGATCTTGGAATGATTTTCTGGAAAGACAATGCGCATAACAAGACAATTGGCGATGCGAATTTCACTTACCAAGGATTAGACCTGGCTCAGTTTCTTACTCAACCAGATAGCGCGAGAGTTTTTGAAGAATTTGTTGATACCCTTGAGGCTGCTTTTCCTCTCACAGAAACCGAGAATAGCTACAGCACAAGTTTAAGTTCGCAGATATATATAAGTGGAGCTTACAAATTCACCGAGAAAGACCGTCTTGGAATAGATTTCTACGGAGAGATTTTTCATAAGCACTTTGAACCTGCAGTTGCTCTTAACTACACCCGAAAGTTCGGAACCATCTTCCACCTTTCTGGAAGCTACATGTACAACAACCGCAGCTTTGCAAACTTTGGTTTTGGCTTTGGGCTAACATTAGGGCCCGTACAATGGTACTTAGCTGCCGACAACATCCTAGCTCCAATGATGCCCCAACATTCGCAAAATGCACACTTCCACAGTGGTCTAAACTTCGTAGTTGGTTACAAAGACAAGAAGATTGCGGATAGAGATGGAGATGGAATTATTGACAAGCTTGATGGATGTCCAGATGAGTTTGGCTTAGAAGTGTTTGCTGGTTGTCCAGACCGCGATTTGGATAGCATTCCTGATAAAACAGATAATTGTCCAGATGAATTTGGGCCTAAAGAAAACAACGGATGTCCGTGGGGAGATAAAGACGGAGATGGTGTACTAGATAACGTTGACGAGTGTCCAGACGTTGCTGGTCCTGAAGAAAACAAAGGCTGCCCTTGGGGAGATATTGATGGTGATGGTGTTACCGACAACATTGATGAATGTGATACGATTCCGGGACCTGCAGAAAACAGTGGTTGTCCTTGGGGAGATAGAGACGGAGATGGCGTACTTGACAACGCAGATAAGTGCCCAGACGAAGTAGGACCAGTTGAGAACAACGGATGCCCTTGGGGAGACAGAGATGGAGACGGAGTATTGGATAACGTTGATCGTTGTCCAGATGTACCAGGACCGGTTGACAATCAAGGTTGTCCTTACCAAGATTCTGATGGTGATGGAGTGATTGACCTAGAAGATGAGTGCCCTAGAACTCCAGGGCCTGTCGAAAACAAAGGATGCCCAGTAATTGAGAAAGAAGAACAAGAGGTACTGAATACAGCGTTCGAAAACCTTGAGTTTGAATCTGCTAAGGATATAATTGCTGGATCTTCGTACGAATCATTGGACGAATTGGCAGCATTGCTAGTTAAAAAGCCAGATTACATACTCAGAATATCTGGACACACGGATAGCGATGGTAGTGCTACATCTAATATGGCTTTATCAGAAAAAAGAGCCAAGTCTGTTGTTCGTTATCTGCAAGCGAAAGGCGTGAATACCACCAACTTCATTGTTGAATGGTTCGGAGAAACGAAGCCAATTTACCCGAACGAAACAAGAGAGGGTCGTCAGAAAAACAGACGTGTAGAAATGGAAGTTGTATTTGATTAAGCATAGAAACAAAAACCACAAAAAAAAAATGAAGTATTTAATTCTATCAATTGCCACAATTGCATTCCTTTCAGGATGTAAACCACATTCTCACGAAGGCGAAAATGCAGAAGCAACCGAAGAGCACGCTCACGCACATGGAGATCATGACCATGCACATGAAGCACCAGAAGGTGTTGTAATGCAAGAAATTACCGAAGGACAAAAGGTGTTTTTTGCCAATCTTGTTGATGGCGATGTTGTTACATCTCCGCTTACTGTAGAATTTGGCGTTGAAGGAATGGAGGTTGTTCCAGCTGGTGCCATTGAAGAAAACAAGGGACACCATCACTTGCTTATCAACCATGATTTTGTTGCGGCCGGAGCGGTAATTCCCGCGGGAGACTCTACGCTTATCCACTTTGGGAAAGGTCAACTTTCAACAGTTGTAAATCTTGCCCCAGGCGACCACAAATTGACCATGCAGTTTGCCAACGGGGCTCATATGAGCTACGGAGAGAAAATGAGCGCAACCATAACCGTTTCGGTTGAAGTTGCCGCTAAGCACTTGGGAGACAAATAAGCGCATTACTAAATTTCAGAAGAAGCCACCTTTGCAGCGCTAGGGTGGCTTTTTCTTTTTCCGAATAACTACATTCGTTTCGTGCCAAAAGGAGAACAGAATAAATGCTTGGTTTGCCAAAGCGAAAAGCTCAATCCGTTAAGTGGATTTGAGAAGCATCATTTAACTAAATGTGCGTCATGCGGATTTGTTTTCTGCAAACCAATTCCAACTCAAGACGAGCTGAATGCTGTTTATGAAGGATATGGCAGAAACGACTATCTGAGTGATTTAACTATCCAAGCGTACGAAAGGGTTTTAGACAGTTTAGAACCTTATCGAAAAACAAACAAACTCATTGATGTTGGTTGCGGTATTGGCTACTTTTTGGAAGTTGCTAAAAAACGTGGTTGGGAAGTTTACGGAACTGAGTTTACTGAAGAAGCCGTTGGTATTTGCGAAGGCAAAGGCGCAAGCATGAAACTAGGCGTACTAAATCCCGATAACTACGATCCAGAAAGTTTTGATGTGGTTTGTTCTTTTGAGGTAATTGAGCATATCAACAACCCAAAACAGGAGTTAGGAAATTTCCACAAACTGCTTAGAAAAGGTGGAGTTGTTTATTGCACCACCCCAAACTTCGATGCCGTTGAGCGTTACATGCTAGGCGCAGATTGGAACATTCTCGGATACCCAGAACACCTTTCGTACTATTCGCCAAAAACGCTAAAACGCGTGTTCAAAGAATCGGGATTTTCGGCTAAAAAAGTTCTTGCAACAGGCATTAGTATGACTCGAATTAAAAAGAGTCAAGGAAAATCTGACCAGGCTACAATTTCTGCTTCTTCTGATGATGAAAAACTCAGAAATCAAATAGCTGGAAACCCAGTGTTAGGAATAGCAAAAGACATCCTCAACTGGAAACTAACTCTGTTTGGAGTGGGTAATTCTTTGAAGGGGTGGTTCGTAAAATCTTAATCGTGCACTACTGATTTAGTGAAGCGTAAATCGGCCTCATTTTCTTGAACAGTGACTTAAAAATTACCAATTGCTTATCGTAGAATCCGAAGTTCTCTTTTTGAGGGTGGAACACCCGTTTTACCTTTAGTTTAGACTTCATTTCCTCGAACGAAACTAAGCCCAAGTTATTGAAACAAACCGCTGCAATTCCCTTGGTGTTGGCTTGTCTAGGTTCATCCATCAAATGCACCGGAATCTGTAAGGCATCGGCCACAATCTGTGGAGCAGTTTCCCACATACCTCCTCCACCCGTAAAGTTTACTTTCTTGATTTTGCCTTTGAGGTTCTTTTCTTTTGTCTCAAGCACCCATTTAAAGTTGAGAGCATACGATTCGAATATCGCTCGAATCATGTCATCTCTTGTATTATCTGGGCTCAAATTGATAAAGCCACCGCGCATATTGGTATCTGGTTCGGGAAAAGTTGAACCAAACAACCAAGGAAGAAAAACCACTCCGTTACTCCCAACTGGCGAATTCGCGGCCATTTCATCAGCAATTTTGGCGTGATGTTCTTCAGAATCAGAGTTAATCTTAGAAAGCGAATCTTCTACTCGAAGCAGATTATTTAAAAGATAGTTGAGTGATTTAGCTCCAGCGCCTGGCTCCCCAACCATGATAAACTTGTCTTTAACTGGGCTACTTACAGAGTAAATACCGCTTAGAATATCGATGATACGCTTTGGCACAACCACTCCGGTATTTAGGGTGGTTCCAATTTCAATTACCGCATCATAATCATCAAAAGCACCTCCGCCAAGCATACAGGCAGTTGTGTCTTGCATACCAGAAAACACACTTACATTTTGGGTGAGTCCTAGATAATCAACTACCTCTTTTAGAGGTGAGCCAAGGTCCGCACCTACTGGTAAAATCTCAGGGTACTTGTCAATATCAAGCCCTAAGTATTTTACCAAAGTCTTGTTGTAAGTTCCTTTACTCCATGCCGCCTTCCGAATCATGGAATAGGCAAAACCGTTGTTTTCATTGGTTTGAAACTTGCCCGTTAGCTTCATGCTAATAAAGTCAGACGGTTCTAAAATCTTGTATGCCTTCTTCCAAACTTCAGGCATTTCATTTCTTATCAGTAGCATATGACTGCTACCATCAACACCAAGCAATATTGGAGGAATTCCTACAGAAATCAGCCATCTCAAAAGCTTGAATATGTTGTAACCCATTATTGATGGAAAACCACCCATAACCTTGCTGATATGCTTGCTAGACCGAGAGTCTTCCCACATAATACAATTGTGAACTGCATTGCCCTTCTCATCAACCGGAATAGAACTGAAATACTGTGCACAATTACCAATGGCAACAATTCGGTCAGCAGTCCCAGATTCTTCAATCACTTCTTTGGAAAGTTGCAAAATCTGTGTCCACCATTCTTCAGCGTCCTGTTCTACGCCTCGCCCATGTTCAACATAAATACTCTTAAAAACTCCTGATCGAGTTGCAAGAATATCCCCATTTCGGTCTACAACGGAAATCTTTGGTCCACTAGACCCTAGGTCTATGGCCAGAACGCATTTAGAGGTTTCAGACATGGGAATAAAGAATCAGAAAGGAAAGGTACTCTGCGTTACATCGGTGTATGCAGTTAGCATTGGCATGTACATAGATGGGTCAATTTCCTTACCAGCTCCGCCATACATGGCTGCCGATTTTGGGTCCCCTTTCTGCTCTTTTGCATAAACTACCGCTGCTTTCAAATCCTTTTCAAAGTCCTCAACAATAGTTGGGTTTGTAATTTGAGGGCCTGTCATACAAAAGTGAAAACCGTTTGGATGTTGAAATCCGTTCATGCGCCAGCCTTTTGTTTTTATGTAGTCGTTCACATGGTAAATATTAAACTCATCAGAGCCAATTGCCGTAATGAATAATGAATCTCCGAACAACCTCAATTCTGGAATTGCACGCACCACGTTCTTCATTCGAAGATTGACTTCAAATATTCCTTGGGCACGTTTCATATAACCTTCTTTGCCGTAGTGCATCATTGCGGCCCAGGTAGCTGCAAACAAGCCACCCGACTTACTGCCGTTGAAACCAGTAGAGATGTACACTCCTCCTGGCCAATCCACTTCTCCATGATACTGGTATCGTCTCAGGTTTTCGTTGCTGAATAGTACGGTAGAGGTACCCTTAAGCGCATAACCATATTTGTGTGTATCTGCAGAGATTGCAGTAACACCTGGAAGACGGAAGTCAAATACAGGACATTCTATGCCAAGTGGTTGGGCCCAAGCAAGGATGAAACCACCGAGGCAACCATCTACGTGCAACCCTATTTCATGCTTCAATGCAAGATCAGAAAGCTTTGCAATTGGGTCGATAATACCATGACCGTAATTACCAGCAGAGCCCACAATCATTACCGTATTTGAAGTAATCTTACTTTCCATATCGGCCACATCGGCCTCAAATTTCTCATCCAACTTAACCACAACAGCTTTCATGTTGAGGTAATGGGCAGCCTTGAAAAATGCTGGATGTGCCGAGACTGGAAGTACAATCTCTGGTCGGTCAATTTTCTTCTTATCCGTACCCCATTCTCTATGCGCATACACCGATTGAAAAATACTATCGGTCCCCCCCGTTGTTAGTGAACCACATGCTTTTTGTTCGGGATCGCGCTTGTTTACTGCCTCTCCATTAAAGATATCTAGCGTCATGGCAAGTATCTCTCCTTCAAACTTGGTTAAGGATGGACAAACATCTCTTTGGATAGAATTTACCTGAGAGTAGTACGAAAATGTCTCGTTCAGGAAATCGTAATGATCTTGATCACCATGATAAAATGAACCAGATATTTTTCCGCCTTTCCAAGGTTTACTTTCCAAGGCGTGCATTTCCTTTATCTGCTTTAAAACATCTTCCCTTGCCATCGACTTTTCAGGCATTTTAGAATTCACTGCATACTTATCTCGATAAGGAAAAAGCGAATTCACCATTTCTGGATCATTTCGCATTTCATTCATAATTAGGTCGATTTTCTTATCGTCATTCATACTACGTTGCACAGCCCGAGCAACAGATGGTAGGTGTTTGATTATCTTCTTTTCTAAAAATTTAGCGAAGCCCATATTTATTAATGCTAATTAGATGGTGTTGATTCAGTTTTTGACTGCAATTGCTGTATTGAACCAAGTGTTCTTATCAAAGAAAATGGCTTTGCTAATGCGAATTTCAGCACAGATTTTGCAAGGTGTCCGAAGTTAAACAATGCGATGCAGAATAGTATGCATGCATCGTAAATTGAGTGGGCTCCGACTTAGATTAAGGCTGCTTTAAGGGCAAATCGAACAAGCTCAGTAGTTGAATTCACCTTCAATTTTTTAAAGATGTTTTTTCGGTGTGTGTTAATCGTATGAACCGACAGACACATTTTATCTGCAACCTGAGCGGCTGTTAGTCCTTGAGCGATGTATTCGATTACTTCAATTTCTCGAGACGATAAAGATGTAGGAGAACAATCTTGGGTTGCACCATCTTTTTTCGATTCGCTCACAACATCCAAAATCCGGTTGCAAAAGAACTTTTTGCCTTTGGCAGTTTCGCGTACTGCATCCAATATTTCCGCCTCACTGCATTCTTTTGAAAGCAAGCCTTTTATTGGCTGGCGGATGATTCGGTTTATTGTTGCAGGGTCGGTGTGAGCCGATATTACAAGCACGTTCGTATCTGGCGCTACGCGGAATATTTTCTGCAGGTCCTCGAAAGAGATATGATCTGCATGATCATAATCGAAAACAAGCAAGTCTAGATTGTTCTTTAGCAGCTTAGGAATGTCTTTTCCATAAGTGCATTCTCCAGCTAAATGGATTTGCTTATCGCGCGACAATACGTACTTGAGTCCTTCTCGAACTACAAAGTGTGCATCAGCTATACCTACGCGAATTTCGCTCATTATTTAGACAGATTCTAAACAAGCGCAAAGTAACGCGCTTGGCAGCAACAAAACAAGTGTATTTCAGAATCAGTTAACCGCCTTAAAACTGGCAAGACCTTCATCTAACCAATCGATGTATTTCTCAATGTCTGGGTCGTAAGCAGCTGGACCTCCAAGTTGATTCTCTTCATGGTCTAAAACCACATAATAAGGCTGAGAGTTGGTTCCAAATCGTTCGGCTTGCATGTAACTCCACTTGTTACCTACGGTTCTAAGCGTCTTGGTTTTTCCACCAATTTCGACCTCAATTTGCTCCTCTTTTGGGAGATAAAGCTTTTCATCAACATAAAGTGAAACCAAGACATAATCTTCTCTCAATCGTTTCAGAACACGTGGGTCACTCCAGACTTGTTCTTCCATTTTCCGACAATTAACACAAGCATGCCCAGTAAAGTCTAACATAAGCGGCTTCCCTGACTCCTTAGCGTAAGCTAGTCCTTCTTCATAGTCATGAAAGCATGGAAGACCTAACGGGCAGTGGTCTGGTTCCCCAACTACTTCACCTTTCGAATCGGTTAATACAGCGGTTGCAGTACCACCTCCTCCCAATCCTCTTGGTGACTCACTGTAGTGCAAGGGCGGAGGAAATCCGCTAATGATTTTTAAAGGCGCTCCCCACAATCCTGGAATCAGGTAAATAGTAAAAACCAGAATTAATAAACCGAACAAGTACCTCGGAATGGAAAGATTAGTCACCGGACTATCGTGTGGAAATTTGATAAAGCCAAACAGATAAAGGGCTAGAGTTCCGAAAATAGCGATCCAAATCGTAAGGAATAGCTCACGTTGCAGATACCCAGCTTGCATAACGAGGTCGGCATTACTCAAGAATTTAAATGCTAGCGCCAATTCTAAAAGACCTAAAACCACCTTAACTGAATTAAGCCATCCACCCGATTTAGGCATGGAATTCAACCATCCTGGGAAAGCTGCAAACAACCCAAAGGGAAGAGCGAGCGCCATACTAAATCCTGTCATACCCATTATTGGCCCAAGCACGCCACCATTTACTGCAGCTTCAACCAAAAGTGTCCCGATTATTGGACCAGTACAAGAAAATGAAACCAACGATAAGGTAAAGGCCATGAAGAAAATTCCAATCAATCCGCCTTTGTCTGAGGCTTGGTCAGCTTTATTTACCCAAGAGCTTGGAAGCGTGATTTCAAACGCTCCGAGGAACGAGATAGCAAACACAACAAGTAGCACAAAAAAGAAGAGGTTAAACCAAACATTTGTGCTCAAAGCATTCAGCGCATCTGCACCAAAAGTTACTGTTACCAAAAAGCCGAGCACTACATAAATGAACACGATAAAAGCTCCATAAATCAGAGCGTTTGTCACTCCTTTAGCACGTGTCTTACTTTGTTTTGTGAAGAAAGAAACCGTTAATGGAATCATAGGAAACACGCATGGCGTTAGTAATGCAAGCAATCCACCTAGAAAACCGGCTATAAAAATTCCTATCCAAGATTTACTAGAAGAGTCACTCTCCGAAGATGCTTGAGTAGCAACTTCTCCGCTTAACTTGAATTGAAAATCTACCCATTCTGGAGCGAGACATTTTTCATCATCGCACGCCATGAAATTTAATGCCCCAATTACAAGGCCTTCTTTTTGGGTTAGCTTTACTTTTTGCTTGAATGTGACCTCATTTTCGAACCAAGAAAGTTCTTCCTGATTTACTGGGTCAAACTTGGTAACTGGCTTCGGTTCTACCACATCTCCAACCAACTCAACGCCTTTTAATGTATCGAAAGCGAACTCCGTGGCTTGGGTCATAGTCTCCTCAGGAAGATGCATAGAGTAGACATGCCAATGTTCTTCGATCACAGCTTTAAACTCTAATTCAAACTCGCCATTACCTAAGTCCTTCTGTGTAAACGTCCAAGCAACAGGGTCGTGAAATCCTGAAATATCATCGTGTCCTTGCTCGTTTGGCGTCACTTCTACTGGAACTTCTGCTGCGACCTTGGCAGCTGGAATTTTAAACTCAAATGGCAAATAATCTGGCGGTAAGCAGCGCTCGTCATTACAAACCATAAACTCCAATTCTCCTTTTACAGCAGTAGCTGCCGAAGAGACCTTTACGTTTTGAACAAAATTGGCCTTTCCCTCAAAAAACTTGAGTTCCATGCCGAAATTTTCATCCATTAAAACATGCCCCTTTCCTTCAGAAACGTCACCATTCAAGCTTGCCCCTCCTAATTCTTGAAAAGTAAATGTGGTTGGAACTGGTCCATCACCTTCAATGTGCTGAGAATACAAATGCCACCCTTTTTCAATGGTAGCAGTGAACGTGAGTTTCGCTTCCGTCTCGTTAACTCTCACCGTTGAGAATGACCATTTTACTGGGTCATAAATTTGGGCAGAAGCCCCTGAAAAAACCGATGCCGTTAATAGCACCGAAAGTATGGTTCTGAACATCTTGCTTACAGCTTCTATCGTGCTTGAAATTACATTTTTGTCACAGTACAAATATCTATTCTACTACGAGTTGTTGTGTCTTGTTTCAGACCGAGCATCAGAATTGAACCTCATCTGTGGCTTTCAACCCTAAATATTGACGTATTCCGTACGTAGTTGCATACAAAACTGGTGTGTCTAATGCCGCGACAATTGCTTTAAAAAGCCATCCTGCAAACACAAGGTCGCCAAATCTGGCCCAATCTATTGCTCCAACCGAGCACAGCAAACCAACAACCAAGGTTGTGTCTACCAGTTGCGAAGTCATTGTAGAGAAATTGTTTCGCAACCAAAGATGTTTGCCTTTTGTGAGTCTTTTCCAAAAATGGAACATTCGAATATCAATGAATTGGGCAGCGAGATAAGCCGCCATGGATGCACTTACGGAAACAGTTGTAAGCCCGAATACTTTGCTGAATTCCGAATCCTGAACGGGAGACCAGCTAGCTGCCGGAGCAAAATTGGCCAAAGTCACCACGCCAAGCACAAAGACACTAGCAACCAAACCTGCCACAACCACGCGATTTGCGCGTTTGGCACCATAGATTTCTGAAATGAGGTCGGTTACGAGAAACGTAATTGGATACGGAAGAATTCCTACTGAAATCTCAAATGTGTACCATCCAAATGGACTCCAAGTGAAGAACTTTTGAAAGATGAGGTTGCACGTTACAAGAGATGCTATGAAAATTCCGGCAAGAATGAGATAGATAAGGTCGGCCTGTTTCTGTTTTTCAGGAGTGAGCTGCATACCGCAAATTACCAACTTCCACCCGCACCGCCTCCTCCGCTAAAACCACCCCCGAAACCACCAAAACCGCCTCCTCCGCCACCTGAGAAGCCTCCGCTGCCTCCAGTAAAAGAACCGTAAGATCCACTGTGGCTTCTTCGCGAAGCATTTAGCAAGGCCCATGCTGCCATGTAGCTTAATCCGTTCACTTTTGCATATCGCTTAGCTTCGACAGCGGCAATTCCCCAGAAAAACAGCCAAAAAATTGCTATTACCCCAAGCACAAGAAATATTATCGGTCCGGGATTTTCTTTCCCTTGATTGCCGTTCCCTTGGTATTCCCCTCTGGTAGCAAGGATAATTGCATCAGATCCTGCTTGAAGACCACCAGCATAATCTCCCGTTTTAAAACGAGGAAGCATTTCGTTTTCAATAATTCTTCGGCTCAGGGCATCTGTCAAACTGGCCTCCATACCATAACCAGTAGTAATCCAAATATCCCGCTCTTCAATTGAGAGAAGAATAAGAACGCCATTATCTCGTTCTTCCTGCCCCACATTCCATTTATTAAAAAGGCTAACCGAATAATCTGCAATCGGATGGCCATCCAATGTTTTCATTAGAACAATTGCTATTTGGACAGAGGATTCTGTTTCATAACCAAGAAGTAATTCTTCGAGTTTCTCAACATCCGAATGAGAAAGTGTGTTAGAATAATCCGTAACCAATCGGTTCGATTTCTTTGGGAAATCCTGCGCAAAAAGCGAAACCGGAATTACAAATAATATGATAAAAAGGAGGTTTCTCATTTGACTATAATTTCATCTGAGAGTTCATTTATATCACCTTTCTGATACGGAAAATGGGCCGAAAGTGCTTTTCCAGCCATCGCTATTCCTATCGCTAAACCTTCGGCAAAATTGTTTTCCTTGAAATGAGCAAGCATTTCTGTTTTGATAGAATCCCAAAAATCGGATTCCACCTTGGCATTAATACCGCCATCACCCAAAATCGCAAACTTCTGGTCTTTTAAGGCGAGATAAAACAGCACACCGTTTCTCAACTCGGTCTTGTGCATTTTCAACTCCGAAAAAAGAAATGCTGCGTGATCAAGCACATCTTCCTTGCATTTATCTTCGATGTACAGTCGAATTTCGCCTGAAGTGGCTTTTTCTGCACTCTTTATGGCTTTACCAATTTCGGTAAGCCGTTCTTCTGTAAAATACTCTGTAGCCTTCAAATCAGAATTCAACTTTTGGAGCTTCAGCCGCACCTTCATCGGCTTCAAAGTATTCTGCTTTTTCAAAATCAAACATTCCTGCAACCATGTTATTTGGAAACTTTCGGATGTAAGTGTTATAGTCCTGAGCGCTTTCATTGAACTTTTTACGTTCAACTGCTATTCGGTTTTCAGTTCCTTCCAACTGAGATTGTAACTCTAGAAAGCTCTGATTAGCTTTCAATTCTGGATAGCGTTCCACCACAACCATCAACTTGCTTAAGGCAGACGAAAGGCCATCTTGCGCAGCTTGAAAATTCTTAATGCTGCTAGCATCCAGTTTTGACGGGTCGATATTCACACTTGTGGCTTTTGCCCGTGCTTCAATAACCGCAGTAAGAGTCTCTTGCTCAAAATCGGCATAGCCTTTAACGGTGGCAACCAAATTTGGTATAAGGTCCGCTCTGCGTTGGTAAACATTCTCAACTTGAGACCATTGGGCAGTCACGGCTTCTTGTTTCTCAATCATGGAGTTATACTGACAACTTTGAAGGCCCATTGAACCAGTTATCAGGAGAAAGAATAGTAGTTTTTTCTGATTCCCCCGAAAGATACCAGTACGTAAATAGATTACGTTTTTGAAG
>CALCGD010000191.1 GCA_937900875.1 uncultured Flavobacteriales bacterium
ACTACATCATAACCAACGTTCCCGTTGGAGAACAAACCTTGATGATTACCTATTTAGGTTACGATACCCTTTATAGTCCAATAACAGTATCTGCCGATAATATCACTTCAGAAAATCTTTACTTAACCAAGTCTTCAATTCGGTTGGGAGAAGTTCAGATTAGTGCTGAACGCCAAGAGGCGCTTACCGAAGTTCGAACGTCCGTAACTAAGCTTACGCCAAAGGAGATGAAGAAGATTCCTACAGTTAGTGGCGAATCAGATTTAGCACAAGTTCTTCAAGTACAACCTGGTGTTGTCTTTACGGGTGATCAGGGAGGTCAGCTTTACATTCGAGGCGGTTCGCCCATTCAAAACAAGGTTTTGCTTGATGGAATGATTGTTTACAATCCATTTCATAGTATTGGATTCTTTTCGGTTTTTGAAACAGATATTATTAAAACTGCCGATATCTACACTGGTGGATTTAATGCTGAGTTTGGCGACAGAGTTTCTTCCATTATGGACATCAAAACAAGAGACGGAAACCGTAAGAAATTCTCTGGTAAAGTTTCTGCTAATCCGTTTGGAGCAAACGTGCTATTAGAAGGTCCGATTATTAAGTTGAACGAGGAGCGAGGAGGTTCATTGACTTATTTGGTTGCTGGTAAAACTTCATACTTACAGTATACGTCTAAAGCACTTTACAAGTATGTAGATGATGGCGGACTTCCATTCAATTTTACAGACATTTTTGCCAAGCTATCTTACAGCTCAAACTCAGGAAGTAAGGTTAATTTGTTTGGATTTAGTTTTAACGACCAAGTTACCTACCAAGCAGTTTCAAACTACAAGTGGAACTCGTTTGGTGTTGGAACCAACGTATTAATTGTTCCAGCAGGTTCGGCCGTTTTACTAGAGCCTTACTTCAACTATAGCAATTATAGGATTACGCTGGAGGAAGATAATCAACCATCACGGTTTAGTGAAATAGGTGGCTTTTCAGGTGGTATGAATTTTACGTACTACATCGGAAAGAGTGAGTTAAAGTTTGGTCCATTCTTGCAAGGATTTCAAACCAAGTATGAGTTCACTAATTCGGTTGGAGTTCGTATTGGTGATAATCAACCGGAAAGCACTACAGATTTTGGGGTTTTTGCCAAGTTCAAATGGAGTTGGAAAAACAAAATTGTATTTGAACCTAGTTTCAGATTGCACTACTATGCATCATTAGGTGTAGCGTCTCCAGAACCAAGGTTAGGAGCTAAATTGAACATCACCAAATGGCTTCGTGTGAAGTATGCGTTTGGACTCTACTCGCAGAATATGATTAGCGCAAATTCTGATAGGGATGTTGTGAACCTATTCTACGGATTCTTAACTGCTCCCGAAAACCTTCCAAAAGAATTTGACGGAAAAGAGGTTAAGAATCCATTGCAAAGAGCAATGCATAACATTGGGGGGGTTGAGGTGGACTTAGGCAACCGCGTTTCTATTAACATTGAGGGTTATTTGAAGAATTTCCTTCAATTAAGTAACGTTAACAGAAACAAGCTTTTTGCCGAAGATGATCCAGACATTACCATTCCAGATCAATTGAAAAAAGATTTCATCATCGAAACTGGCGAATCATACGGAGTTGATTTTGTAGCTAAGTATAGTTACAAGCGACTATACGTGTGGGCAGTTTACTCTTTAAGTTGGGTTCAACGTTATGATGGAATCAATCAGTATAACCCTCATTTCGACAGGAGGCATAATGTGAACCTTGTAGCTGCTTATACATTTGGAAAGCAGTTGAATTGGGAAGCAAGTGTAAGATGGAATTTAGGATCTGGGTTCCCGTTCACACAAACAGCAGGGTTTTATGAAAACCTTGTGTTTGACGATGGCATCAATACCGACTATACCACACAAAATGGAACCCTCGGGGTTGAATATGGCGAATTGAACAAAGGACGCCTTCCATTCTACCATAGACTAGATATTTCCGTTAAGCGTGGGTTTGAAATTGGGTCTACCACGCTAGATGTTGTTGTTGGCGTAACCAACGTATACAACCGAGAAAACATCTTCTACATTGATAGAGTTAGATACGAGCGAGTGAACCAGCTGCCAATACTACCTAGTTTGGGTATTTCTTGGAATTTTTAATATGGACTTTCTACCACACGAAATAGAGACTTATGTCGAAAATTTCACTCGGGATGAGGGTGAGATTTTAGCAGAATTAAATAGAGAGACTTACGCTAAAGTTATGACTCCGCGAATGCTTTCTGGTCATTTGCAAGGACAAGTATTGCGCATGTTTTCCCAGATGATTAAACCTCAGAATATTTTAGAAATAGGCACGTACACTGGCTATTCTGCCTTGTGCATGG
>CALCGD010000192.1 GCA_937900875.1 uncultured Flavobacteriales bacterium
GGTTTTTTGTCTGGTGTTGAAGTGGGCAGTACCACAGTAACCGCCACCAAGGACGGTATCACCAGTAATGTGGTGGCAGTGACGGTAACAGATGCGGTGATTACGGCAATTCAAGTGACGCCTTCACCTGTGGTGGTGCCTAAGGGCGAATACCAAGCCTTGCAAGCCATCGCGACATACAGTGACGGCAGCAGTGCAAATGTGACGAGCGTAGTGACATGGACTTCCGCCGATACTGCGGTCGCGGTCGTGACCCCTGATGGTTTTTTGTCTGGTGTTGAAGTGGGCAGTACCACAGTAACCGCCACCAAGGACGTTATCACCAGTAATACGGTGAATGTCACTGTATGTTCTTCTTTAGCTGGTGCATGTATTGACATCTTCGATACTGGTGGTGGTAAGTTGTTTACCAGCTCACCCTCAGTCGCCTATCTAGACAGCATTGATGGCAGTGCAACAAATAATACTAATACTGAAAATGGAACTTACGGCCCAGCTGGTAATTTTTACCTATTCGACTGGACTAATGCAAAGACACTGTGCAATACCTACAACACCCTTCATCTCGGCGAACGAACTAACTGGCGCTTAGCAACAAAAGACGAGTTAAAAAAGGAACTGTTCGGTACATACAACAATATGTTTAGCGCGCGCGGTTGGCCGGCCAACACCTACTATTGGTCGGTGACACCTGATGGTTCTGGCTATTACGGCGTGGACCTCAGCAATGGTTACGTCAGCAGCAACGGTCCGGGCGACACGTACTACGCATCCTGCGTCTCAAATCCTTAAAGTTGAGCGTTTAGAGTTTAACGTTTTAATTTTTAATTTTAGTTTTGAAGTGCCAGAGTTACATCTGGCACTTTTTAGAGGGAAGAGAAGCGAATATTGAGGCTAAATTAGCATTGGTTGAAAACAGTCAACGTATTGTTGGCATAAAGGAGGGGATCTTTGTACGTTTCTACGAGCAATCACTCTTTGGTTGGCAGCAGTGGGCATCTAAACAGGACCAATTACCGACATTGAAGGTGTTAAAGAAAAAGGTTAAGAAATTGAATGGAAGAGAGGTTTTGTATGGCGGGCTCCCTATTGAATCATTAAAGCAAGCCGGAATCGATGTAGGTACTGAGGCTGTTATTGCATTGGAAACAATCATCGACTTTTCTGGGTGGGAGTCTTGGAGGCAAGAGCAGTGTGCTCAAATGGACGATACTGAAGAGAAGACATCTTGTAATGAAGAACTGTTAAATCGTCGATATGTTCGATTGTTTTTACCCGAAGCAATAGTCAATAAAGTGATGACGACGAAAGCTTCAAGTTCTTCATTAGATTGGTTGTTGATTGCTGTTAAGCAAGCGATATAACGTTTTAATAAGATGGTTCTCGGAAAATTAACAGGGTACATAGCGACAATGTCGTGCTCAGAGAATGTTAACGTTACGATGTTAACATGTGGGCCCTGGTATGTTATCGGCATTTATGACCTTATGGGTATTCAAGGGAAGTAAGTCGAAAGGCAACACTTCGAGTTAAACAATAAATGCAAACGCGCGCGGTTGGCCGACCAACAACAACTATTGGTCGGTGACACCTGATGGTTCTAACTATTACAACGTGAACCTCAACAATGGTAACGTCAACAGCAACAATCCGAGCAACACGAACTACGCATCCTGCGTCTCAGGCCAACATAAAGTATCCGGAGCCATCTTATTAAAGTGAAGACCTTTCTTTATTGTGAAGTGATTGTAATAACCGTTATTGGGTAATAAATAACGTTTCAGTTCGCCAAAATTCTTATGATATATTTGCTTTCTCAATTGACAATGATTGGCTTGACTAAGTAGTCCGTAATAGCTATTGATTGTTGATTGCATGGCTTTTAGTTGGGTATAAAATGGCGCGTAATGGATGCCATTCTTACTCCATCTCCCCCGACTTGGTCTAGATTTTAAAAAGACGCTTGTCGCACCAGAGTCTAGAATCGAATTAAAGTAGCGCAAACGCTCTTTTAGTGATGAAATAGTGGTTTTGCGAATATGTTTATAATGGGGAAATACACGGAATCCCAAGTAATCAAAACCCTCCTCAATAGGTGCTAAATGCACCTTTGTAGGATGTAATTTTAATTGCAGGTGTGAAGTGAGATACCATTCAATATGCTCTTTCCATTGTTGCAATTTTTCAGGCGAATCAGATAGGATAAATAAATCATCCATATATCGAACGTACCCCTTAACCTTCAGTGTGTGTTTTATTTCGTGGTCAAGGTTGTTAAGGTAAAAATTACCGAAGAGTTGGCTAGTAACGCTACCGATTGGCAACCCAACCTGTTGCGTATTGTTAAACTGTAGTTTCTTATGGAGCGGGATTTGGTTAAGTAAGTATTGGTCTCCAGTTCGCTCGTTTTGTAGCTTCGTGGCATCCTGTTCTATGATCTTTTCTATCAGATTTGCTAGGCAATATTGGCGCAATGCGCTTAAATTTGAATTGTAAATGAGATTGTATAGTTGCGTCAGAAGCTCTTTTTTATTAATGCTGTTGAAATAACTGTAAATGTCGAGCTGTAGCCCCCAAGTGTGTCTTGGTTGGCGCATTAGTTTTTGAACTTTTGCAATAGCAGCAAGAGTTCCTTTACCTTTTCTATTGGCATAGGTGTCATCAATGAATTGATTTTCCATAATAGGTGCCATTTGTAGTGCAATCCACATTTGAGCTATGCGATCTCTAAATGCGGGGGCATATATTTCTCTAAGTTTAGGTTCCGTGATTGCAAAGTGATGATAAGAGTAAGGTTGATATGTATTAGTTAAGATTTCGGTTGACAGCTCATGGCATAGTTTGGGGAATTTTAAAGCGTTAGCAGATTTTTGTTGACTGCTTCCCGAAGCTTTTACACATTGCAGCAACTCTGCTGCGAGTTGATGGTGATATTTAAGGTTTGAATTTTGAATAAAGAGTTTCGTCATAATCGTCTCTACTATGATTTACAAAAGTTGTACAAACTGTATTGGAACCAACATCAACACTTGCCCAAAGCATTTCGCTTTACAACCGGAGAGCAAATCCTCAACGAACTCACGAAGTGTATTCGTTATTCTGTTCAAGCTAATTTGTACGGAAAATCTCCGGAAGGAATATTGCGAGCTCTAGATTTATTACTAGAACTTAGTGCGCTTTTAGAAACCGTACAAAGTTTATTAATGTTAGCTTGGGAATTAAAATTCTTACCTCATGGCGCTCTGGTTACTTTGACTGAACAACTTGGGCATGTATCAAGACAAGCTACAGGATGGCGAAAATGGTTCCAAGGAAAAGCTCTCGAAGTAAATCTACCTGTTTCTTCTCCAAGTGGATGTGCTTAGATTAGGGCTGCTGGCAGATTGAAATGTTTCTGTCCAAAAATGAGCTAGTGAATAACTCTAGACCAGACTGATTGACGCGAGCCATAAAACTGACCCATTTCACCCCGTATATTCCTTCCAACGGGGCATTTATTATTGCCTTAGAATGAATCAAATCTTTAGATAATTTATTCATCGGTTTTTAGCTCATTCAACTTAGCTGCTTTGGCAATGGTAGGGGTGCGCTTGGAAAAGGGAAATTATCCCACGTTAAGAACTTTAAATCGTAGTAGTGACAGGGCTTTGGCTTTCTCGAACACCTCAAATTAGCTTAATAACTAAAGGTACTGACCGAAATAGATGTACGTAATGCATGCTGTGTACGAAAGTAATGTAGCTTGCTTTCGTACATGAAATTATGTATCTGTCCGTAATTGTTCGGTTTCGGACAAAGAAAAGATCGCTTAGCGTGGGATAATTTCCGAATTCCAAGCGCACCCCTATGATGAAGAGAACTACCAGCGCCGCGCTAAGTTCGTCCAGGCACGTGCAAAA
>CALCGD010000193.1 GCA_937900875.1 uncultured Flavobacteriales bacterium
TTTGAATTACACTTCTTACTTATTTATCGCAAATAGCCTCTTAAAATCATATCATTTAGGCAACTTGGTGGTCAAATTAACTTTATGAGAATTCTACTCCTTATCCCACTCCTCCTTTGTGCTTTCACCGCAGCAAGGGCACAAGAATATTTGTTAAAATCTCCAGATGGCAAGATTAAAGTTGAGGTAGTGGTTAGCGCTAATACCGTTTACCGTGTATATAAAGACAATAAATTGCTCATGCACGGCAAGCCAATTTCAATGTCAATTGGGAAAAAGAACGTCTTAGGCGCCAAAGAATTTAGTCCAAAAACGAGCACTAATTCAGTCAATAAAACTGTTAAGCCTATAGTGAGCTATAGATCTGCAGAAATTGAAGAAAACTATAATGAGCTGATTGTCGAGTTTGAGAGCGGGCTTCAAATTGATTTCAGATGCTATAATAATGGATTCGCTTACCGCCTAAACACCTCTTTTGAAAGAGATGTGACCATAAGAAACGAGACAATGGGATTTGAATTGACTTCAAACCCCGATGTATGGTTCCCGAAGGAAAAAGGATTTAACTCACATAACGAACGTCATTTTGTACCAACCACTAGCATAAGTCTTAACAAGAATGAAAAGGCCAGTCTTCCCATTCTCTGGAAATGGGGAAACGGCCCATTTCTGTTGTACACAGAAACTGACCTACACAATTATCCTGGAATGTATTTGCAAACAGATGGAGATGGGGGTTACTCAGGTATTTACCCTAAATATCCAGCAACTACCGCTAAGCTTTTCGACCGATTTGAACCTGTCGGTTTTACCAAACCGTACATTGCCAAAACTAGCGGCACGCGAAGTTACCCTTGGAGAGTATTTGCTATTTCAAAGGACGAAAAAGATCTAATTAACAATCATCTTCCATGGCTTCTTGCTTCAGAATCTCAGCTAGAAGAAACCGACTGGATTAAACCAGGAAAAGTTGCTTGGGATTGGTGGAATGCTCTTCAATTAGAAGGCGTAGATTTTAAACCCGGTTTAAACACAGAAACGTACAAGTATTACATAGATTTTGCCTCCAAAAATGGACTTGAGTACATTATCATGGATGAAGGTTGGTACCATTTGGGCGACCTCACCAAAGTGAAATCTGATATAGACATGAACGAACTCTTAACATATGCTAAAAGCAAGAATGTTGGGATAATACTCTGGGTGGTGTGGCGTACTCTCGACAAGCAATTTGATGTTGCCTTTCAGCAATTTTCTGATTGGGGAATTGCGGGTATTAAAATGGATTTCATGATGAGAAGTGATCAGCCTATGATTGCGTTTTACGAGAAGGTTGCAAAAGAAGCGGGAGCACGAAAACTTCTGGTAGATTTTCATGGCAGCCATTGCCCAAAAGGTTTACAGCGCACCTACCCAAATGTGCTCACTTTTGAAGGTGTGCGAGGTTTAGAATGGAACAAATGGAGTTCCGCTCTAACCGTAGATCATGATGTCATTCTACCTTTCACAAGAATGCTGGCAGGCCCAATGGATTACACGCCTGGGGCGATGGAAAACATATCCGATTCTAGAAAGCATAAGATGAATTTTAAGCATCCTAAAAGTCAGGGAACTCGCTGCCATGAACTGGCTAAATATGTAATATTTGAAAGCCCACTACAAATGCTCGCTGATGAACCCACGGCTTATGAGAAAGAAGCCGATTGCATGCGTTTTCTGTCTGTTGTTCCAACTGTTTGGGACCAAACGGTTGTTCTTGACGCAAAAGTTGGCGAGCACATATTCTTAGCGCGTAAAAAGGATGACGTTTGGTATTTGGGAGGCATGACTGGCTCTCTTGCTCAAACCATTAGCCTCGACTTTTCCTTCCTAGAAGAAGGAGCATATGAAATGGAAGTCTGGCGAGACGGAGAGAAAACAAGAACGGATGGAACCAGTTTCGAATACTTTAAAGAAGAAAATATAAACGCCAGTATGAAATACATCGTATCAATGGCAGAAGGTGGTGGTTGGACAGCCATTATTAGAAAAAAGTAAGTGCATGAAAAAAGCTTGGCTAATAGGATTTAATGTCGCCACACTTCTAGCTTGGCTATGTTATTTTACCCATGCATTACTTCACGGATTACAGTTTAATGAGCAAATTCTTCTGTTTCTCGCTATTGCTCAAGGCTTAGCAATCTTCGAGATTTTCAATGCTGTTATAGGAATTGCTGGGGCAAGTTGGCTGCTTACCACCATGCAGGTTTTTTCACGCTTTTTAGTGGTTGGACTTCTCTTTTGGATTCCAGCCGAAAAGTGGATTGAGCTTGGCACCTACTCCACTATTACAGGATTCATGCTTATTTCCATAGCCTGGAGCATCACAGAAATTGTTCGCGCCCTTTTTTATCTCACAGAAATTGGCAAGAAGCCCATTAAGGCTATCACGTTTTCTAGGTACACGTTTTTCATATTCCTTTATCCCATTGGTGTGTTAGGAGAGTTTTTAATCATGTTCGCTTTTTGGGAGTATAGAGAGTTTAGGTTCGATGTCTGGAATATCATTCTCGCAACAATTGCGCTTTCTTACTTTGTGTTCTTTCCAAAACTCTACATGCATATGTGGAAACAGCGCAAGAAAAAACTTACAGCTTAATTCATTCTCGATTTCTTAGCAGGAAGTAACACAACCTTAACAATTATTTGAATGTGCTTATTAATCCTATGCTTACTTTTCTAGCATGGAATTTATCATCATCGGGGTAGTCGCAGCGTTCGCATCACTCCTCACATTCTTTTCAGGATTTGGCCTTGGAACCATCCTCACTCCAGCATTTATGCTCTTTTTCGATATAGAAGTAGCAATTGCCTTAACAGGCATAGTGCACCTATTAAACAACCTTTTTAAGATGGGATTGGTCGGCTTAAAGGCTAATTGGCAAGTTGTACTTCGGTTTGGAATACCAGCTATTCTTGGCGCCATAGGTGGAGCATCTTTATTGCTTCGGTTTTCAAACAGCGAACCAATTTACGCCTACAAGTTGATGGGGTATGACATGCAAGTTTACACTGTGAACTTGGTGGTTGCTGGGCTGATGGCCTTCTTCGCCATTTTTGAAATTGTTCCTGCATTAAAGAAAATGGAATTCAGCAAGAATAAGCTTATCGCGGGTGGAGCTATCAGCGGTTTTTTTGGTGGTTTAAGCGGCCATCAAGGTGCATTACGCTCTGCGTTTCTTATTCGATACGGATTAAGTAAGGAAGTGTTTATTGCCACAGGAATCACTATCGCTAGTTTTATCGACATCACTCGATTAGGAGTCTATTTTGCAAGAATGGAAAGGATAAATATTGTCGATAATATCCCAATTCTCACAACAGCAGTATTGTCAGCGTTTGCAGGTGCATTTTTCGGTCAAAAACTACTCAAGAAAGTAACATTAGAGTTCGTACAATGGACTGTTGCAATCATGATATTAGTGCTCTCAGCTTTACTTGCCATGGGCGCAATTCATTAAT
>CALCGD010000194.1 GCA_937900875.1 uncultured Flavobacteriales bacterium
AAGGAACTATTTTTCGGTAATCAAGCATGAATTTTTCAATGATTGGAGAACTTTTCTCGGGCTTTCTGAAGTCAAGTGCTTGTGCAGCCGTGAATAACTCTATTGCCAAAACTTGGTACACGTTCTGAACTACTTCGTACAATTTGGTAGCTGCATTGGCACCCATACTCACGTGGTCTTCTTGCCCATTTGAACTTACAATGCTATCAACCGAAGCAGGTGTGCAAAGTTGCTTGTTTTGACTTACGATACTTGCAGAAGTGTATTGTGGAATCATGAAACCAGAATGTAGACCTGGCTTTTTTACTAAATAAACAGGTAATCCGTTCTTTCCCATAATCAATTGGAAAGTTCTTCTTTCAGAAATATTCGCCAGCTCGGCCAAGGCAATCGCGAGGTAGTCATATGAAATGGCCAATGGCTGCCCATGAAAATTTCCGGCTGAAATAACTTTGTCATCATCTGGAAAAACCAATGGATTATCGGATACGGAATTAAGCTCACGCTCAACCATCTCCTTCACGTGATTAATTGCGTCTATACTAGCACCATGAACCTGAGGAATACAACGGAAAGAATAAGGGTCTTGCGTATGCTCCTTTGGCGAATTTGCAAGATTACTGTTCTCTAAAATAATCCTAACGCGCTGCGCGGATGCAATTTGGCCTGGATGAGGCCGAACTTGATGCACCAGTGCATCGAAAGGGGACATGAGTCCTCCATAGGCATCTAACGCAATGGAGCCAACCAAATCGGCAATTATACTCAGCCTTTCGGCATGATAAATAGCAAAAGCGCCATATGCAGACATAAACTGTGTACCGTTAAGCAAGGCTAGTCCTTCCTTCATTTTAAGTTGAAGCGGTTCCCAACCCTTTTCCGCAAGTACATCTTTGGCCTCACGTTCAATTCCGTCTACCACAACCTTTCCCTCTCCGATTAACGGTAAGCACAAATGTGCTAATGGTGAAAGATCGCCACTAGCTCCTAACGAACCTTGTGTGTAAACCACTGGGAGAATGTCTTCATTAAATAGGTCAACCATCCTGAGAACCGTTTCTGGTTGCACCCCACTATGTCCGAATAGCATATTCCAAACTTTAAGGCAAAGCATGGCCCTCACAATATCTTCTGGAACACGTTTTCCCGTGCCGCAAGCATGAGAAAGTATCAGATTTCTCTGAAGCTCTTCTAAGTCATTTTCATCAATTCGAATATTACTTAATGACCCAAAACCCGTATTCACACCATAAACCGTGGCTTTAGAATTTCGCACTTTATCGAGTAGATAATTGGCAGATTTCTCAATTGCCAACAGCGTTTCATCTTCTACATACAATTTGCCACTGCCTAATAAGTTAGACAGCTTGGCAACGGTTAACTTCCCTTCAAACACCGTGTTTTTCTTTTAAAACTTCATAAACTGGACGATTCATCAACTTGGAATCAACCCACGAGATTAAATCTATTGTAGAAAGCGCATTCCTTTCACCAGGCTCGTAATTAGCTTCCAATAATTCGCGTTTAAGTTCTTCAAATATTTCTCGAT
>CALCGD010000195.1 GCA_937900875.1 uncultured Flavobacteriales bacterium
TAGGATATACGCTTTCGATATCCCTCAATACCTATGCTCAATTGCCCGATAAGGGCAACTGCCGTTTGTTTACGCATTTGGCTATTAGAGACGATGCGCATGTGCTCTTCGGTTTTTACAACAAGGCAGAACGCGAATTGTTCCGCCAGCTCATTTCTGTTTCGGGCGTTGGCGGAAATACGGCTTTGGCCGTGCTTTCCAGTTTAGATCCATCGGGTGTACAGACCACCATTGCCAATGGCGATGTGGCTACGCTTAAATCAATTAAAGGCGTTGGGCCCAAAACTGCCGAACGGATAATTGTGGATCTGCGCGATAAGATGGGTAAAGTGGAGGTTGGAGAATTGGCGTTGGGACTTCCGCAAAATAAAGGACGAGAAGAAGCGTTAACCGCCCTCATGACCTTAGGGTTTGCCAAGAATGCAGCAGAAAAAGCCATCGAAAAAGTGCTGAAGAAATACGGTAACGACCTCGGTGTCGAAGAAATAGTGAAACATGCTTTAAGCAGTTTCTAAGCTAAGATGTAGTACTTGATGCTGAGATTTTTAAATAAGATGGTTTTTGTGCTTGCAGGTGTTACCGGTCTCGGTTTCGCTGCGGTTTCAGATGCCTCAATCTCAAAGCATTCGTCAAAGGCTTGGAACACAGATATGCAGCTTTTTGCGCTGGATACAGATTCCTTGGCCTTGCCTTACCCGCTGCAAGATTCGTACGACCCAACTCCTACCGGAAATGAAAATGGGCTGTACCTCAGCGACCCATCTAACGTTGAAACCGAAATTGAGTACGACCCAGAAAGTGGAGAGTACAACATCAATCAGAGTATTGGCGAAGACATCAACTTTCGTCCGCCAACATATATGTCATTCGATGAGTTTCAGGACTATAATTCGAGTCAGGCACTAAGAGATTATTGGAGAGAAAAAGCGGCAACTCAATCAGAAAGTCAGCGAAAGCCACTTATCCCAAAGCTTAACATTAAGAGCAAGTTGTTTGAGACCATTTTCTGTGGTTCAACCGTAGAAATCCGTCCGCAAGGTTCGGCAGAACTCATATTTGGGGTAAACGTTTCTAAGATTGATAACCCTGCATTGCCAGACAATCAGAAGACCAACACCACCTTCAATTTCGACCAAAGCATACAGCTTAACGTAACGGGTAAAATTGGAGACGCTATGACGCTTGGCGTTAACTACAACACCGATGCAACATTCGATTTTGAAAATCAAATGAAGCTGAAGTGGGAGGCGTGTGATGAAGACAACATTCTTAGAAGTATTGAAGCGGGTAACGTTTCGTTGCCTCTTACGGGGTCGTTGATTTCGGGTAGCCAAAACCTGTTTGGAGTGAAAGCGGTTACTCGCTTTGGAAGACTGACTGTTACTGGAATTTTCTCTCAGCAAAAGAGTGAAAGCAACTCGGTAGAAACACAAGGCGGTGCGCAGGTCACCAAGTTTGAGGTGAAGGCAGATGAATACGAGTCTAACCGTCACTTCTTCCTTTCTCAGTTTTTTAGAGACGGATATGATGAATGGTTGAAAGACCTTCCATTGGTAAAATCTCCGATTAACATTACCAGAATTGAGGTTTGGGTTACCAATACAAGTGCGCAAACAGATGGAGGCCAGCGAGACATTGTAAGTTTTATGGACCTTGGAGAACCACTTGCCGAGGCGTATAACCAAACGCTTATTGGACCAGGTTCTGGAAACCAATCGTTGCCAAACAACAGCGCAAACAACCTTTATCAGCAACTTACTTCTACCTACATAGGGGCTAGAGATGTAAATAACGTGGAGAACGTATTTACCTCGCTAGTTAACACGCACAATTTTGTCAACTCACAAGATTATGAAGGGTTAGAATTTGCAACCTCGCTGAACTCATCCGAATTCAGATTGAATCCGCAGTTGGGTTACATCTCGCTTAACAGAGAAATGCAGCCGAATGAGGTGTTGGCAGTAGCTTTCCAGTACACCTATGGCGGTCAGGTTTATCAAGTAGGTGAATTCTCCACAGATGGTATTTCTGGAGATAACGCCCTCTATGTAAAATTGCTGAAGAGCACGGTTACCAATCCTAAAATTCCACTTTGGGATTTGATGATGAAAAACGTGTACAACATTGGTGCTTACCAGGTATCTAAAGAAGACTTTAGACTGGATGTGATTTATGATAACATTGAGGCAGGAACAAGAACCAATTACCTTACAGAAGGAGCGATTAATGGTCAGATTCTATTGCGTACGCTCAACCTTGACCAACTCAACTTTAACAATGACCCGTATGCTGATGGTTTCTTCGATTATGTAGAAGGAATTACCATCAACAGCCAAAACGGTAGAATTATCTTCCCTGTAAAAGAACCTTTTGGAGAATATTTAGAGAACAAATTTGCCTTGCCGGGCGAACAAGAAATTGCTGACAAGTATGTTTTCAAGCAACTCTATGATTCTACCAAACAGGCGGCACTCAACTTTCCGGAGCTGAACAGATTTATTTTGGCTGGTACCTACAAAGGAGCTGGCGGTTCGGAAATTTCTTTGGGTGGAATGAATATTCCTCAGGGAAGTGTTAGGGTAACTGCCGGCAGTCAAACATTGGTAGAAAATCAGGATTACACGGTAGACTACACCTTGGGCCGAGTGAAGATTATCAATGAAGCCATCATTGCATCTGGACAGAAAATTACTGCCACGTTTGAGAGTAATTCCTTGTTCAATATTCAGCAGAAAACCTTGGGTGGGGTTCACTTAGACTATAAGATTAGCGATGACCTTGTGTTTGGGGCTACTGTATTAAACTTGAGCGAGCGGCCACTTACCCAAAAGGTAAACATGGGCGATGAGCCAATTAACAACACCATTTGGGGTGTGAATGGAAACTATCGAACAGAGTCGCGTTTCCTTACCAAAATGGTGGATAAGATTCCGCTGATTAACACCAAGGAAATCTCAACCATTTCGGTAGCAGGAGAGTTTGCACACCTTATTCCGGGCAACGCAAAAGCCATTACCAAAGGTGGTATTGCTTACATCGATGACTTTGAGGGAAGTGTAAACTTTATCGACCTTAAAAGCCGACAGTCTTGGGTGCTGGCTAGTACGCCACAAGGTCAATCTGAATCTTCCATGTTTCCAGAAGGATTGCTAAGTAACGACCTTGGAAATGGTATGAACAGAGCACGATTGGCTTGGTATATTATTGACCCACTTTTCTACAGAAATAATACGCTGACGCCAGACCACATGACGGCAGAGGACCGATCTATTCAATACTCTAGAGAGGTACTTGAACAAGAGATTTTCCCAAATAAGCAATCGCAAATTGCCAATCAGCAAACGAACCTACCAATGTTCGATGTGGCATTTTATCCAAACGAAAAAGGACCCTATAATTATGATGCTGATGGTATTACGCCAAGCGGACAAGTTGTAGCTGCGGGTGTTGATGGAGACGGAAGACTGAACGACCCAGAATCGAGATGGGGCGGTATTATGAGACCTGTTCAAACCAGCGACTTTGAGTCGAACAACATCGAGTTTATTCAGTTTTGGATGATGGACCCTTTCCATGACGATGTTTCAAATGCACATACTGGTGGAGACCTCTTTTTCAACATTGGTAACGTGTCTGAAGATATTTTGCGAGATGGGCAAAAAGCGTTTGAAAACGGACTCCCAACTCCAACTAACCAAAACCCTACCGACACCACAAACCTTGCAATCGTTTCTAGTGTTCAAAACATCATTAATGTTTTCGATAACGACCCCGCAGCCCGTCCATTTCAGGATGTTGGTTTGGATGGTATGAACGATGAGCAGGAGCTAGATTTTCACACTACAAGCAGCTCGAATTACGTTCAGAGACTGAATGATAGATTAGGTACAGGAACCTTGACGCAAGCAGCTTACGATAAGTTGATTTCGGATATCTCTTCTGACAACTTCCTCTACTACCGTAGTGATGAATGGGATTCGCAGCAAGCGTCTGTATTAGAGCGTTACAAGCAGTTCAATGGATTAGAAAATAACTCGCCAACAGCAGAGCAGTCGGGAACGTCTTTCCAAGCATCTTCGACTACCATTCCTGATGGTGAGGACATCAACCGAGATTACACCATGAATAAGTCTGAAAATTACTTTCAGTACAAGGTGAGTTTGAGAAAGGAAGACCTTGTAGTTGGGCGTAATTACATTACCAATGAGGTAGAAGGACGAGGTACATTGGATAACGGAAACCCGATTACAGTAAAGTGGTATCAGTTTAAAATTCCGGTTAGAGACCCAGACCGTATTGTAGGTAACATTCAAGATTTCCGTTCAATCCGTTTTATGAGAATGTTCTACAAAGGATTTGAAGATTCTATTGTTACGCGTTTTGCAAGATTAGAATTGGTGCGGGGAGAGTGGAGAAGATATTTATTCTCATTAGAGGAGCCAGGAGAATACATTCCAGGAGACCCAAGTGACGAAACACCGTTCGACATTTCTGTTGTAAACATTGAAGAAAACGGAGAAAAGGAGCCAATTAACTACATCCTCCCTCCAGGAATTGACAGACAGCAAACGCCTTCGAGTAATACCACGCTTCGTCAGTTAAACGAGCAAGCCTTGTTGCTTAAAGTCTGCGATTTGGCCGATGGCGATGCGAGGGCCGCATACAAGAACACCGAGTTCGATATTCGATCGTACAAGAAATTGAAAATGTTCATTCATGCCGAGGCGGTTGGAGATGAACTGCTTAATGATGATGATGTTACCGTTTTCCTTCGATTAGGAACAGATTTCGATAACAACTATTACGAATACGAAGTGCCGCTTACGGTTACTCTTCCGGGAGATTATAGCCAAGATATTTCGTCAGACAGATATGATGTTTGGCCTCTGCTAAACAACATAGATTTAGATTTCGCGGAGCTTACCCGAACCAAGCAGCAACGAAATAGAGATTTGGTCTCAAACCCTGAAGTTTCCATTACCAAACGGTATGAGATTGACCACGGACCACGAAACAAGATTGTAATTAAGGGTAATCCAAACTTGGCCAACATCAAGTCGATGATTATTGGAATTAGAAACCCGAAAAAAGAAAATGCACACGATGGCGATGATGGTCTTACTAAGTGCGTAGAGGTTTGGGTAAACGAATTAAGACTTACCGATTTCGATAACAAAGGAGGTTGGGCTACCAACGGTCAGGTAAATGTGAAGCTTGCCGATTTTGCTACACTGAATGGTGCTGCTGATTACACCAAGTTCGGATTTGGCGCATTTGATAGTAAGCCAAGCGAAAGAAACCGTGAAAGTGTTGCCAACTACGACCTTTCTGCACAGATTAAGCTAGGTATGTTCTTCCCTAAAAAGTGGGGAATTAACGTGCCAATTTATTTAGGATACGGAGAAACTTTCGGAACTCCAGAGTACAATCCACTCGACCCTGATATTACGATGGCGGCTTCGCTTTCAAACCTAAATGAGACCTCAGCAAATCCTGACTCTGCACGAACGGCCTTAAAGCAGCAATCCGAGCGATACAACAAACGGAGGAGCATGAACTTTACCGACATTAAAATCGGTATCAAGAGCAAAAAACCAATGCCTTGGGATCCTGCCAACTTCGGATTCAACTACTCCTACAATCAAGATTATTATCGCGATATAAACACCCAATACCGAGAAACACGAACCTATCGTGGAGGTATGAATTACGATTACAACCCGAGTGGAAAGAATGTGCGTCCGTTTGCCAAATTGAAGTTGGTAAATGCCATGGTTGATGCCACCAAGGAAAAACAGCAGGAGAAACACGCCAATCAAAAGGCGGTAGTAGATAGCCTGAAGCGCGCAAAAGTGAAGGGAGAAGAGTTGAGCGATGCTGAAGATAAATTGGAGAAATACTCCAAGCGAAAAGAAAGCTACAACAAGTGGTCGAGAAGCATGCTTCGTTCAGATTGGTGGCGTCCAATTAAAGATTTCAACTTCAATTATCTACCAAATAGACTTGGGTTTAGAACCAATGCAGATAGGCGATATACAGAGCAGCAACTGAGAAATACTACCTCTTATGCCGATATAAAAATTGACTCTACTTTCCAGAAGTCGTTTCTATGGAACAGGTCTTATCATTTCAAATACGACCTAACTAAGGCCATCAAAATTCAGTTCGATGCCTTCAACTTTGGTAGGGTAGACGAACCAGAAGGACCAGTAGACAGGAAGTTTGACAATTGGGAACACATGCGCGATTCTATTTGGAGCAACGTGTTAAGAGGAGGTCGAACAACGCAGTATAACCACACCACAACTTTAAATTGGACACTGCCAATTAACAAGTTTCCAATTTTGAGTTGGGTTACTGCCACTGGATCTTACACAGGTAATTACACGTGGAACGCGGCACCACTAGAGCGACAGGACGATGGCTCTTTCACACAGTCGAGTTTCGGAAATACGGTACAGAACTCGCAAAACTGGCAGATTAACGGAAATGCAAACCTTACTCAGTTGTACAATAAGGTGCCTTTCTTAAAAAAGATTAATCAGAACCAAAGAAGATCTGCTGGGGCAAGAAAAGCAGCAGCAAAATCGAAATCGAACAAAGCCAAAGCAGGTGGTAAAGAGAATGTGCCAGACAGCCTTAAGACAGATGAGAACAAACCGAACATTGGAAAGATAATTGGTGAAGGTGTAGCCTCATTTATCATGATGGTGAAGTCGGTAAACGTTACGTATTCAGAAACCAACGGCACCATGCTTCCTGGCTATAGGCCAAAATCTAAGTACATGGGACTAGATGATGGAATGAGCAACATGGGTGGTTTTGTACCCTTCTTATTCGGTTGGCAAGGACGAGCTTTTGATGATGTGAGCACTGGTTACGATATTAGGGAAGAGGCCATACGGGGTAATTGGATTACCAATGATACGCTACAGAGTAATCCGCTGGTTCAAACACAATCGAGCTCCTTAAACATTAGAGCCACGATAGAACCAATTAATGGATTTAGAATTGACCTCACGGCTACAAGAACCTATACTGAAAGCATCAGCGAGTTCTTTAGATGGGATGAGGCTTTGCAATCGCCTATTAGCTTCAATCCTGTTACAACGGGTAATTTCAGCATGTCTTACATCACCATTAACACAACGTTTGTCCGTCCAAGAGACGATAATTCGTCTCCTGTTTTTGATGATTTTAAAGCGAACAGATTAACAATTGCGCAACGACTGGCTGATGATCATCCGGGAACGTTGGGTTCTCATGAAGAGTTTAGCGAATACCCAGAAGGATATGGTCCAACTCAGCAAGAAGTGCTTATTCCAGCATTCTTATCGGCCTACGGAGTTTATAATGCAGATGGCGTTAGTCAAAACCCATTTCCACGAATTCCGCTACCAAACTGGCGTATAAATTATGATGGAATTGGTAAGATTCCGTTTATGAAAAAGATTGCGCGTAACGTAACGCTTGGTCATGCATATCGGTCAACGTATAGCGTAAGCAACTTTACAACCAACCTAGGTTTTGAAGCGTTGGTAGACGGAGAAGATTTCCCAAACACCAAGGATAGCAGTGACAACTTTATTCCAAGATTGCAAATCGGTACAATCACAATCAGCGAGCAGTTTAGTCCATTAGTAAGTTTAGATTTCACCTTTAAAAACTCCCTTACAGCCAAGTTAGAGGTGAAAACAAGTAGAACGCTGTCACTCAATTTCTCAAACAATCAGTTGACAGAAGTTACTAGCGAGGAATACATTGTAGGAGCAGGTTACACTTTCAAGAATGTGAAATTTCCAATCAGATTTGGAAAAGGGAAAAAGAAGATTCAGTCTGATTTGAATTTCAGAATCGATTTTTCAATGAGAGATAACAGAACAATGATTCGTAAGATAGATGAGGATGTAAATCAGGCTACTTCAGGTCAGAAACTCATCAGTATTAAAGTAAATGCCGATTATGTTATCAATCAACGATTCAACATTAGACTGTTCTACGATGCAGCTATAAACGAGCCAGTTGTGTCTTCATCTTTCCCTACGCAAAACCACGCAGCAGGGCTTAGTTTGAGATTTACTTTGGCCGATTGATAGAAAGATTGCCTAAAAACATAATTTTGGCCAACGTTTAATTCTAATCAGATACAATGAATATTCCAGCAGAACTTAAGTACACAAAAGAACACGAATGGATTAAAATAGACGGTGATGTAGCCACTGTTGGCATTACCGATTTTGCGCAAGGCGAGTTGGGTGACATCGTTTATGTAGAAATTGAAACGGAAGGCGAATCATTAGATGCTGACGAAGTTTTTGGAACGGTTGAAGCTGTAAAAACAGTATCTGATTTGTTTATGCCATTGTCTGGAGAAGTGTTAGAGATGAATTCTGGTATTGAAACAGATCCTGAATCTGTGAATAAAGACCCGTACGGAGCTGGTTGGATGATTAAGATTAAGATGTCGGATGTTTCTGAGATTGATAATTTATTATCTGCAGACGCCTACAAAGAATTGATAGGAGGATAGTTTGACCAAAAATTTAAGATTAATGCAAGTAATACTGGCCGTCCTTTGGACGGCCTTTATTGTTTTTGGGCTCCTATCTGAGCCTTCAGGTATACCCCGGTTTAAATGGCTAACAATAGAAGGCGTTGATAAACTCATTCACGCCATTCTGTTTCTGGTAGAAGCAGCGTTATTGACCCTTGTTTTTGCTAAACCAAGTACCTTGAGGGTTGGCCTACTAATTTTGGCTTGGTGCGTATTCTTGGGAGGAATTTTAGAGCTCATCCAACATTATTGGGTAAACGGGCGTTCTGGAGATTGGGTGGATTTATTAGCAGATACACTAGGCGCTGTCATTGGTTTTGCCATCATCTCTCGCTTCAAAAAGAAATAATTCAAGGGTTTGTGGAATCTATGAGAATACAACATCTAGATAAGTGAAAATGCGATTGTTGTGATTGCATCAATAATTTTAAATTTACGGACCCATTAAAAGAACATTATGGAGATTAAAAAGAATCCTGAAGTTGACCTAGAGAAGAAACGATCACTGTTTCTACTTGCAGGTTACGTGGTAGCGTTAGCTGTCGTGCTTACTGCATTCGAATGGAAAACCTTCGAAAAAGGTATTGACGGTCTAGGAAAATTGGTAGTGGATGATATTGAAGAAGAAATCATTCCTATTACTGAGATGAACAATCCTCCACCCCCACCTCCTCCACCCCCACCGCCTGCTCCGGAAATTGAGATTGTGGAAGATGACGTTGAGATAGAGGAAGAAGTTGAGATTATGGACGTTGAAGCTGATCAAGAGACTATTATCGAAGAGGTAATAGAGGAAGAAGAAGAAGCCGGTCCAGATTTCTTTACTATTGTTGAAGACATGCCAAACTATCCTGGCGGAGATGCCGCTTTACTTGGATACATTAACAAGTCTGTAGAGTACCCACCAATTGCAAAAGAAAACGGAATTACTGGTGTTGTTTACGTGAGTTATATCGTTGATAAAACAGGAAATGTAACAGATGTAAAAGTGGTTAGAGGAGCCGACCCTTTCCTAGACAAGGAAGCGGTTAGAGTTGTTAAAACCATTAAAGGTTACAAGCCCGGAAAACAAAGAGGTAAGCCGGTACCTGTGCAGTTTACCATTCCTATTCGGTACGTTCTTAACTAGAACGAAACAAAAAACTTCAAAATCCCCCTTAGCTATGTGTTAAGGGGGATTTTTTTTGCAATAAACTTTTGCTCTCAGCGTTAAAAAGCCAAACAAGCTATATGGTGCACTCATACTTAACTTTTAATTCCTACCGTTATGAGACTATCAAATGCGCTAATAGAAAAAAGACGTCCTGTGTTTTTAGCAGCTGGGCTAATGTTCGCTCTTTCAGCTACCCTTGTTTCTTTCGAATGGAGAACACCCTATGTTGAACCAATCGTTTCCGAGCCCATTTCAGATATTCCTGAAAGCCCGAGAGGAGATATCGTCATTCTTCCAGATGCCAAGAAAAAGATTAAGGAGCCAGAGCCACCTAAGCCTCCGGTAGAAAAATCGTCTGAAATTAAGCTGACAGATAACGCAACCGCAGAAAAGGCGTCAGACACCAAGCTTGAATTTTACGATCCAGATTTAGATGGTTTGGATGCGGGAGGAGAAGAACCAGAAGTTGTAGACCCACCTCTAGCACCGCTCGACAGGGCTGATGAAAATCCATCTTATTGCGGTGGAGATGTGGCGTTAATGCAGTTTCTAATGTCAAACCTCAAGTACCCTAAAGTTCCGTTGGATAATGGAATGCAGGGAACGGTCTATGTCAAGTTTGTGGTTGGTAAAGACGGTAAGCTTAGAGATGCCAAAGTGGTACGACCTCTAGACCCGTGGTTAGACGCGGAAGCTCTGCGTGTTTCTAAAATGTTGGATTGTTTTACTCCTGGTAAGCAAGCAGGTAAGATGGTTGACGTGTATTTTGTGTTACCGGTCCGATTTGTAATCAAATAGATATACCGTTGTTCGTTGCAGCGAAGTAATACCTTTGTCTCAAGCCATTCACCATGCGCTTGGGATACTTTTTTGCTCTAGTCATATCAATCATTAGTGTTGTTCCGGGCTTTGCTCAAGAGCAGTACAATCACCCTTTCAACCATACGCAATACGCAGAGTTTGAAGGGTACTTACATGTAAAAGGCTCTGAATTCCATTCTGGAATGAAACCATTTAGAGTTAAGCAGTTGAACCAAAGTTGTGCATTCGATTCAATAAGATCAATCAACCATCATAAGAGTAAATTTTCTAAAACTTTGGTTGGTAGAAAGCTCTTTAGACAAAGCTTGCTTCGGGTAGATTCCGCCAAGTATCAATTTTTTGTGGACCCAGTTTTGAACCTTGAAATTGGTTGGGATGCAATAAATAAAGAACGCCTAACTGTTAATACAAAGGGTCTGGTGTTTAAAGGCAGCATCGGAAAAACGGTTTCTTTTTACACAGCATTTTGGGAAAATCAGGCTACATACATGCCCTATCTCAACACTTGGATAGACAAATATCAGGTCGTTCCTGGAGAGGGACGGGTTAAGGACTTTCAGTTTGACAACGCCATGTATCGGTTCCTTGGCGTTAAAGTCAAGGGATTTGACTTTTCGATTGCTGCTGGCCACGTCTCTTATTCGCCTATCAAAGCAGTCAACTTTCAGTTGGGGCACGATAAGTTGTTTGTTGGAGAAGGCTACCGTTCTATGCTACTTTCTGATGGCGCTTATAACTATCCGTATCTCAAAATAAGCACTAATCTTTGGAAGTTTCAGTACGATTTTGTCTTCACGCAACTACAAGACACGCGCTTGTTTTCAACCTTCGAATCTGGATTTAAGAAAAAGTGGGCTTCTTTCCACTACCTCAGCGTTAACATTGGTAAGAGGGTTCAAGTGGGCCTGTTTGAAGGCGTTATATTCAAAGGTGATAGCGTTGGAAACGGAGGTTTCAATTGGAATTACTTCAATCCAGTTACGCTATTTAGGTCGGTACAGTATGCCTATGATGGTTCTGGAAATAATGCCTTGGCGGGTATAAACGTTAAGTATGTACCATTCAAAAAAGCCGCGTTTTATGGCCAATTAGCAATTGATGAACTCGATTTTACCAAGTTTGGGCAGGGCGGATATATAGATCAACGTTTAGGATGGCAAGTAGGATTTAAGATTTTCGATGCCTTCGGAATTGACCGCTTGTATGCAAGATTAGAATACAACGGAGCTAGACCGTACACCTATTCTCATGAATCATCTTTACAGAGCTACACGCATTACAACCAACCGTTAGCACATCCACTTGGGGCTAATTTCCACGAGTTTGTGGGTGAAGTTGGGTATCGCTGGCGCGATTTAAGACTGAGTTACAGAATTACATTCGCTTCTGTTGGTCGAGATTCCATTGGAAGGAACTACGGTAATGACGTATACATCCCCGATACCGATGCTTTTTTGGGTGCTCAATCCTACGGAAACTCTATTGGACAGGGAGTTAAAACCAGCCTGACCTATCAAACCTTAGAATTGGCTTACGTGGTTAACCGAGCGTCTAACCTTCACCTTATTTTAGGATTGAGACACCGTTCTTCTAAGAACGAATTAAGCACAGAAAAAAACGTGTATCTGTTTTTCGGTATGAGAACCACCTTAAGAAATCTGTATCATGATTTTTAGGTTAACTCGCTTAATAACAATAGGATTGGTTTTGTGGCTTCCACTGCAAAGCAAGGCACAACGGCTTATAACCGAGCATTCGCCCTTGCTTGAGACCTTTCTTCAAGCAGAGCCAATGGGCAGTGGAGTTTACAATTCCCATCATAGCGTGCGACCAGTTGTTCTAGATTCCAAGTTTCAGGAGGCTAGAGCTAATCTGTTACAGTCTTTTGTATCAAGTGATAGTTCATCTCTGCGCAGGTTTTCTGATGGGCACTTCTTAGATTATAAGAAGAAATGGTTTGGGATAGAAATAGACCCGATTTACCACAATGTAGCACGATATGGCACACAATCTGGTTTCACCACCGAGCTTATTGGCGGCTTAAGGGGCGATGTGCTCCTTGGAAAAAACTTTGTTGCTCACTTCTCTATTCGTGGAGGCGCTTTTAAGCCCGTGGCACATGTAAATGATTTTATGAGTGCCAATAATGTAAATCCTGGGCAAGGAGACTTTAAGCAAAACGGGTATTTCAATACATTTTTCGACCCAAGTGGCTATTTGTCGTACTCTCCGTCTAAGCATTTTAATGTGCAGGCCGGACACGATAAACTCTTTATTGGTAACGGTTACAGAACGCTTTTTCTCTCAGATAACGCTGAGCAATACTCCTTTTTAAAACTAGACACGCGGGTTTGGCGACTGAGGTACGTAAACATCTTTACCAATTTCAAGGATGTGAGACCAGGCGCTTTTAGAAATAAACTGGGCACATTTCATTACCTCTCTCTAAACATTGCTAAGCGCTTTAATATTGGTTTGTTTGAAAGCATAATATGGCAAGGGGCAGATTCTACAGGTGTTCGCGGCTTCGAACTCAATTATATCAACCCAATCATCTTTTATCGACCCGTAGAGTTCTCTGTAAACTCGCCCGACAACGTTGTGCTGGGCTTCGATTTTCGATACAGAATAGGCAAAAACAATCACCTCTATGGACAACTTGTACTAGACGAATTCTTACTTGGCGAAGTGTTTAAAAACATTACGGCAAAAAATGATTCTACTGTTCAGAAGGGTTTTTGGGGAAATAAACAAGGTTTTCAAGTAGGGATAAAAGGCTGGAATTTACTTTGGATAAAAGATTTGTTCTATCAGTTTGAGTTCAATTGGGTGCGACCATTTACCTACACCCACATTACAATAGAACAGAATTACGGCCACTACAATCAGTCTTTGGCTCACCCTATGGGAGCCAATTTTATGGAGTCGGTAAATGTGCTTCGATATAGAAAGGACAATTGGCTGATTGAGGGCAAATTCATCTATGCCAATTACGGATTAGACACCAATAATGTCAGTTATGGTGGCAACATTTACAAATCGTATTTGCTGCGCGATGGAGAGTACAACCATGAAATGATACAAGGGTTGGACACCAAACTATACCTGTGGCAATTTAAAGCCGAATACGTGCTTAACGCTGCTTGGGATATGCGGCTTATGGCGGGTTTAACCACTCGAGTTGAACAATCTGCCATTCATAGAAAAGAAGAGCTCTATTTCTTCTTCGGCATTAGTTCTGATATCACCCGACCGTTTGACGATTTTTAATCCGTAGGAATATATTCTCCCGGAACTTCTCCCTCTTCCTCAACCTCTTTCTCCATTTCAATGGACAGTTTAGGAAACTTAACCAAGTCTCTTACAACAAATGCCCCGGGGTATTGATAGGACAATTCGCGTTGCAATCGAATGGCTTCAAGTTCTGTTCTAAAATCACCAAGCCTTACCTTAAAATTGGGTTCTTGGTAGATGAGATAAGCAGGGGTGTTAGGGTGAATAGAAATAAATTCTGCCCGCAAATTATTGGCTTGCAAGCGTGCTTCTGTACCCGAACCAGAAAAAAGCTGAACACGGTATCCGTCAAACCCATCCTTTACCCTATTTACACGAATGTGCTTCATTACCAGAGAGTCTAAACGCACATCTCGTTCAATTACTTGGGTAGAATCTATTATGTCAGTAAAGTATTCCTGAGCATAGGATTGACCAGAAACACTGACCAAAACAGCTAGAATTATACTTAAACCAATGTGCTTAAACATGAGGGGCAAGTAACGAAAAATCATTTGTAACTGCGATTACGGCAATAATCACGCTTCTATTATTTAGAACGGTTCTAAATTGCAATATTTTAACAAAAATTCTACCGTCCAATTGTTTGAGTACTATTTTTGCGTCAGCCAAAAAACAGCCTCAAAACGCTGTAAAAGTCAACTAAATCAAGGCGTTGGTAAACGATAAGAAATTAAATAGAAGTAGCTCAATGAGAATCGCTTCAATTCTATTTTCATCCCTGCTTTTGCTTGCGGCATTCGGTGCTACAGCACAGGATGGAGAAAAGCTTTTCAAACAAAACTGTGCCACCTGTCACCTTGCATCAGACAAGGCCTTAATAGGTCCTGGTCTGGCAGGAATCGAAGATCGGGCTCCATCACGTGAGTGGATTGTGGGTTGGGTGCAAAACCCTGATGGGATGATTGCTAGCGGAGACGCTTATGCTAACACCATTAAGGAATTCAGCCCTACTGCAATGACCGCTTTTGGTTATTTGGAAGAAGGTGATATTCATGCGATTTTAGATTACATAGCTCACCCTCCAGCTCCGAAAGAAGTAGCTGTTGAGGCTGCTGCTGGTCCAGTTGAAGGTGAATCAGGTTCGTTAGATGAAAATACATTGCGAAACGTATTGCTGGCTATTGCTGGTTTGCTATTGGTATTGGTAGTAATTCTAAGCAGTGTAAGGAAGTCGCTTACTTCTTTGTTGAGTGAGAAAACGGGCGAAACTGCTCCAGAAGAGTTAGGTGCTTGGGGTTCAATTACCAATTGGTTGAATATGAACCGCGGTTGGACTGGGGTTATTTTATTGGTAGCTACACTTGCTTTCTTAAGATGGGGAGTTATCGAGTTGATGGAGATTGGAGTTTATCAAGGGTATAAGCCTGAACAACCAATTGCATTTTCTCATAAAATTCACGCTGGTCAGAACGGTATTAATTGCGTTTACTGCCATACGAGCGCTGAAAAAGGAAAAACTGCAGGAATTCCGTCTTTAAATGTCTGTATGAACTGTCACTCATACGTTAGCGAAGGGCCAAGCGGAACAGTGGAAATTGCAAAAATTTATGCTGCGTTGGATTATAATCCAGAAACGAAAGTTTATGGAGACAGTCCGAAAGCGATAGAATGGGTTAGGGTTCATAATCTACCCGACTTAGCTTACTTCAATCACTCACAACACGTAGTTGTAGGTAAGATTGAATGTCAGAAATGCCATGGGGCTGTGGAAGAAATGGGAGTTGCCGAGCAACACTCACCTCTTACTATGGGTTGGTGTGTTGACTGTCACAGGACAACTTCTGTGCAAGTGGCGAATAACGAGTACTACGAAGACTTACACGAAAGAACTCCGGCTTGGCACGATGGTAACCCAGTTACTGTAGAGCGAATTGGTGGTTTGGAGTGTGCTAAGTGTCATTATTAATAACGAATAAAGATTTTTGGAAAAGCCTCTAACATGAGCAAAACCAAAATATATTGGACAGGGCTAGATCAGCTTCACAACACTCCTGAGTTTCAGGAAAGTGCTGAAAACGAATTTACGCCTGCGACATCCGCAGAACATTTATTGGAAAGCGAGAACCTGGACGAGGGAACTACCAAGCGTAGGGATTTTCTGAAGTTTCTAGGGTTTAGTGTCGGAGCCGCCACTTTAGCGGCTTGCGAGACTCCTGTAAACAAGGCGATTCCTTACTTGAACAAGCCGGAGGAAATCACCCCAGGTGTTCCTAATTATTATGCGTCAACCTTCTTTGATGGCACGGATTACGCGAGTATTCTTGTGAAGACACGAGAGGGGCGACCAATTAAAATTGTTGGAAACAAGAATTCTAAAGTTACTTCTGGGGCGATTAATTCTAGAGTAAACTCTTCGGTTCTTTCTCTTTATGATTCCGCTCGAGCTGGGAGCCCAATGAAGGCTGGAGAAGCGTCTGAATGGGAAACGGTAGATAAAGAAATAGGCGAAGCACTTGCTAAGCTAGGCGAAGCGGGCGGTTCTATCGTTCTACTTACAGAAACAATCATCAGCCCTTCTGCCAAGAAGGCTATTGCTGAATTTGCTACCAAGTATGGTGAAGGCGTGAAGCACGTAACGTATGATGCGCTATCCGCTTCGGGTTCATTGGAAGCAAATCAGGCTTGTTTTGGCGTTAAAGCGCTTCCCGCATATGATTTTGCTTCTGCAGATGTTGTGGTAAGTTTTGGTGCCGACTTTATTGCAGGTTTTCCTAATGGCGCAGCAAATGCTGTTGGTTATGGAAAAATGAGAGACCCCAAAGGCGGAAAGATGTCACGTCATTTCCAATTTGAGTCTAACATGTCGCTTGCAGGTAGTAACGCTGATGTAAGAGTTGCGATAAAACCATCTGAAAGTGCAGAGGCGATTATTAGCCTATACAATAAAGTTGCCAAGGCTACTGGTGGAAACACCGTTGGTGGAGGGAATTCTGAATACGAAAGTGCTCTTTCTCAGGCGGCTAAGGAATTGGTGGGGGCTAAGGGCAAAAGCATTGTTGTATCTAACTCTAATGACGCTGGAGTTCAAACAATTGTAAATGCTATCAATAATCTACTTGGCAACTACGGCTCAACTTTAGATATCGCTAAACCATTATACGTTAAGGCAGGAATTGACTCAGAAATGACTCAGTTAATTGCCGATATGAACGCTGGCAAGGTTGGTGCACTTCTAATGCACGGGGTAAATCCAAGCTATTCTTATGGAGATGCCGCTGCGTTTAATTCTGGATTGGCTAAGGTTGGTCTAACAGTTTCATTTGCAGATAGGTTAGACGAAACTGCAGCAGGTGTTGCATATCTTTGTCCAGATAATCATTATCTGGAAAGTTGGAATGACTCAGAACCTAAAGCTGGAAGCTACAGCCTTACTCAACCAACAATTCAACCACTCTTCAAAACGAGACAGTTTCAAGAATCGTTATTGAAGTGGAGTGGAAACGATACTAGTTACTACAACTATATCCAGTCTAATTGGGCTGGAATTCATGCTGCAAGTTCAAATGCTAGCATGTTATTCAACGACTTCTTTAATACGGCATTGTTTAATGGTGTGTTTGATGCTTCATCAGAAGGGGTGGTTACTGAATTTGCAGGTGATGTAAATGCAGCGGCTGGGTCTATTAAGAAAAGCACTACTGGCGATTTCGAGTTAGAGCTTTATGTTAAGGCCGGTATGGGAGATGGTTCTCAGGCAAACAACCCTTGGTTGCAAGAATTGCCAGATCCTATCTCTAGAGTTACTTGGGATAACTACATAATGATGTCGCCATCTGATATGATCGCTAACGGTTTTAGCCGTCTAGAAAGAGGTGATTTCATGGCGAATGTGGCTGAGATATCAGTGAACGATGTTAAAATTAAGGCTCCTGTTTATCCTTCTCCGGGACAAAAGAAAGGAACCATTGGCTTGGCTGTTGGATACGGTAGAACTGCAGCTGGAGCTTGCGGAAATGAGGTTGGAGTGAACGCGTTTTCTGTGGCTCATGGGTCGTTTACCGTTGGTGCGGTAACAGTTTCTAAGACTGATGAAACGCACGAAATAGCTCAAACACAATCTCATCATACATTGATGGGCCGGTCTGCTATTCTTAAAGAAACAACTCTAAGCGAATATAAAGCTGATCCTAAAGCAGGAAATCCCGATGCACTTTTATATGTAAGTAGCGCAGGAGCTAAGAAAGAAGAAAGCCATGGTCATGGCGATGATCACGGACATGATGATGAAGGACATGGTCACGAAGAAGATGCACACGCAGAAGCTTCGCATGGCAATCCGTATGTAGCAGCAAATAAGGTTAACCTTTGGGATGATCACGCGATTGGAAGTGGTCATAGATGGGGAATGTCTGTGGACTTGAGCAAATGCATCGGTTGCGGTGCATGTGTGACAGGTTGTGGCTCAGAAAATAATGTTCCTGTTGTTGGTAAAGAAGAGGTAAGAAGAGGAAGAGATATGCACTGGTTACGTATTGACCGGTACTATACTTCTGACATGACAGAGGAAAAAGCGAAAGCCGAAGGAGTTGGTGCGATTGACAAGTTTACAGCAATGGAGGCTGCTGCAGAGCAACCTCAGGTTGCTTTTCAACCAGTAATGTGCCAGCATTGTAATCACGCTCCTTGCGAAACTGTTTGCCCAGTTGCGGCCACTACGCATAGCAACGAAGGAATGAACATGATGACGTACAACCGTTGTATCGGTACTCGTTATTGTGCAAACAACTGTCCTTACAAGGTTAGAAGATTCAATTGGTTCCAGTATCACAATGGAAGCCAGGATTTCAGCAAAAATCCGGCTAACGATGACCTTGGCAGAATGGTCTTGAACCCAGATGTTGTGGTAAGAGATAGAGGGGTAATGGAAAAGTGCAGCTTCTGTATACAAGGAATTCAAGCAGCCAAATTGAAAGCCAAGAAAGCTGGTAGAAAAGTTGCTGATGAAGAAGTGCAAAGTGCCTGTGCAGAGGCTTGTCCTACAAATGCCATTGTATTTGGTGATTTGAATGACAAGGACAGCTGGGTAGCAGGAAATGCAAAAGATGAAAGAAGTTATCACCTTTTAGAAGAGGTAGGCGTTCAACCAAACGTTTACTACATGACTAAGGTGAGAAACGTAGTCGAAAACGAAGCTTAATTAAGACTAAAGCAAGATAAATGTCGAGTCACGAAGCTTGGATTAGGGAACCACTCGTATTAGGAGATAAATCCTACCACGATATTTCCAATGACATAGCAAAACCTATTGAAGGTAAAGCCAACAAACAATGGTGGATAGCCTTTGCAATTGCATTAACCGCCATGCTTTGGGGGGTTGGATGTATCATGTATACAATTGGTGTTGGAATTGGAACCTGGGGATTGAACAAGACCGTTGAATGGGCTTGGGATATAACCAATTTCGTTTGGTGGGTTGGTATAGGTCACGCTGGAACGTTGATTTCAGCGGTACTTCTATTGTTCCGTCAGAAATGGAGAATGGCAATTAACCGTTCGGCAGAGGCAATGACCATTTTCGCGGTAATCTGTGCAGCACTCTTCCCTGGAATTCACATGGGGCGTATTTGGATGGCATACTGGGTACTACCATTGCCAAACCAATTTGGTTCGTTATGGGTAAACTTTAACTCTCCACTACTTTGGGACGTTTTCGCAATTTCTACGTATTTCAGTGTTTCTCTTGTGTTCTGGTACATTGGTCTTATTCCTGATTTCGCAACAATTAGAGATAGAATGGAGAAAGCCTCACGACCAATTTCTCAAACTGTTTACTCTATCATGTCGTTTGGTTGGAGTGGAAATGCTAGAGCATGGCATCGATTTGAGGAGATTTCATTGGTACTTGCTGGCTTGGCAACACCTCTTGTGCTTTCTGTACACACTATTGTATCTATGGACTTTGCCACCTCGGTAATTCCAGGATGGCATACAACAATCTTCCCTCCGTACTTTGTGGCTGGGGCAATTTTTTCAGGATTTGCGATGGTACTCACACTTATGCTCGTGATGCGCAAGGTGGTAAACCTAGAAGAGTACATCACTATCAACCACATTGAGTTGATGAACAAGATTATTATGCTTACAGGGTCTATTGTAGGTGTAGCTTATATTACTGAGCTCTTCATGTCATGGTATTCTGGTGTGGCTTACGAGCAGTACGCATTCTTAAACAGAGCATCGGGTCCTTACTGGTGGGCTTACTGGGCAATGATGAGCTGTAATGTTATCAGCCCTCAATTGTTTTGGTCTAAGAGATTGAGAAGAAATATCACCTTCACTTTTATCTTATCTATTGTGGTAAACATAGGCATGTGGTTCGAGCGATTTGTGATTATCGTAACCTCTTTGCATAGAGATTACCTGCCATCTAGTTGGTCTATGTTCTACCCAAGCTGGGTTGATATTGGCATCTTCATAGGTACCATCGGAATTTTCTTCACCTTCTTTCTATTGTATGCGAGGACCTTTCCTGTATTACCGATAGCAGAAGTGAAATCTATTTTGAAATCTACTGGATCTCAATACAAGAAATAGACTGACAATGAGCACAAAAGAAATACACGGTCTGTTTGGAGATGAGGAAATCTTGCTTGCTTCTGCAAAGGAGTTAGTGAGCAAAGGAGTACACGTAAAAGATGTATTCTCTCCATTTCCAATACACGGAATTGACCCAGTAATCGGGGTTCCACCTACACGGTTGCATATTGCCGGTTTTATATACGGTCTTGTTGGAATGGGATTGGCGCTCTTCATGTTCTGGTTTACCCTGATAATGGATTGGCCTATGAACATCGGAGGTAAGCCAAACTTCTCGCTACTTCAGAATTTGCCAGCATTTATTCCGGTAACTTTTGAGATGACGGTGTTTTGTGCTTCACATGGCATGGCAGTGACTTATTTCATGAGGAACACTATTTATCCAGGAAAGAAAAGTTGGAATCCAGATTTGAGAACTACAGACGATAAGTTTTTGATTCAGATTGATTTGAGTGAAAACTCAATGAGTGCTGAAGAGATTGAAGGAATTCTTAAGTCAACTGGAGCAGAGGAAATAACTCAAAAATGAACAAGGCCTTGAAATATAATATTTCGCTGGTAGGAGCCGCAATGTTTTGCATGGTTATGCTAATTAGCTCGTGTACTACCGATCCAAATAGCCCTGGAGTAGAGTATATGCCAGACATGTACCGTTCGCCATCTTATGAGACTTACAGCGCTAATCCAGTGTTTAAGGATAGTATGACAGCCCAATTACCGGTGGCAGGAACTATTACTCGAGGAGAGTGGCCCGCTACTGCAAGTATTGTAAATGCTTTGCCATATGCCTATCCAAATAATTTGGATGGATATATTGCTGCAGGAGAGGAAGTGAAAAGTCCAATCCAAAAGACAGAAACAACTTCTGCCGAAGGGAAAGCGATATATGAAAAAATGTGTATGCATTGCCACGGTAAAGAAGGACAAGGTGATGGACAGTTAATCGAAACTGGAAAGTTTCCACCACCACCAGCGTACAATGGACCTGCATTGAAGGAATTACCGGAAGGCAAAATGTTCCATACAATTACTTACGGAAAAGGATTAATGGGATCACACGCATCGCAGCTTACCAAAGAAGAGCGGTGGAAGGTTATACATTACATCCAAGAGCTTCAGAAGCTATAGTTAAAACAGAGAAACAGTAGCCAGTAATGGATTATACATTTAAATCAAGCACTAAACGATTAACCCTTGGCCTTGTAGGCGTAGGCGTTCTTGCTATAGTGTATGCGGTTTTAACAGAAATTCCGGGTCAGCGCATCTGGGCTAATTTGTTGGTAAACTCGTACTTCTTTGTAGGCATAGGTCTAATGGGAACATTGTGGATGGCAATCCAGTATGTTTCTGAGGCGGGTTGGTCTTCTGGTTTTAAGAGAATTCCTGAGGCGGTATCACAATTTCTATTGATTGGAGGTCCGATTTTGTTGCTCGTTCTTTTTGCAGGAAGTCATAACTTTCATTTGCACCACATCTATCATTGGATGGATCCAGATTTGATGGACCCTAACAGCGATCATTATGATTCTATTATTGCTGGAAAGGCAGCGTACCTGAATGAGCCTTTCTTCTATGCAAGATCGGTTGCTTATGTGTTTATTTGGATTGCTTTCACCGTATTCTTTAGAAAGTCATCAATTAAGGAAGATTTAGAAGGAGGTGTTGGTATCCATAAAAAGAGCTACGGTGTAGCTGCTGCTTTCCTTGTGTTTTACGGAGTTACATCATCAACCTCTTCTTGGGATTGGATGATGTCTATCGACACACATTGGTTTAGCACCCTATTTGGATGGTATAATTTCTCAACCATGTTTGTGTCGGGCATTACAATGTTTGCCTTAATCGTTATTACTCTAAAGAGAAACGGATATTTAGAACATATCAATCAGGAACATATTCAGGATTTGGGTAAGTTCATGTTTGGAGCATCGGTGTTTTGGGGATATCTATGGTTCTCACAATTCATGCTGATTTGGTATGCAAACATCCCTGAAGAGGTGACGTACTTTATCGACAGATGGGAAAACTACCTTGTAATTTGGGCGGCATTACCAGTATTGAACCTAGCACTTCCTATGCTTCTTCTTATGGATAAATCGGCTAAGAGAAGCTTTAATATGATGACCATTGCAGGTGTAATTATCATCGTTGGTCATTGGTTTGATGTATTTCAAATGGTTATGCCCGGAGCTGTGAAAGCCGATTGGGGAGTTGGTATCCTTGAAGTTGGTATGTTCCTAGGTTTCTTGGGCATGTTCCTATTCGTAGTACACAACGCACTGTCAAAGGCACCATTGGTTGCTAAGAATCATCCATATTTAGATGAGGCAAAACATCACCATGTATAATCAGAAGCTGAATAATTCGGTAACAAGAATTGAGAAATGATTAATCTGCTTATTGTAATAGTTCTAATTCTCGCCATTTTGGTTTTGGCGAAAGTGGTACGAGTTTTGGAACTTAGTACTGATTTGAAAGGGGAAGACCCTTCTGCTGTTACTGACAGTGATAACCGTACACAAGCAAAATTGTTTGTGGTTGGAATCTTTGCTTGGTTAAGTTTCGTGGTGTATGGGGTTTTTGCTTGGGGAGACCTTATGCTGCCAGTATCTGCATCGGAACACGGGGTGGTTACAGATCAGCTAATGAACATCACTTGGATGATTATTGGACCAATGTTCTTTTTGTGCCATATCCTTCTTATGGTCTTTACTTACAAGTATTACTACAGGAAAGAAAGAACAGCAACGTTCTTTGCTCACAGCACCAAGCTTGAGATGATTTGGACGGTTATCCCAACTATCGTTCTTACAACATTGATTGTTTACGGGCTAAGTATCTGGCAGCAAATCACAGGCGATGCACCTGATGATGCAATTGAAATTGAACTCTATGCAAAACAGTTCGACTGGTCGGCACGCTATGCAGGAGGAGATAATGTTCTTGGAAAATCTGGGTACAGACTAATTACAAGCGATAACCCTCTTGGCGTCAGCTCTGAAGATCCAGCAGCCAATGATGATAAGATTGTGAGAGGCGAACTTCATATTCCGGTAGGCAAGCCGATTGTATTCAAGTTCCATTCTAGAGACGTGTTGCATAGTGCTTATATGCCTCATTTCAGAGCACAGATGAATTGTGTGCCAGGAATGACTACCCAACTACACATGGTTCCAACAACTACTACCAAGGAGATGAAGGAAATTACAGGAAATGAGGATTTCAACTATCTTCTTCTATGTAACAAGATTTGTGGTGCGGCTCACTACAACATGCAAATGGACATTATTGTGGAGTCTGAAGAAGACTACGCAGCTTGGTTAGCTGATAAAAAGACATTTGCCGAAACTAATGCTCCGAAAGAAAAAGCAGCGGTTGTAGTTGCAGAAGTAGCAGAAGAAGAGCATACCGAAGAAAACGAATCAGCGGATCCTGCCGCTCATTAATAGCTTTAAAGAATAAAGATGTCAGATCACGCAGCACACGCAGACCACGCGCATCACCATCACGCGAAGCCTGATTTCTGGACTCATTATGTGTTCAGTCAGGATCACAAGATGATCTCTAAGCAGTTTTTGATTACTGCTATCGTCATGGGGTTTATCGGAATGGCCATGTCTATGCTTTTCCGTCTACAACTTGGATGGCCCGGTGAGTCGTTTAAAGTAATTGAATTACTCTTGGGCGATTGGGGTAAGGATGGAATTCTTGACCCGAATATGTATTTGGCTCTTGTTACTCTCCATGGTACAATCATCGTGTTTATGGTTCTTACCGGAGGATTGACGGGAACATTTGCAAATTTGCTTATTCCTCTTCAGGTGGGAGCTAGAGACATGGCTTCAGGATTCCTGAACATGTTATCGTATTGGTTCTTCTTGGCGTCATCCGTAATTATGGTTGCTTCTGTGTTTATTGAGACAGGACCAGCATCTGCAGGATGGACCATTTATCCTCCATTAAGCGCATTGCCAGAGGCAATTCCTGGTTCAGGATTGGGTATGACCATGTGGTTGGTTAGTATTGCGTTGTTCATCGTATCGTCTCTGTTAGGTGGTATTAACTACATCGTTACAATCGTTAACCTTAGAACTAAGGGAATGTCTATGGGAAGGTTGCCACTCACAATGTGGGCCATTCTAATCACTGCAATTCTCGGAGTTCTTTCTTTTCCGGTTTTGTTGTCGGCAGCGTTACTCTTGATTTTCGATAGAAGTTTTGGAACGAGTTTTTACTTGTCAGATATATTTATCGGTGGACAAGCACTAGAACACACCGGTGGTAGCCCAATTTTGTACGAGCACCTTTTTTGGTTCTTAGGCCACCCTGAGGTTTATATCATTTTGCTTCCTGCGCTTGGAATTACTTCTGAGATTATATCTACCAACGCACGAAAGCCAATCTTTGGTTACAAAGCAATGGTTGGGTCGATGCTAGCTATTGCATTCCTATCCTTTATCGTTTGGGGTCACCACATGTTTATTACTGGAATGAATCCATTCTTGGGTTCTGTGTTCACATTTACAACCTTGCTTGTGGCTATCCCATCGGCAGTAAAGGTGTTCAACTACCTCACAACGCTTTGGAAAGGAAATATCGTTTACACGCCTGCCATGTTGTTCGCCATTGGTTTGGTATCAACATTTGTGACAGGGGGTTTAACAGGAATTATTCTTGGTGATTCTGCTCTAGACATAAACGTACACGACACGTATTTCGTTGTAGCCCACTTCCATATTGTAATGGGAGCATCAGCCATTTTCGGAATGTTTGCTGGAGTTTATCATTGGTTCCCAAAAATGTATGGAAAGATGATGAACAAGAAATTGGGTTATGTACACTTCTGGTTGACTGTAGTTTCTGTTTATGGAGTGTTCTTTCCAATGCACTTTATCGGATTAGCAGGTGTGCCAAGAAGGTATTATTCAAACGAAGCATTTCCGTTGTTTGATGCATTACAAGATATCAATGTGAGTATAAGCATGTTCGCATTTTTAGGAGCCATTGCACAATTCATATTTGCTTTTAACTTCTTCTACAGCATTTTTCGTGGGCATAAGGCAAGCTTAAACCCATGGCGATCAAACGCCCTTGAGTGGACTACTCCGCTAAACCCTGGACATGGAAACTGGCCAGGTGCTATTCCTGAAGTTCATCGTTGGGCTTATGATTATAGCAAGCCTGGGGCAGATGACGATTTTATTCCTCAAACGGTTCCACTTAAGGAAGGAGAAGAAGATATTCATTGATTCAACAATAATTAGTCTAAAAATGTCCTTAAGTAATTAAGGACATTTTTTTTGCCGTGAAGCGCCAACTTCTAATATCAGCTTTTGTCACGCTTAGCCTTTTTGGCTGGGCACAGGAGACAAATGGTAAGATTAAGTTTCTTGCTAAAATTGAAACTCGAAATACATTCTTTCAAACACACCACGTTACTATGCTTGGGATAAGAGCGGGGTTTGAGTTTAAATTCCCTGTTCGGTGTGGCATTGGATACTATTGGACCCTCACAAAAATTGATTCTAAGCTTTACAAGGCTTCCGATTATGGCTTGACTGATCCGAAAGCTCAGCCTCGAATGCGTTACGCGTTTGGCTATGTCGACTATAGCTTTTATAAAGAAGACGATTGGACTCTTTCTGTTCCAGTCCAAATTGGTTTTGGGGAGACATATTACAAAAGCAACGAGTCCAACCGTTTCGCAAATGACCTAATAATCCCTATGGAAGCGGGTGTTGCTGTTGACTACCTTTTCACCGAATGGGTTGGCTTTGGGGTAGGACTAGGCTACAGGGTTTTATTAAAAGGAAACAAGCAGGTAAAAGAGAATTTCAACTCACCTTATTACCAAATAAGGTTAAACATCCTGTTCACCGAAATATTTCGAGGATTAAAAGCAAAGAAAAAAGCGAAACACGGTTAGTCGTAATTCAAATTAGGACTTAACCACCTTTCTACTTCCTTTACTTCCATTCCTTTCCGCGCAGCGTAATCTGCCACTTGGTCCTTTTCAATTTTCCCTAATCCGAAGTACTTGCTTTCCTGATGTGCAAAATAGAAACCGCTAACTGATGACGCTGGCATCATTGCTAGGCTGTCAGTTAAGGTCATTCCAGTAATAGAACTTGCATTAAGCAATCTGAACAACTCTGGTTTTTCAGTATGATCCGGACATGCAGGATAGCCTGGAGCTGGGCGTATGCCACGATACTTCTCTCTGACCAATTCTTCATTGGAAAGTTTAGCAGAATCATACCCCCAAGTTTCTGTTCGGACTACTTCATGCAACTTCTCCGCAAATGCTTCTGCTAATCGATCGGCTAAGGCTTTTAGCATGATGGAGTTATAGTCATCATGATCGGCTTCAAATTCAGCTAGTTTTTTCTCGATTCCTAATCCAGATGTGACCGCAAATCCACCCATGAAATCTTGTAATCCCGTTCCCTTAGGAGCAACAAAATCTGCTAAGGCCAGGTTAGCCACACTAGCGGCTTTTTTAGATTGCTGTCGCAATGAATGAATCGTAGAAAGCACTTCTGAACGGCTTTCGTCTGTGTAGAGTTCTACATCGTCACCAACAGCATTTGCAGGCCAAATACCTACAACCCCGTTTGCAGTCAGCCATTTCTCATTAATAATACGCTTGAGCATTGCTTGTGCATCGGCAAACACTTTCGTAGCTGCATCTCCCACAACGTCATCTTCCAAAATCTTTGGGTAACGCCCAGCCAACTCCCATGTTTGGAAGAATGGTGTCCAGTCTATGTATTCCACCAATTCGCTCAGTGGGAAGTCTTTGAACTCCGTCAATCCCAATTTGTTTGGAGCTTGAATATCTTCCTGCTTCCAATCGATTTTGAACTTGTTTTCTCTAGCAACTTCTAGCGATACAAATTGCTTATCCGCACGCTTACGAGCATGCATTTCACGCATATGTGCGTATTCTTCCTTAAGGTTGGAAACAAAGGCTTCTTTCTTGCTTCCCAGTAAACTTTCAACCACCGTTACCGAACGGGAAGCGTCTAATACATGAACTGCTTGTCCGCGCTTGTATTTCTCTTCAATCTTAACCGCTGTGTGAACGCGAGATGTAGTGGCACCACCGATCAATAGCGGAATGTCAAACCCAGCATGCTCCATCTCTTTGGCCAGATGCACCATTTCGTCCAATGATGGTGTTATCAAACCACTCAGCCCAATCACATCCACCTTCTGCTCCTTGGCTTCTTTCAGAATTCTCTCAGCAGGAACCATCACGCCTAGGTCAATCACTTCGTAATTGTTGCATGCAAGCACAACCCCAACGATATTCTTACCGATATCATGAACGTCTCCTTTTACAGTTGCAAGCAAGACTTTTCCAGATTTGGATGCTGTTCCGTCAGCATCTTGTTCCATATATGGAAGCAAATACGCTACCGCTTTCTTCATTACTCGCGCACTCTTTACCACTTGTGGCAAGAACATCTTTCCAGCACCAAAAAGGTCGCCCACGATGTTCATTCCAGCCATCAACGGCCCTTCAATTACATGCAGTGGCTTTTCGGCTTTCAGACGCGCTTCTTCCACATCCACCTCAACATAATCCGCCATTCCTTTTACCAAGGCGTGCGATAGGCGCTCTTCTACGGGCGCTTCTCTCCACGATAAATCCTCAACTCTTTCTCTAGTTGTTCCAACAAAGGTTTGAGCAAATTCTAAAAGTGCCTCGGTTGCATTCTCATTCCGATTGAGCAAAACATCTTCCACTCTTACCAACAACTCCTTTGGAATTTCATCATAAACCTCCAACATGGTTGGGTTCACAATTCCCATGTCCATTCCATGCTGAATAGCATGATACAGGAAGGCAGAGTGCATCGCCTCTCGAACAGGGTTATTTCCTCTAAACGAGAACGAAACGTTACTTACTCCACCGCTCACCTTGGCTCCTGGAAGATTTTCTTTAATCCATTTAGTGGCATTGAAAAAGTCTACAGCATTATTATTGTGCTCGTCCATTCCCGTTGCAACAGGGAAAATATTTGGGTCGAAAATGATGTCTTGTGCAGGAAAACCAACCTTGTCTACCAACACATCATACGATCGCTTACATATTTCTATTCTGCGCTCGTAGCTGTCTGCTTGTCCATTTTCATCAAATGCCATAACCACTGTGGCGGCACCATATCGCTTAATCTTTTTAGCGTGCTCAATAAATTGCGCTTCGCCTTCTTTTAGGCTGATGGAGTTAACCACCGATTTCCCTTGAACACATTGCAATCCTGCCTCAATAATCTCCCACTTGGAGCTATCAATCATAATTGGAATACGCGAAATGTCTGGTTCTGCAGCAAGCAGATTCAGGAATTTCACCATAGCCTCTGCACCATCAATCATTCCCTCATCCATGTTGATGTCGAGCACCTGCGCACCGCCTTCAACTTGGTCGCGAGCAACCGCTAGGGCTTCATCGAACTTATCTTCCTTGATAAGCCGAAGGAACATGCGTGAGCCTGTGACATTGGTTCGTTCCCCGACATTAATAAAATTGGAACCAGCAAATACTGTTAATGGCTCAAGACCACTCAGTTGTAAAGGAGGAATTTTCATTAATTAAGCTTCTACTTCTTGGTTTGCAACTCGCGGTTGATACTGTGCCGCTATTTCAGCGATAGCCCTAATGTGTGGAGGAGTTGTTCCGCAGCAACCGCCAATTACGTTTATTAGGTTTTCACGAAGAAAGTCTTCTATCTGTTCCGCCATCATTTCTGGCGTCTCATCGTATTCTCCAAATTCGTTAGGCAAACCTGCGTTTGGATGTGCGCTCACGTTGTACTGAGATTTTGCAGCAAGCACTTGCAGATACGGTCTCAGCTGCGAAGCACCTAAGGCGCAGTTAAAGCCAATACTCATCAGCGGAATGTGAGACACAGAAATTAAGAATGCCTCTGCTGTTTGACCAGAAAGGGTTCTTCCGCTTGCATCGGTAATTGTCCCTGAAACCATGATTGGAATGCGGAAACCGAGCTCATCAAACAATTCGTCAATTGCGAAAAGAGCTGCTTTTGCATTGAGTGTGTCAAATACGGTTTCAACTAAAAGAATGTCCACACCTCCTTCAATCAAAGCTTTTGCTTGGTCTCTGTAGGCTATGCGCAATTCGTCAAATGTTACGCCTCTAAATCCTGGATCATTCACATCTGGAGAAAGGGAAGCCGTTCTGTTTGTCGGTCCCATGGCACCCGCCACAAAACGTGGTTTGTGTGGTTCTTTTGCTGTGAGCTCATCGGCTACTTCGCGTGCAATTTTAGCCGATTCGTAGTTGATCTTGTACACTGCATCTTCCAAGCCATAATCTGCTTGGGCTATAGTGGTTCCGCTAAACGTGTTGGTTTCGGCAATGTCTGCTCCAGCTTCGAAGTACTGTCTGTGAATATCCTTGATAATCTCAGGTCGGGTAATAGAAAGAAGGTCGTTGTTTCCTTTTAATGGCTTCTCGGCATCCTTAAAGTATTCTCCGCGGTAATCTTCTTCTTCCAGCTTATGCCGTTGAATCATTGTTCCCATAGCACCATCCAAAACGAGTATTCGTTCTTTCAGGGCTTTCTCTAGTAATTCGGTTCTGTTGCTCATTTCAATCCAATAAAAAAGCCTCCAACGATTACTCGTTGAAGGCCCTGTTTGTTCAGTTTATAAATGTTCTCACATTTTGCTTATCTCTTTCTCTGCTTACGCGGAGAATAGGATTTGGCACCTTCCTTTTCAGGGGTTGCCAAGACTTCGTAGGGCCTTATCCCTCAGTCTTTCTTGATAAGAATAAATAAAGAACGAGCCGCGAAGTTAGGCACCAAACTTCAGAGTTCAAACATTAGAATTTGTATCCCTCGTAGTCCTCTGTAAATTCTTCTGCGTGAAAATGTGGGTTTATCTTAAGCTTAGTATACTCATAGGTGGCCATCAAACCTTTTTCGTCATATAATTTTTGATATAAAGGGAGGAACGTCTCCATATCTATGTACATCTCAATTTTCTTGCAAAGCGAGTTCATTACTTTGATGCTTTGTCCTGCTTTCACATCGTCAAAATCTTTCATGTTATTCAATTCCAAAAGGGCGTATTCATCTAATCTAAGCTTACGGGCAATCTTAAGGATGTCCTCGCCCGGTAGAACGGTGTAAGATTCAATATTGTATTCCTTATTGGTCAGTGTCACGTTCAAACACTTCCGACCATCATACATTATCTCACCATTTATTGTGACGAATTCGTCAATCTTGCTTTTGTACTTGGTGTAAACATAATTTAAAAGGTCTCCAGTGTATTTAAAACCAAGCTCTTTTACGCTATGATGCTGGTCTTTTCTAAGGATGTCTCCATCGGGATCTAAGTTCAACGTCATGTACGGAAAGGCATTTGGGTTTACCTTGCAATTTCCTTTGTTTGCACCTTCTATGTACAATACTTCTGCACCCTTATTCGGAATGTGAATCTTTAAATACGCTTTAAACGGGCTTGCATTCAGCTTTACATCTTGCGCTCCAGGCATCATTTTGCCTTTAATTCTTTCCGTTTTATCCAGTCTAAAACTGAGTGTTTTGATGCCTTCAATAGTTGTCATCATTTTGCGAAACATCTCATGTTTGTCAATTTCTTGAGCAGTCAAAGACCCGCTGAATAGTAAGGCTGTGAAAAGGATGGTGATTAATCTAGTCATGGTTGTGAATTTCGGTTCGAATTTAAGGAAGTATGGTTAGCGAAATGGCGTAATGATCAGAGAGATGTTTCCGCTTTTTCGACCATTGTTGTGTATAGGTTTTTAATTCTCGTCTTAGTTTGAAGAGGTAACCGGTATTGCGTTGCAGAACATAGTCGAGTAGATGAACTTGACCTTTCCATTTTTTCTTAATAAGGTCGTTATTAGCGCAGCCCCACGTAATTGGTTCTTCTACACTTAATTCAGAAGCGTCCATAACGGAAACATCGCCATCTGTGGCATTCAAGGTTGCCAGCATTCCGCTGTATTCCTCATCTACATTCTTTGAGGTATTCATGTCACCCAGTAGAAAGACAGGAAGTTTATCGGTCACTTTCTCTGAGATAAGCTGGTCTATCAATGCGAATTGTTTTGCTCGAACTAAGGCAAACTCCTTGCCATCTTCTGCCTGAACATGTGTATTTATAAAGTGATATAATTGTCCCCGTATTTCAACCGCAAACAGGACCGCCCCCTTCGCAGATTGGCAATCACTAACAAGACAGTCATCAAAAAAGATGAGTTCGGGTTTTTCTAGTGGATGTTTGCTCAGAACCCAAAGTCCGTTATTGACGGTTTTCTTGTTGTTTTTAGGTTCAATTTCAAACGCATAAGCATCGCCCAAAGCTTTTCGTAACTTCTTTCGGCTAGTTTTTCCAAATGCCTCTTGAAACAGTATGATGTCATAATCTTCCGTTTTAAGAAGGTCTCCAATAGCCTTAGCCCGTCTAAATTGTCCGTCAAATGTGATAGAATGCGGACGCATGTAGATGTTCCATGTCAGGACTTTTATGGGCCTGCGATCCTGCGACAGGGCTTCTGGAAGAATGTAAAAAAGGGCAAAAAAGGCCGCTAAAATCAATCTCATTGAAGAAACGGATTGTTCTTTTTTTCAAATCCAATATTGGTGGAAGGTCCGTGTCCGGCATGAACCTGAACATCTTCTGGCAATGTCAATAATTGTGTTTTAATAGCCTTGATTAGCTGCGCATGGTTTCCACCAGGAAGGTCGGTTCTGCCAATGCTTCCATAGAACAGTGCATCTCCTGCAATAACCTGTTTGGATGGCGCATGATAGAAACAAATACTACCAGGCGAATGACCGGGAACAAATAAAATTTCTAGCTCAACAGAACCAACCTTAATGGTTTCTCCTTCCTCCAAGAAAACAGATGGCTGCACCATTTCGCCCGTATCGAAGCCGAAGTTCTTGCCATAATTAGGCACGGAATTCAGCACTGGAAGGTCTAATTTGTGCATTTCCAATCCCAACTCGTACTTCTCAGACAAAAACCGATTGCCTAAGACATGGTCTATGTGGCAATGGGTATTCAGAAGCTTAATCGGCTTCAAATCTTGCTGCTCAATGAACGCAACTAATTCCTCACGTTCGTGCTTATCCGAGCAGCCCGGGTCAATAATGGCGCAGTTCTTTGCCTCGTCCCAAATGAGGTAGGTGTTTTCTTGGAATGGATTAAAAACAAACTTTTTTAGGTTCATGGCTGTTTTAGTAGGCGCAAAAATACTATTTCAAGTTCGGGACGGTTCTTAATGTGAGGTCGTCAGGAACAATCAAAACGTATCTTTACGTCCCTTCAAAATGAGGCAGATTTACAACAAGGTTTTAATTGACGGAACAAAGGCGGCAAAAGCCGCTTTACTTGTCTTATTGCCCCTGCTCATAAGCGCCCCATCTTTTGGTCAGTTTTACAATGGTTCTCAAATGGATTTCGGTAAGAACCGAGTTCAATATGAGAAGACAGATTGGTTCTTTTATCGCTTCGATCGGTTTGATGTTTATTTCTATCAAGGAGGAGAAAACCTTGCCGAATACACCATGCGTGCTAGTGATAGAGCCCTCCGAGATTTGGAGAAAACTTTCGACTATACGCTAGATAAGCGCATTCAAATTGTCATATACAACAAGCTTTCGGAGCAGAAGCAGAGCAACATTGGCCTAGTCACAGATGAGCAGTATAATGTGGGTGGTATAACCTCCATTGTGGGCACAAAACTGATGCTCTACTTCGATGGAGATTATAAGAATTATGAAGAACAATTGCGTGCTGGTCTTGCCCGAGTTATGCTCGACCAAATGATGTATGGCGGCAGTTTTAAAGATGTAATTAGGAACAATACACTGCTCAATTTGCCAGAATGGTATGTGGAAGGATTGGTGTCATATTTATCTACTGAGTGGGACACCGATGTGAATAATGAGGTGAAGGATGCCGTGATGAGCGGACGATGGGAAAAGTTTGGTCAGCTTACAGGAAAGGACGCACGTTATGGAGGTCACTCTATTTGGAAATATGTAGTGGAGAGCTATGGCCAATCGGTTATCAGCAACATTTTGTACATGACCAGAGTGAGCCGAAATGCAGATAACGGCTTCCTTTTTGTGCTGGGTGTTTCGCTTAAAAACTTAGCTGCAGAGTGGTTGCATTACTATGATAACATGTACTACCAGCAGGAAGGGAAGTTGTTCTTACCTGATGGAAAACCGTTAAACAGAGTACGAAAAAGACCACAGCCATATTGCGTAATCGATGAGCCGAGGATAAGTCCTGATGGGAGAAAGTTGGTTTACGTTTGGAATGATATGGGGAAGATTAAGGTCAAAATGCAGGACCTTGAAAGCAATAAAAAGAAAACAATTTATCGGCAAGGATATAGAGCACATACCAAGCAGGACGATAGCTACCCGATACTGGCTTGGCACCCTAGCGGAAAGCTAGTTTCCATTATCACGGAGCACAAAGGCAAGATTAAGTTGGTGCTTTATAACCTTGAAACGGGTAAGCAGGTTAAACGAGAGCTGTTCTATTTCGAGAAGATTCTATCAGTCGATTATTCGGACGATGGAAGAGAATTTGTGTTCACTGCCGTACAAATGGGTCGGTCTGATGTGTATATCTACAACATCATCTCAAACGTGTACGAGAAGCTTACGGACGATATTTTCACTGATGTTGATGCCCGTTTCATTGACAAATCGCGGAAGGTGATTTTTAGTTCAGATAGAACCAACGATACAATCAAGCAGTTCGATATTAAACTATTGCCAAAGAATCTAGACCACAACATTTTTATCTACGACCGAAAATCGAAGGAACAGACCTACAGAAGGGTTACCAATACACCGTTTGTTGATGAGTTTGCACCACAGGAATATGACGGAAACAGTTTGTCTTATTTGAGTGATGAGAAAGGTGTGTTCAACAGATATATTGCAAAGCTAGACAGCAGTATTGCCTACATCGATACCAGTATTCACTACTCTTATTTTACGCGGGCAGAGCCGCTTACACAGTACCCTCGAGGCATAAACACGTATGATGTAGATACGGTGCATGGAAAGATTGCTGAAGTCATTTTTGCCAAAGGAAATTACCGATTAACCGTAAAGGATAGAGACGCTGAAAAAGCTGTGGTACTTACCGACATTGGCTTTTCTGGCTTTAAAAACAAGGCAGCCGAACCTCCGAAGAAAAAGAGAAAGCGAACTTCTATATTGGAAGAACCTGAGCCAGCTCCGGTGATAATTACTCAAAAACCGATAGAGCGAGATACCGTACCAAGGGAGCCAGGTGAGATTAACATTTACGATTATCAGTTTGATGTAGATGTCGATTCATTTGATGAGGAGCCTGCTGATGATGATGATTCGGGGAAAATCTTATCTGACGAACCTGCCAAATCAAAAAGAGACAGGAAGAGGGATAAGGTGATGGCTCGTATTGATAGTTTGCACGCAGCGCTGGAGGCAATTAAAGATGTCTCTGTAGAAATGCAACTACCGCCACAGCGTAATTACGATGTAGCCTTTAGAAGCGAGTATGTTGTAACTCAATTAGACAATGCCTTTGTGAATAGCACTTACCAGCGCTTTACGGGTGGTGGATCGTTCAATAATCCTGGGCTAAACGGATTTTTCAAGACTGGCATTACGGATATCCTAGATGATTACAAGGTTGTAGGTGGTTTCAGAATTACAGGAAATTTAGGAACGAATGAAGTGTTTATTTCCGCCCAAAACTTCAAGCGAAGGCTAGACAAGCAGTTGGTTTTCCATCGTCAGACATTTGAAGACTTGGTGAGTATTTCAACCTTAGCTAAGGTTTATACGCATACCCTTACTTGGAAAATGAACTGGCCGTTTAGCGATTTCTCAGCAGTGAGGGCTAACGTTCTGGGTAGAAATGACCGAACGGTATATAAGAGTACTTCTGATAGGAATTTAGAACGACCAGACGATATGCAATGGACGGGCGGCTTAAAAGTTGAGTACGTCTTCGATAATACGCTATCGCTTGGCTTGAATTTATACCGCGGAACACGACTTAAGATATTTGGCGAATACTACCAAGACATTGATTCAGATGCCAAGAATTTATTTGTGGTTGGGCTTGACGCACGTAATTACATAAAGGTTCATAGAGAGCTTATTTGGGCAAACAGGTTGGCAGCAAGTACATCTTTCGGTAATCAGAAATTGGCATATTTCTTAGGCGGAGTTGATCAATGGATTGCCCCATCCTATAACAACGACATTCCTGTTGATTTTGACCAGAACTATGCTTACCAAACGCTGGCTACCAACATGCGTGGCCATGCTCAAAACATTAGAAACGGAAACAGCTTTGCGGTAATAAACTCAGAGTTGAGATGGCCAATTTTCAGATACTTAATTAACCGTCCTATCAAGTCAAATTTCCTTTACAATTTTCAGATCGTTGGCTTTGGAGATATTGGTACAGCTTGGACAGGGTTGCACCCGTTCTCTGATGAAAACTCTCTCAATCGTGAAGAAATTCAACAAGGTTCTGTGCTGATTACCGTTCAGAATAGAAGAGAGCCAATTGTAGGTGGCT
>CALCGD010000196.1 GCA_937900875.1 uncultured Flavobacteriales bacterium
ACTGGAGCTAACGGAAAGGGGATTTAATTTACCCACAGATTCTTCTGAAGAGCCATATTTTTTAAAATCTCCCAAAAGCATAAACCTAAATTCACTCGATGTGGCAGCAAACGGCTCACCAACGCATGGGGTCAATATTTGAATTAGTTATTATTCTGCGAAAGTGGGTACTGGAGCTCGAAAGTTATGCTAGCATGAGATTATGAAACACATTCTTTTTCTCATTCTAGCAATCGGTGCTTCCGTGTTTTCCTATACGTGGGAGCTTTCTGCTCAATGCGCTGATACCCAGTTCATTTCACTGAGCTGTTCCACCACTGAGTGCTCGGAAACTGGGCAAAAGTGTGGGGATCCAGAGGTCGGTAATGTTTTGTATAAGAAATGCACTATTCGCACTGGCGGCTATTGCAGTGGACTAGATTTGGATTGCGACTGTGTCGCGCAGCCCACTCTCACTTGCCTACAGAAAACGAGCTGCGAACCTCCTAGCTTGACAGGAGCTTGCACGGATTACACTCCAAGTGGTTGTGGTGGAATCTCGGATGCAAACTATACAACTTGTGGCGGATCGGGTTGCCAACCAGGGTAATAACTTAGTTTCTCAAGGAGTGACTAAATTATGAATCTGAGCACCCAAGTCCTTGGCGGGCTTCTTGTTCTCACAGGTGTGGCTTGTTTTCTTATTGGGCAGGAGATTTACCGCCCATCAGGACTCTCAGGTCAAACAAGGTTTGGCATTTTTGTTGATGGCGACATTGATGCCGGCGTCGTTGGTGCAAGGTCGAAGCAGCGCATTGATGTGACCGTATCGAACCCCACTAGCGCGGAGGTTTATGTTTACGGATTTGAAACAACATGTGGTTGCCTTGCGAGTGATTTCCAGGGACAGTTTTTGAGTTCGGGCGAGCAAATAGAAGTTTCGTTTCTGCTTCAACCTAAAAATATGAGTGGCACCTTTCAGGAATCGATACGAATTCTTTCCAGTGATTCCGTACTCGATGGGCAAGGTATTCAGGTTTCCGGGACCATCAAGGACGTCCTTCGAGTGTATGAAAGGCCAGACTTTGGGATCGTAAATTCTGAGGGGGGAGCGATTGCGGAGTTTCAATTTCTTCTGAAGGATGCTGCGCAATTCATTGATGAAATAGAAGACACACTGCAACAAAACCTGGTGGTTCATCCTGGAATAGTCAGGTTTCCAATGCGTTGTGATTGGGATTCTGTTGCCTGCGAAGTCGTGAATGATGTGGATGTTCTGGTTGCTGGAAATCTAGTCATCGACCCAATTGCTTACCGTGGAAGGCTGTTGTCGGCATCGATTTCCTATACGTTTCCCTCCTCGTTTAGTAAGGGTACCTTTGTAATTCCAATTAATATTTCCCTCATACCGCTGTTGACGGTTTTGCCTGGCCCCTTCATCTCCAAGAGCAATTGGGGGTTGGTTTCCACACGGATTATGCGGTTTGAGTTGAAGCCGGAGAATCAAGATGTTGAAGATCGGATTCAGTACCCTCAAAAATCCGGCCAGGAGGGGTGTTTATTATGGCACGTCCATGACGGAGGGGAAGGCAAGGATATCCTCCAACTCAGCTTCCAGGAAAACTCTGAATGGCCTTCCTCTTTGAGCATTCCATTCAAAATTGGAGGCGAAGAGTTCGATATGATTCTTCGGATAGTTGATTGAAAGGGAAAGGTGTTTTACTTTGCCTGATTTTGGTTTTGGTCGGTCTTGCGGCTTTCGTGCTCTACAGATTTCCACCAGACACCTCAAATTCCTCAAACAAGACAATTAAAGAAGGGACCTCTAAAGAAGCGGGGCTAGAAATAGGCTATCCTGGAAATATTAAAAGGGAATACGCCGCTACAAAGGTAATCAACGACGCCGAATTAGATACTGGTGTGTTGACGACGCTTGAAGTTGTCTGGTGGAATGGATTCGACTCCAAGCCTGCAAGTGGTGCTTCCGTGGTTTGGCAAGGCGATGAGCTTGTGGGAACAGAAGAAGTTCTAGTTCAAGAAGATGGGGTTGCACTTTTTCACCGAGAACTCTTCAAGCATACCGAACTGGCGATTCGATGGAATGGTATAGCTTCGTCAGTTTTGGGGAAAGATATGGATGTTTTAAGTGAAAATCATTATCGAATTTCGATTAGGCCAAGGGCGAAATTATCGATTTCGTTTCAGCGTGAAAACTATATGACGGGGCAGGAATTTTACGTTGCAGTTTCCATGAAACCCATACTTGATGGTGGGAATTTGCGTGAAAGAACTACTCCACGCGGAATATATGTTGGAGAGGAAGCGTACATTGAATGGAGTGACCTTGAAGTCCCTGCGATGCGCAGGATTTATTTGGGCTTGTTCGTTATTGGAGGGGGCTTAATCGAGCAAAAAGTATTGGAGCCTTTAATTCCTGGTGAGTTGAGGTATGTTTCCCTTGAAGCTCCAGACGAGGGCTATATCCCTACTACATTACTCTTCGATTCTCTGGAACGACTTCCTTATCATGAGGATCTCAGTCGTCGGCGCTTCATGACGATTTTTTTGAAAGAGATTCCATCAACAGGAAGCCCTCAAGCCCACAAAATAGTCACCAGATATAGCTACCTGCCTTTCGAGGTTGAGCTGCCTTTGTCGTCCTCTAGTTCCTATTTAGCTCTGTGCAAAATGGATGACTACGCCCCAGTTGAGTTGAAGGTTCCGAGTTCTCAATCGCCAAGGGAGCCTATTTCAGTGAATGTTCCAATTAGTGCGGCCGTCGAACTCACAAACGTTTCAGGCAAGTTCTTGGGAGGGGAGGCCCCTGATGTTTCCGCTTTCATTGGGGACTGGGGCATTGACTATTTAGCCCCTACTGAGCTCGACGGATCAACCCTTACAGTCCGAGGGATTGGAAGTTTGGTGAGCGGTTTGCGTATTGAAAGTGTTTGGTTTCCAATCAGTGTTACGGATGGGGAAACTCTAATCTTGGATTGGCAATCCTCAAAACAAAGGAAATTGGTTGCTGTTCAATTGGAGCTCCAGCTTGATGGGCTTCCGGTCAATTCACTAGATTTGGCCTGCTACGCAGGGGGGCGAAATTGTGGCGCAATTCGTTTATTCAGTGGTAAGACTGATACCAATCGGTTCACTTGGCAAGGTGTACTGCCTGAAGGTGAGATACGGCTGGCTTCCAGGACTGGACAAGTGGGATACCAAGGCATAGTTGTTGTTCCCGGAAAATCGGATGAAGCCCCCCTGGTAGCGAATCTTACAGAAAAAGGAGGCGATAGAGATAATCAATGAAAAAGTCCTTACTGCGAATCACATTCATTTCTTTCCTTATTTTCTCGAGTGTATCCTTTGCACAAGACCCGATGGATTCACATTCATCTTTTTGGGATTCAGGGGATGCTAAGAACATAGGCGCCTTTTTTCATCAAGTACAGGAAGGATTCGTCATCTCAGGGACCTTGTCGCAATTCGCCGGAATCGGAGGAACGCCCGAACAAAGGGTTATGAAATATATGAGCGTTTCCGCCCCCAATATTTCTGCAGAGAAGTGGCAAGCCATTGGTGAAAGTACGGATCATAATTTTGCTGGACATGGATCAGGCTTTTCATATGTTGGCTCTGGCGGGGAATTGAACGGGTTATGGGAATTGAACCCAAGGCAGGGATTCCTTCGGTTACAGAAGGAAGTGAGTGTTGAGAAGATTGGATTTGAACAACGCTCCTTGCTTGGCAATACGATTCGATTCAGTCATGCTCATGACTTGTGTCTTTTCCCTGCTCACGCCGAGATACAAAGGGATGGCATTCCTTCGGACCTAGCCAAGGCGATTAAAGACAAGGGCTTCGAGATCGCCGAGTGGGATGGATTTGCGTTGTTTGAGGAAGGAAATGGAGAGACCATTTTTTACGCGATTAAGTACGACGGCGTTCAGGCGGGGTCATGGATGTGTTGGAGAATAGCTCCTAATTTCATCGTTGAAGCAAAGGGTGTTACTCTATTTTGGGACTCTCCTGAGCACAATAATCTTAATCGGATTGAATATCATTTGGGGGCACGCGAGAACCCAGACACTTCTGGTGTTATTGAAGTTGATTCTTTGGAGTTTGGCAGTGAGACCTCTTGGGCTTTCGGCAAATGGGTGGAGCAAGAGAATGCCCCTCTAGTTGACAAAGCCGGCGCAATAGAGAAGCATGGTCGATGGGTGAGAGGGGCACCCTTGTGGCGAGAACCGACGCCAGAAACAAGTTGGAGGCTCTCTTGGGCAAAGTTTCTTCGCGGTGTTGGATCGCTTGGAGTCGTTCTGGGTCTTTTCCTCGTGGTTAAGGTGGGAATTTCAAAGAGAGCAAATGGATGAGGTACAACGATTGCCGACTCTCGCTGGCACCGGAGAGTGGTCCAGTGAAAGTTACGCTACCGTTTTGAAGATGAGTTGGTTCTCGTGGTGTCCAACTTTTAAGAGCAAATTCACTCCTTAAGAAAAAATGGCTCTTCAGAAGAATCTGTGGGTCCCCCTTGGCTCCGGCAAGTCTCCCATCGC
>CALCGD010000197.1 GCA_937900875.1 uncultured Flavobacteriales bacterium
CAGTAAAACCTGAATCGGCTTATTCGCTTTTTTCTTTTTGGCAACGGTTTCTTCATTAATGCCGAATACCTTAAAGATGTTTCTACTTAAGGCCAAGAAATAGGTGTGCCCAGGAATCATAAATAATAGGATTCCAGAAATAAAGCCTGCTATATCCCAAGCGAGTGTGCTGCCAATTTCAAGGTCATCTCCAATTAAAAAGAGCTCGTTTTGGTATTGGAATTGAAGGATTTTGTAGATATAAACGCCAAGAAAAATTGCAGGAATAAGCGAGTTGTTCAGCGAATATTTGAAGAATGGTTTACTAACGGTTGCTAAAAACGGAAAGCGATAGGCGTTTTGAACGTAACTGGAAATATGGAAAGCCATGAGAAAGCCGCCAAATGCAAATCCAAGAATCATAAACGACCAAAAATCTACTTGCCCCATGTATTCCGGGTCCCAGAATAAATATGGAACACCGTAACCATGACCTATATACCCTGAAGCAAATGCACCTAGGATAACCCAGAAAATGAGCAGGATGTAGTTTTTCTTCAGGTGTAAAACCAATAATCGTAAGGGAAAGAAGTACAGTGTCCGTTGGACAAACTGGTTATTCCATACCTTTTTGAAAAATGACATTGGTCTTAGTAGCGCAAAGTATAAGCCAAAAAAATGGCGCATCCAATGTTTGAACGCACCATTTCAAATGATGTTACCTTATTTCTTGAATTTCAATCACATACGAATCACCGTTCGGCTGAACAATTTTTCTCCCACCATCAATTTTAGATAATAAGCTCCTTCTGGCAGTTGACTTCCGTTTACTCGGATGTAATGCAACCCTTGGTTCATTTTGCTCAAGCTTTGGTCAATGACCAAACTTCCTTTTCCGTCAAATACTTGCACAGAAACATCCTCATTATCAAATAGGTAAGTCTTAATCACAAACTCATCCCAAAATGGATTTGGATAGGTGCCTATTACAGCTGCAATTGGGCTTTCTTTAATTCCTGTTCCAGGGTCAGAGGATACACAGGTATTTGGCGGCAGCAGAATTGGCATTTCAGCTCTAGGAGAAGAAGCCGCATTTCCTTCGCTTAATTCTCTCGAAGTATTGTTGGTAAACCAATACGGACCTTCCGAACTTGTGTTGTCATTCGGGTCTTCAATATCTCCAACCCAGTTGTAATCTACCTGAACACGTTCTTGGTTAATGTCGAGAATGTAATACCCGTGCCCAACAAGCTCAGCGTACTTAATGTGTGGATTTGTAGCGGTAATAACAGAACCTGGAACTGAAAAAGGTGAATTCATTGTGGTGATACTTGTACACACAAACTCTACCCCAACTTTGCTGCTTCCTTGTTCAAGATTCATGGCCCAAGCGGTATGAATGTCTCCCGTAAGCACAACTAGATTCTCAATGTTGTGGACTAAAACCGAATCGTAAAGATTGTCTCGTTCCCAGCGATATCCGTTCCAAGAATCTTCGCTTGCTGGTGGTATTCCAATAAAAGGGATTTCTAAAGAACCCATCATAACTTGTTGGCCAAGCACTTTCCATTGCGCGCTAGAATTGGACATTTCGTTTGTAAGCCAACCCAATTGTGTTTCGCCCATAATGTGTCGGTCTGCATCGTCAATTGCATTGGCATCCTGTATGTCTCTACCAATAATTCGTGTGTCGGCCATAAACAAATCAACCAAATCGCCCCATTGTAGGCTTCTGTAAATCTGGATAGAATCGTTTGGGTTTGGCTCTCTAAACGGAATCCACTCGTGGTATGCGCGTGCGGCAAATCCCTTACGGTCTTCCCAAATGCCATCTCCTGGTTCATCATGTGCATCTGCACCACCCATCCAAGAATTGTTGGCTAATTCGTGGTCATCCCACACATTAATGAAGGGATACATCTGATGTATGCAACGCAACTCTTTATCTAATCGGTATTGCGAATACCGCTGTCGGTAATCGTCTAGTTCGGTAATTCTTTCCAATGGTTCGTGCGGTCGACCAATGGTTCCTTCAGAGCCATTTTCGTAGATGTAATCTCCTAAATGGATGACTGCATCTACATCGTTCCGTTCAACAATTTGTCGGTAGCCATGGAAATACCCATCAACATAATCTGAGCACGAAACAACGGCAAAGCGGAGAGAATCTACCATTCCTACAG
>CALCGD010000198.1 GCA_937900875.1 uncultured Flavobacteriales bacterium
TGAAAGGTATCACCTGTTCAATACCAACCATGACGCTTTCGACACCTCCATAGCCCTTACCCCAAATCGCTCTTTGTTCTGACCATCCTGTTGCAATATCAACCATATTAACGGTATAGACAAATGAGCCCGCTACAGATGTACCACAATGAGCAACAGTATCTGCCTCTAGGTAACCCGGTCTTGTCTCGTCCCATTGGTTTGTATTGATGGGTATATGGGACTTTAGGATAGAGCCTGGCTTCGTTGTAGCAAGACCTAGTTTGGAAAACGTTGCTTTTCTGTAAGCCATTAAACGGTCTATCGTGGCATGGGAAATTGATAATAGTTTCTCTTTAATTTCAATTGAAAGAACCGTGTGATAATGCTTTTCATAGAAAGGTAGCCACAAGGGTATGCCCTTTTTAAGTCGTCTGGAACAGGGTAGATTCATTACGCGCCATATGCGAAGAAGAACCTCCATGATTATAGGGTCATCATACTCCTGGGGACGCCCTGGTTTGCCTGTTCTTTTGATCCGAACTCCTTGGTTTAAAATTCGGATTGCATACTTACGATTGTACCCACATACTTCACAGAACTCATCGAGAATCGTTCGTTTCTCTTGCCGGTTACCTTCTGAATATCGCTGACGTATTGTTCGACGATATTCATCTCTTGACTTTTTGCTCATATTCATGACCCCCTTTATGGGTTACATTATTTATGAGGCAACGACTTTTTTTCAAAATCAATAGGGTTACATTAATTTTGAGTCAATGCGCTCGGTGAATCGCGTGGCTTTTAGATGAAACTTTCTGATATAATTATTTAATTTCCGTTTATCTTGGACGCTATGAATTCGACCTCAAAATCATTAACTCCTCCTTTGGCAGAAAGAGTTCGTCCTAAAACGATTGATGCCTTTTTTGGACAGCACCATATTGTCTCAAAAAATACACTTCTCCACGCGACACTTTCGGGTGGTCAATTATTTTCCCTCATTTTTTGGGGACCTCCAGGATGTGGAAAAACCAGTTTGGCCCGTTTGGTGGCGCGCTCTTTTGATATTGATTTGCATGAAATTTCAGCTGTTTCGTCTGGCGTAAAAGATTTACGATTCATTATTGATGTCGCTAAAGAGAATCGCGCTAAAAATAAAGCGACCCTTCTTTTTATCGATGAGATTCATCGCTTTAACAAATCACAACAAGATGCTTTGCTGCATGCCGTCGAAGAAGGTCTGATTCACCTATTCGGCGCTACGACTGAAAATCCGAGCTTCGAGATTATTTCCCCGCTTCTGAGTCGTTGCCGCGTGCTCAAACTCGAAGCCCTCTCTAATGAGGCATTGTCTAAAATTTTGCGACAAGCGATTCAAGATGACATTCTTCTCTCGGCTCAAAATATTGAACTCAGTCCTGAAATGGAGTCCTTTCTCATCGAGCTATCAGGTGGAGATGCACGAAAGCTCCTTAATGGATTTGAAGCCTCAATACAATTGGCAATGGCGCAAAATATTGACCCTATAAAAATCGACGAAACACACATCAAAGAAGCGTTTCAGAAGAAAAATATTTTATATGATAAAGCTGGTGATTATCACTACGACGCCATTTCTGCGTTTATCAAAAGTGTGCGAGGGAGCGACCCCGATGCGGCGCTTTATTGGCTAGCCGTTATGCTAGAAGGCGGTGAAGATGGATTATTTATTGCCCGACGTCTTATTATTTCAGCATCAGAAGATATAGGAAACGCCGACCCCCAAGCGCTAATCATGGCCACGAGTGCCTATCAAGCCGTACATTCTATCGGGATGCCTGAAGCGACGATAGTCTTGGCTCAAGTGACGACATATTTGGCATCAACTTCTAAAAGTAATAAAAGTTATGAAGGCATTCGAAAAGCACAACAAGCCGTTCGAGAGGGTTCTGCGCCGAATGTGCCGTTGCATTTGCGAAATGCATCCACAAAACTTATGAAAGCGCAAGGTTATGGGAAAGGATATGAATATCCACACAACCAACCGAATCATTTCGTTTCTCAAAATTATTTCCCTGACAAGATGTCACCCATAAAATTTTATGCCCCCTCTCAAGAGGGTTTGGAGCAGCACATTTATAAACGCCTTGTAAAACTTTGGCCCAATCGGTATCAATAAACGCCAACTATTGTGATTCGTATAAATATCCAACACTATTTCACCCGATTTTTTCAATGCCAAGACACTATTCTATAAAGGTTTTTGAGTTTCTATTTTGACATTTTTTAGACAGACAAAATCACTTTTAAAACTGTTCATAATCTTCCTTCTGAGCAGCACTCTCCTACTTTCTAAAGGGACTAAAACCGAACTTATCCACGCAAATCGGCTTGAAAGCTATAAAGAAGGTGACAAACTTTTTCGCAGACTTGTTGGCGATGTCAAACTTAAAAGAGACGGCGTTATCTTAACTTGCGAAAGTGCCGAATCGCTGGAAGAAGAAGACATCACGTGGCTTTATGGCAATGTTCGTATCACGCTAGAAGAAGGGACCATTTCTGGGTATCGTGCCAAACTTGATGGGAAAAAAGAGGAAATTTCCCTCATCGGTCATGCGCAATATTTGCATAATATGCAAATTTTACGAAGCGAAGAACTTATCTACCATTTAGATTCAAAAACTGCCATTGCCTTTGGCAATCCGTTTATCCAGGACAGTA
>CALCGD010000199.1 GCA_937900875.1 uncultured Flavobacteriales bacterium
AGAACCAGAAACGAAACAAACGTACTTCGAAGTGTTACAGGTGCATCGAGAGACTCGTCTTCCGGCACAATCCATTCTCAAGCTTCAATTTAGAGCTCTAACCAAGCTTCTATTTTGTTTTACATTTGCGCGGAATTTTAGAACCTGATTTCAAGCAGTGCTCGAACTACTAAAGAAATACGAGGAGAAAAGTCCAGAGATTGTTTTTGAATGGAACGATCCTGAAACCGAAGCTCAAGGTTGGGTGGTGATAAACTCCTTACGTGGTGGCGCTGCTGGCGGTGGAACCCGCATGCGCGTTGGTCTTGACAGAAACGAAGTAATGTCGCTGGCCAAAACCATGGAAATCAAATTCACGGTAAGCGGACCGCCAATAGGAGGCGCTAAATCTGGAATCAACTTCGACCCAAAAGACCCACGTAAAAAAGGCGTTTTAGAACGTTGGTACAAAGCCGTTTCACCGCTTCTAAAGAACTACTACGGAACTGGTGGCGACATGAATGTTGACCAAAAGGCGGAAGTTATTCCTATTACAGAATCTTATGGAATTTGGCATCCACAAGAAGGTGTGGTAAACGGTCATTTTAATCCGTCCGAAGCAGAGAAAATTCGAAAAATAGGTCAGTTAAGAAACGGTGTTTCCAAAATATTGGAAGACCCAAATTATTGTCCAGATGGTCCTGTGAAATATCGCGTAGCAGATATGATTACGGGTTTTGGTGTTAGCGAATCGGTTAAGCACTTTTACTCCATTTTCAAGAAAGAATCACTTGAAGGAAAGCGCGTAATTGTGCAAGGTTGGGGAAATGTAGCTTCAGCTGCAGCCATGGAATTGGCGCATGCAGGAGCTAAAGTTGTTGCTATAATTGACAAAAACGGAGGCCTGATTAACGAAGAAGGTTTTGACCTAGAAGCGGTCAAAAATCTGTTTATCAATCACAAAAATGGCAACACGCTTGAGGTCGAAGGCATGCTTTCATTTGAAGAAATAAACCAGCAAGTTTGGGATGTTTCTGCCGATATATTTATTCCGGCAGCTGCGTCAAGATTAGTTTCTGCAGATCAGCTTGAACGAATGGTGAAAGCGGGTTTACAAACCATTTCGAGCGGAGCAAACGTACCATTTGCTGATAAGGAGATTTTCTATGGCCCAATTATGAGTGATGCTGACAGACAGGTGAGCCTCATTCCAGACTTTATTGCCAACTGCGGTATGGCCAGAGTATTTGCTTTCTTAATGAGTTCCCCAAACCAAGAAATGACTGACGAAGCAATTTTTAGCGATACTTCTCAAACAATACACGGAGCACTTAAAAAGGTGTACGATAAAAATTCGTCCCTTAAAAACGTAAGCCAAACTGCCTTTCAAATTGCTTTGGAAGAGCTAATGGTACAACCAAAACTTCAAACAACTAACTAATGCTAGAGATAGTACTACTCGTAATTTTTGTGTTCGGATATGTTTCCATTACCATGGAACACACTTTCAAGATTGATAAGCTGATACCAGCCGTAGCCATGATGGCATTGCTTTGGGCGGTTATTGCCTTAGCTCACATTCCTGTTTTTGAGATTGACGAACTAACTGGTCTTGTCGAGTCTCACATGGATGAGATGCTTCTGCATCATCTTGGGAAAACTGCCGAGATTTTGGTGTTTTTGATGGGTGCCATGACGATTGTTGAGATTACCGATCACTTCAATGGTTTTGGGGCAATAAAGTCTTTTGTAAAGACAAAAGAAAAGAAGGTTTTACTTTGGATTATGGGTGGATTGGCATTCATTCTCTCTGCAATCATCGACAACTTAACAGCCACAATTGTTCTTGTAACTATCCTTAAAAAATTGGTTGATAGCCGTGAAGACCGACTTTGGTTTGCTGGTTTAATTGTGGTTGGTGCAAACGCAGGTGGAGCTTGGTCTCCTATTGGGGATGTAACCACAACTATGCTTTGGATTGGTGACAAGGTATCTGCCGGAAAATTGGTTGAATTCCTCTTCCTACCATCATTAGTTTGTATGGTTGTACCAACATTTATCGCCTCACTTCTACCAGCATTTAAGGGGCAATTGACTTCGCCAGAAAGCGATGCGGACGAAAAGCCAGCAAGCCTTGGAATGTTGCTTTTAGGATTAGGAATGATTGTTTTCGTGCCGATTTTCAAAACAGTTACTCATCTACCTCCATACATTGGAATGATGCTTTCATTGGCCGTTGTTGCAATGGTTGCTGAGATTAAAAGCCATCGTGCGTTTACCATGAGCGATGCCACTCATCATCACAGTCCAGTACACACAGCTTTGGCTAAAATTGAGATGCCAAGTATCCTTTTCTTCCTTGGAATTTTGATGGCAGTGGCTGCACTTGAAAGTGTTGGAATGATTTTCGAACTAGGAGAAACGGTGAGAGCAGCTATTCCAGATGACGTGTTCGTTATTCTTATGGGCTTTGGTTCGGCTGTTATCGACAACGTTCCCTTAGTAGCAGCAAGTATGGGTATGTTTCAACTTCCATTGGATCACCACATTTGGCACTTCATTGCATTCTCTGCTGGTACTGGAGGTAGCATGCTTATTATAGGTTCTGCAGCTGGTGTGGTAGCTATGGGAATGGAGCGTATCGACTTTATGTGGTACTTGAAGAAAATTGCATGGTTGGCATTTATTGGCTTTGCGGCTGGTTGTGGAACATTCTTGCTAATGGTAAAGTTGCTGCACGGGCTTTAATAACCTGACAATTATGCTTCCGGTCGCTTTATGGACGGAATCCACTTCCTCTTTTCAAACCCTGAGATGCCAAACTGGGCTTGTCGAATTAGGCTCGAAGGGTGCAGAAAAAGACACAGCAAACAGTTTGACCCCGTTCATAGCTTGGGAAAACGCCCTTCAACAAACTTTCAGAAACTAAGGACTGAAACGCGGTTCTTCACCATCAATTATGTTTCAAGATTGAAACTTGCGCCCTCACAAAACGTGGTTTTAGGGGTTTGTGAGCATACTAAAGCTAACATGTTGCTGTTTATAAATGGAAACCAAGTCAACAAAGGCCGCAACCATCTATAGATACTTTCGATACGAGTACAATTACCTCAACCTTTAATTAATCAACTATGAATTTGATGTTCATTCAAACAGCCATGGCACAAGAAGCGATGGTGCCAGAAGAAGTGGGACAAGAGCAAACGTTATCGATTATTGAATTGATGACTTCGGGCGGAATTGGTGGCAACATCATCATGTTTTCCTTGCTCATTCTATCCATAATTGCAATCTACATTTTTGTTGAACGGTTTCTGACCATAGGAAAAGCAGGTGTTGAAGATCCCGCATTTTTTAATGGGGTAAAAGACAGCATCCAGAAGAGTGATTTAGCAACAGCTAAAGCGCTTTGTGTAAGCAACAACACAGCTATTTCGCGCATGTTGGCAAAAGGCATTGACCGTATTGGCCGCCCGTTAGGAGATATTACGGCTGCGGTTGAAAACGTGGGTAAATTGGAAACCTACAAGCTTGAGAAGAACTTAGCTACACTGGCAACCATTTCGGGTGCCGCTCCTATGATTGGTTTCCTAGGAACGGTTATCGGAATGATTCTCGCCTTCCACGAAATGGCAATGGCTGGTGGGTCTGTAAACGTTGAAATGCTGGCTGGCGGAATTTACACTGCCATGACAACAACCGTTGCTGGTTTGGTAGTTGGAATTATGGCCTATTTGGGATACAACACCTTGGTTGCTAAGGTGGAGAATGTGGTTTTCAAAATGGAAGCGCGCTCTACCGAATTCATCGATTTGCTTCACGAACCAGCCTAACTAATTATTAATTCATAATTATTAATTAATAATTGAAAAGATGGGATTAAGAACAAGAAATAAGGTGAGTCCGAACTTTAACATGTCGTCAATGACAGACATCGTGTTTCTGTTGCTGATATTCTTCATGTTAACCTCCACATTGGTTACAACCAATGCGTTGGATCTTGTTTTGCCAAGCAGCAAAGCCAAGTCGGTAAAGAAGCAAACCGTGTCTGTTTCTATTGATAAATCGCTGAAACATTACATCGATCAGGATGAAGTTTCTGTTGGATCTATGGAAAACATCATTCATCAGCGTCTAGCTAACTCAGAGGATAAAGTAATTGTGCTGAGAGTAGAGAAAGGTGTTCCAATTGAGTACGCAGTAAAAGTGATGGACATCGCCTATCAGAATAAATACAAAATCGTTCTGGCAACAAAACCAGAGTAATGGATTTAGCTGAAAAGAAAGATAAACGAAAGGCGATGATTACATCGCTTAGCATACACGCGTTACTGCTGTTGCTATTCCTATTCTTTGGCCTAACCACCATTCAGCCAAGGCCTGAAGAAGGCATGATGATTAATTTCGGGAATACTGATACAGGACTAGGCGATACTGAAAGCGACCCTGCACAATCTGAAATTGTGGAAGAACAGGTTGAGGAAGAAGTTCAGCCAGTTGAGAGTGTTGCTGCACCTGCCGATCCTATTGTAGAAGAAGAAGTGGTTACCCAAGAAATGTTGGAGGCCATCGCACTGGAGAAAGAGAAGAAAAAACAGGAAAAAGTTGAGGCCGAAAAGCGTGCTGAAGAACAACGCATTGCGGCTAAAAAAGCTCAAGAAGAGGCTGATAAAAGAGCTGCAAGTGCAGCACTTTTCGCCAAGGCTAAAGACGGCCAAGGGAAAGGTGAGGGCAACACGAGTCCTGGCGGAAACCAAGGAAGTGCAGACGGAACACCAGGTGCGCCACATGGTTTAGGAGGAAGCGGTAGAGGACCATCATTCAACCTAGGCGGAAGAAGCATGGTTTCTGCGCCTAAAATTGTTGACACTTCTCAGAAGGAGGGTAAAGTAGTTGTAAGTATTATCGTAGACAAATACGGGAAAGTGGTAAAAGCCACTCCTGGTGCACGTGGTTCTACCACTACCGATAGGCACTTAGAGAAGTTGGCTACAGAAGCTGCGTATAACACGAAGTTCAACGCCAAGGCGGATGCTGAAATCCAGCAAACAGGTTCTATGACGTTTGTTTTTGTTTTAGAGTAATGAATTACTCTGAAACGCTGGAATATCTTTTCAGCCAATTGCCGATGTATCAACGGCAAGGAGCACCTGCGTTCAAAAAAGATCTTACCAATACGCTCGCACTCTGCGAACTGCTTGGCAATCCTCAAACCAAGTTCAAAAGCATCCATATTGCTGGGACAAACGGAAAAGGCTCTGTAAGCCATATGTTGGCTTCGGTATTTCAAGAAGCTGGCTACAAAGTTGGATTGTATACCTCTCCTCATCTAACTGATTTCAGAGAGCGGATTAAAATCAACGGACAGATGATTTCTGAGCAATCCGTTATTGATTTTGTTGCTGATTACAAAGCTGATTTCGAGCGTATCAAACCCTCCTTTTTTGAAATGACCGTTGCCTTGGCATTCGACCAATTCGTAAAGAACGAGGTTGATATTGCCATCATAGAAACGGGGCTTGGTGGCCGATTAGATAGCACAAATGTCATTTCTCCAGAGCTTTCAATTATCACTAACATAGGTTATGATCATCAACAATTTTTAGGTGAAACGTTACCGGAAATAGCAGGTGAAAAAGCTGGGATTATCAAACCTAACGTCCCCGTCATTATTGGTGAATTTCAGCAAGAAGTGGCAGAGGTGTTTGAATCAAAAGCCAAGCAAACCAAAAGCACACTTCGATTTGCCAATCGAGAATGGGAAACCAGAAAGCAAATTCTTGAAGATGACAAGCTCCTCCTCCACTTACGCCATTACGATGGAATAGAATTGGAGATTGAAAGTCAACTGTCGGGACCTCATCAAGCTAAAAACCTGATAACCTCTCTAGAGGCCATCCGCACTCTTTCGGATGCTGGTTGGAAACTTACACGAGAGCATTTCAAGTCTGGGATAAAGTCTGTTGTCACCAATACTGGATTAAAAGGGCGTTGGCAAGTGCTAGGCAGAAACCCATTGATTATAGCAGATACTGGACACAATCGCGAAGGGCTAGAACCAAATATCAAGCGATTACTATCCAATCGCAAACCCGAACAACTGCATTTCGTTTGGGGAATGGTAAACGATAAGGACGTTTCAAAAACATTACAAATGGTTCCTCTCGAGTCATCTTATTATTTCTGTAAGCCAGATGTACCTAGAGGGTTAGAGGTTGCTATTCTGGTTCAAACCGCTACTGATCTCGGATTAAAGCACATTTCATTTCCATCGATAGCAGAGGCGTTAACTGCAGCAAAAGGGCTTGCAAAACGAGACGATATCATCTACGTTGGTGGCAGCACTTTTGTGGTTGCTGAAGTAGTTTGAATTTTCTGTTTGCACATTTCAAATCCTTCTTTACATTTGCAGCCCCGAATTCGGGCGATTAGCTCAGTTGGTTCAGAGCACCTCGTTTACACCGAGGGGGTCGGGGGTTCGAATCCCTCATCGCCCACC
>CALCGD010000200.1 GCA_937900875.1 uncultured Flavobacteriales bacterium
ACGTGCTCTATTTCCTGTCGTGTTGCACGATTGTTTAGGTAGGTGGTGTAATTGCCCTTGTGCTTATAAAGTTGGCCATTGTCCATCTCCAGAATCATATCGCACACCTCATCCAAGAAAACTCTATCGTGCGTTACCATCAAAATGGTACGTTCAGATGAGCCAAGAAATCCTTCCAGCCATTCAATCATCTCAATGTCGAGGTGGTTGGTTGGCTCATCTAAAATCATTAGGTCGGGTTGCTCAATCAGCATCTTAGACATCGCAACACGCTTCACTTGTCCACCAGAAAGAGTCTTTATCTTCTGATTGAAATCTGTGATGTTCAACGAAGTGAGAATCTCCTTTGCCTGTGCCTCAATATCCCACGCGTTGTGGCGATCCATAGCATCAAACGAGCGTTGCATGCGTTCTGTGTCAGCCTCGTCAAGCATGGCTTCTTCATATTCACGTACCACCGACATTATTTCGTTGGTTGGGTCGTAAATGGCATCCATTACAGAGTGTTCTGGATTCAACTCAGGTTCTTGCTGTAGGTATCCTATAGAAATGCCATTTCTAGTTACCACTTCACCCGTTTCGGAAGGTTCTAAACCCGCTAGAATCCGAAGCATGGATGTTTTTCCCATGCCGTTCTTGGCCACCAACGCCACTTTCTGTCCACGGTCTATACCAAAAGTGATTTCTTCAAAGAGAACACGTTCTCCATAAGAACGTTTAAGATTTTCGGCTGATAGATAGTTCAAAGTGTGGTTTCAGATAAAAGACAATAGATGTCAGAATTTCGAGCGAAGGTCGTTAAAACTACCGTCATGATGAACGTGTTTCGCTAACCGTTTCAGATACAGTTTTTTGAGTTTATACGGTCTTCAAAACCTTTTCGGCAATACTTGCTGCCGTTGCAGAAGTTTTGCATTTGGCTAGATCCTCAGGTGTTCCTTCAAATACAACTGTGCCGCCATTTTTACCACCTTCAGGACCAAGGTCAATAACATGGTCGGCACATTTAATGATGTCTGGGTGGTGTTCAATCAATATAATGGAATGACCATTGTCTAAAAGCGCATTGAAGGCTTTCAACAGTTTGTGAATGTCGTGGAAGTGCAGTCCCGTTGTTGGTTCATCAAAAATGAAAAGCGTTTTGCCCGCGTTCTTTCCTTTTGTGAGGAATGAAGCAAGTTTGATGCGCTGTGCTTCACCACCCGAAAGAGTACTGCTACTTTGCCCGAGTTGCACGTAACCAAGCCCAACTTCCTGTAGTGGAGCAATTTTTCTAGCCACTTTAAGATTTTGTATACCGAAGAATTCCATGGCTTCATCAACGGTCATGCTTAGCACATCGTGAATGGTTTTTCCATGGAATTTGATTTCCAATACTTCTTGCTTAAAGCGTTGTCCCTCACAGCTTTCACATTTCATGATAATATCAGCCATGAACTGCATTTCAATCTTAACCGTTCCTTCTCCCTCACACTCTTCGCAGCGCCCACCGGGTACATTAAACGAGAAGTGCTTTGGTTTATAGCCGCGAAGCTGTGCTGCTTTTTGATCTGAGAAAAGCGAACGAATTTCATCGTACGCCTTTATATAAGTGACAGGATTTGAACGGGTTGACCGTCCAATGGGATCTTGATCTACAAACTCAACATCTTCAATTCGGTTCAAGTCACCATCTAAGCGCTCAAATTGTCCAGTTTTCAATCCATATCCACCAAATCGCTTTCGCAGAGCAGGGTAGAGGATACTCTTCATTAATGTGCTCTTCCCAGAACCACTGACGCCCGTTATTACAGTTAGGCAGCCAAGAGGAAATGACACATTAACACCTTTCAAATTGTGCTGACGTGCTCCTAATACGTGAATTTGACCCTTTGGAATTCTTCGCTTTGCGGGAACTGGAATCTCTAGTTTTCCGCTTAGATAACCGGTGGTTAATGTATCCGCAGATTTCATCATGTCTTCCAATGTTCCTTGAAAAACTACTTCTCCACCATGTGTTCCAGCTTCAGGACCGATGTCAACAATCATATCAGCAGCCCGCATAATGTCTTCATCGTGCTCAACTACAATTACCGTGTTCCCGATGTCACGTAGTTTTTTAAGGATTGAGATTAATCGTTCGGTGTCTTTGGGATGCAGTCCTATGCTTGGTTCATCCAATATGTACATAGAGCCAACCAAGGAGCTGCCAAGTGAACTTGCCAAGTGAATTCGTTGTGCTTCACCACCCGAAAGGGTAGCAGACTGGCGATTCAAGTTCAAATAACCTAGCCCAACATCTTTCATGTAGCCTAATCGAGAAGTAATTTCCTTCAGAATTCTCTTGGAGATTTCCCTTTCAGTCTCGGTTAATTCTAGTTGATTAAAGAAATCGGCCAATTCGCCAAGTGGCATTAGAACTAAGTCGGAAAGACTTTTACCACCAACTTTTACATAGGTGGCATCTTTCCTCAACTTGGTTCCTCTGCATTCAGGACAAGGTGTTTTTCCGCGGTAACGGGAAAGCATAACGCGGTATTGAATCTTGTAGCTGTTTTCTTCCAGCATTCGGAAAAAGGCGTTCAGCCCCTCAAAATGTTGGTTCCCGTCCCATAGAAGCTGAATTTGTTCTTCAGTGAGGTCGTAAATCGGTCTATGAATTGGGAAATCGAACTTATTGGCCGAATGCACGAGCTGGTTTTTGTACTTGCTCATACTCTCGCCACGCCAGCAAACAACACCCTCTTCAAAGATGCTGAGTGCTTTATCGGGCATCACTAAATCTTCATCAATACCGATAATGTTGCCAAAACCTTCGCACTTTTTGCAGGCTCCATAAGGATTGTTGAAGCTGAAAAAATGCACCGATGGCTCTTCAAATCGAACTCCGTCTGCTTCAAATTCGGTGCTGAATTCTGTGGTTTCGTCCTCAACCTGAATCGAACATCGATTGTTCCCTTCGGTGAGGGCGGTTCTGATTGCCTCTGTAACTCGAGAGTCTTCTTCCTTAGAATTAGTAACGAATCGGTCAATCAAAACTGAAAGCTCATTTCCTTCATCTAAAAAGGACTTCTCTTCAATCTTATCAATGCGGTCCACCTTTCCATTCAACTTCACACGTGTATATCCTTGATGTTTAAGAATAGTGAATCGCTTGCTGAGTGCCTTTTTAGGCATTGTGCCAAACGGTGCGAAAACCATCACCTTTTTACCGTCTTCGAGGTTGGTAATGAATTCAGCAATGGTGTCAATTGTATGTCGCTTTACCTCATAGCCAGAAACAGGGGAGAAGGTTTTTCCAATTCTGGCGTAGAGCAGTTTGAGGTAATCGTATATCTCAGTTGTTGTTCCAACGGTAGAGCGTGGATTACTTGACTTTACCTTTTGATTAATGGCAATTGCAGGAGAAACTCCTTGGATAGAATCTACCTCTGGTTTGTCAATCTTACCTAAAAACTGCCTTGCGTAAGCAGAGAGACTTTCGATATAGCGTCTTTGACCTTCTGCATAAAGGGTGTCGAACGCCAAGGTAGATTTACCCGAACCCGAAAGCCCAGTTATAACGATGAGTTTCTTGTGCGGTAAGACTAAGTCAATGTTTTTCAGATTATGAAGCCTGGCACCCTTTATGATAATATTGTGCTTAGGATTTGGAGCTTCCGAACTGGGCATTGTTGCAATTAATGTTAAAAGGGTTGCAAATTTATCATTAGTCAATGCGGGTTCGGATTAATCTTCTAATATTTGTTTCAGCAACAGCGAAAAATAATTTTAGTTGTTGCACAATATGTAATAATAAAGGCCGTTAACGTACTGTACCGGCCAAAGGCATTAACAAAAAAGAAAGCGCATAAGGAAAACTTTACTCTACAAGATTTTAAATTAAGTCTAACCTAAAGAGTGAAGCTATGCGAGTATCTGCCCTAAGTGATCAGGAACTGATCAGATTGTACGTTCAAGGAGATGAGATGTGTTTTGAAGAGTTGGTGAACCGTCATAAAGACAGACTATTCACCTACTTAGTCCTTCTGTTGAAGGATCGCAATCTTGCCCAAGATTTTTTCCAAGACACCTTAGTTAAGGTGATTAACACCCTCAAATCTGGAAAGTATTTGGAAGAAGGAAAATTCCGCCCATGGATGCTGAAGATTGCACACAACTTGGTTGTAGACCATTTCAGACGCGAAAAGAAGATGCGTATGCAGCATTCTACCGAAGAGTTTGATGTGTTTTCTGTAATCGGAAGCGAGGATTTAAACCGAGAAGAGGTTTATGTTCAGGATCAAATTCATTCTGATTTGAGAAGACTGGTAGCCATGCTTCCAGAGGATCAGAAAGAAGTATTGCTAATGCGCGTTTATGCCAAAATGCCGTTTAAAGAAATTGCATGGGTAACAGAAGTAAGCATTAACACTGCACTTGGTCGTATGAGATATGCACTAATCAACCTTCGTGTGCTAATGGAGGAACATAAAATTAGGTTGGTTGCATAACACCAAAATAAACTCAGAACTAAAGCGTCTCGAATTATCGAGGCGCTTTTTTTTTGAACACGTGCAATATATCTGAAGTACTGGCGTATATGCGATATACCAAACAAACAGATATGCCTAAAACATTTACTCTTCCAACAGATTTATTAACCTCTACCCTAGCTATCACAAAGCAAGAGCCTTGTGAGTTGTTGTACCAAAGTCAGCTGGTAAATTTCCTGACTGAGGAATTTGAAGGAGTGTCTTTTTCTCCAGATCAAAATGTGGTTGATAAGATTCTTGCATACAGCAAAGCTCTTGAGGTGAAAAGCTCGTCAACCATGGTTGATGGACACCTTGTAATAATGAATTAAGAACGTTTTTAGGAACAGTTCTGAGGCGGAATTCTGAAAGGGATTCCGCTTTTTTTGTACTTAATTATCCGTGTAAACTCGACCCTGACGCCACATGTCAACTGCAGAATACCAGCTGCTTTTGTAAATAGGAGAGCGGTCTAATCTAAAGTCATTATCTGTAAATGGATTCTGGACTTTGTAAAACGTATAGCCGAGTGATGAAGGATTGCTTTCCTCGCCATAAATCCAATTTTCAGACTCAGTGTTTTTGTAGATGATATTTGGCGGACCATAGATGAGGTAAATCAGACCTCTATCACTTTTCCATCCTTCTAAATGTGAGCTGAAGAAGGTATTGGAGTCTTCAACTCTTGAGTAGAATTTTTCAATCAGCAATTTGGCTCTGTCTGGATTTCCTGAGAGTTTAAGCCAAAAACGATCCACTTCCGCCTTTGGGAAATCAGCTTCGGTTAACGTTCGGTATTCAGAATTACTATTGATAAACCGAAGCGGGGCAATCAATTTGTCTACCGATTTTACTTCTGGAAACCCAACGTTGTATCTGAAAATTGTTAATCCATCTTTTGTGCTATCTGAGATTTGAACATGATAGAATCCCTCCCTTTCAAATACGAGCGGTTCTCCCAAATTGATTGCAAACGTACTGTCCGCCATAAAATCAAACGCTTTTGGAGATTCTACTGAAAATGGCGGCTTGGGTAGAGGAAATTCTCGATTATAGTAACGCACTTGTGCATTGCTTGTTCCACTTGTATGGCGAATAATGAACTCTTCATCAGCAGCAACATAGTTCCGAGAAAGAGGATGATTTCGCCCCTCTAATGTCATGGTGAAAAACTGCCTGCAGTTCACATTTGTTCGGTCTATTTCAAAGTAGCGTTTTATCCTCGAATTGCGCCTCAAATCCATCACATCTACCTTCAATAAAGACTTAGTCTCTGAAGATGGTTTTAAATCGATTATTCCACTAATCGTTTTGCCTTCCAATACCAAAGAACTATCCTTAAAAATAATGACGCTGCTGTCTACCAATAACTTGCTTTCAAGTTGGGTGTAAACTTCATATCTAATTCTGAAAACGGCCGAAAAGAAGCTGCTTGTAGGATTATCTAAGT
>CALCGD010000201.1 GCA_937900875.1 uncultured Flavobacteriales bacterium
TGCTTAAATTCTTCCGTTTTCGTTGCCCCGTTAAACGTTTAGGACACTATTGTTAAGTGACAATCAATATGAATGCCTTTGCCAAATTTTTGAGCACGAAAATTGTGTAAGTCTATCCAATTTTCATTTCGATCCCCGTCAATGTCGGTTATCAACTCTTCAAGTAACTCAAAGTCTGCCTCATCCATAATCCCAGCTACAGATTTTCGAATTTCCTTAATTCCAATAAAAGAAATGTACGCGCCAAATGCCGCAGCAATGGCACTATCTACCCAATACATGCCCGTAAAGAGCACAACAGCTAAACCCAAAATAAGCCCAAGCGAAGTGTAACCATCACTCTTGAGATGTTTTCCGCTGGCTATCATGGTAGGAGAGTTATTGCTATTGCCATAACGTTCTGTAAACCAACCCAATGTGTAGTTAATTAAACCTGCTCCAGCAGAAAGGTAAAGGCCTAAATCCAGTTCGGTTAATTCATGAATATTGAATAAATCGTGGATAGATTTAGCTACAATACTTACACCAGCAAGTAGGATTAGCGTTCCTTCTATACCAGAAGATATGAACTCAATCTTACCATGACCATATGGGTGGTCTCTATCTTTTGGCTTTGCAGCGAGTATTAGGCTATACAGCGCAAAAGAGCCAGCCACCACGTTAATAATACTCTCTAAAGCGTCAGAAAGGATGGCGTTTGAATTGGTGAGATGAAAAGCCAGAAACTTAATGAGAAGGATAATCACCCCAACTGAAACCGCAAACCATTGAAATTTGATGTATTTTCTATCTTCCATACTGTACTTCGAAGATATGTGATTACAGTTATGCAACTAGCTGATAAAAGTTAGCTGAGTTGCCTAACTTTCGGGTCAACTTTACAGAATGAAAAACATTATTGTACCCTTCGATTTTTCTCACAACTCTAGAAATGCACTTGAGTATGCAGCTCAGTTTGCAAAACAGATGGGCGCTGTTTTGCACATTTTTCATGCTTACGACCGTAGCGAAGTTTTGGAAGGGGTGAAGGTGGCAACCACCATTTCTGCAATGGAAGACACTAAGGCCAAAATGATTGCCCAGTTTGGTTTATCGGCTAATGCGGTTGTACCTAAAGTAGTTCAGGGAGAATTTATTGAGGAGATCTTAACCGTTATTAATTCTTCAGACGTTGATTTGATTGTTATTGGTACCCGTGGTTCTTCTGGTTTGCGTGAATTATTGGTTGGAAGCAACACTGTGAATTTGATGCAAGAAGTAAGAGGAATTCCAATGCTTGTCGTTCCTGAAAAAGCGGATTTTCACCCACTTAGAAACATCCTTTTATGTTCGGACCTACATGAAATTGCAGATGATGACGCGCTAGATATTGTAAAAGAGATTGCTATGGCATTCGAATCAGGTGTTCGTTTGGCGCATGTCGACAAAGGGACAGGGCAGCCTACGTACGAAAAGGTGCTGGAAAAAAGGCGTGAAATGCACATTTTTGAACCTGAAGTAGACTGTACCTATAAGCGAATAGTAGCTAAGGACATTGTGGAGGGCATCAAATATTATATGGATAAAAAGGAAAACAACGATATGGTAGCTATGGTTTACCGCACACATACCTTCGTTGAAACCATTTTTGGAATGAACCACACCCACGAAATGGCCTACCACACAGTAGTGCCCTTATTGGTGCTGCCTGAAGGCAAAGACAAGCCGGGATAGAATATCCCAGTTGTTCGAAAAGGCTTCCTGAACACTGTATTTCTTGGAGTTTGTAGGTTTGTTAAAACCTTCAACTATGAATTTACTTGCGGAGCACCCATTTATCGTTTTCTTTTTTGTTCTAGTAATTCTTCTGGTCATCACCATTTTGGCCAAAAGAGCTTTTGATGCTTGGCAAGAATCCACTGAAACTGCCTCTATCAAAGCTGAGGTTGATAGGTTTCGAACGGAAATGTTTGGCGACAACCCAGAAAAGAAGCTGACGGATTCAGAGAAAACATCGCTAGAGCTACGTGAGTATTATACATTAAGCAAGCGACAAGCAAAAACCACGTTTTCTTCTGCAATGTTGGCCTGTTATGTTGGATTTGGCATGTTTGGGCTTTCTGTAGTAATCGCCATTTTTTCTGATACTGAGTCAGATGCCGGTTCTCAATATTCAGCAATTGGCGGTGCAGTTGTAGAGATAATTGCTGGTCTTTTCTTCTGGATGTACACGAAAGCCAATGAACAAATGAAAAGCTATTACGACACGCTTCTCCAAACTTACCGTTTTCAAGAAGCGATTGATTTAGCCGATGAATTAGATTCAAATGATCGGAATCAGGCATATGCCTACATCATTTCACAAATGACTGGAAATGGTGGTGATAATGCGCTTGATTTATCGAAGACCGAAGTGACTACTTAACAAAAGTATCGGCAAAATACATGTTGATTTTACACTTGTGTTTGGCTTCAACTTCACCTCTAAAAGTGCATTCAACCTGGTTTTTAACCAGCTCATAAGTCGTTTCGGAAATGTTGACTTTACCAACTTCTCCAGAAGTTTCCATTCTTGATGCCAGGTTCACGGTATCTCCCCAAATGTCGTACTGAAACTTTCTTACTCCAACCACACCTGCCACGACTGGCCCCGTGTGAATACCACAACGCATTTCAAATCTTGCTTCGGTCTTATCCAAATTTTCTGATCCACGATTGTTAATGAATTCTTGCAATTCGAAAGCTGCTGAAATTGCGTTGATAGCATGTGTTTCATTTCGTACAGGCAGTCCGCCTGCACACATGTATGAATCGCCAATGGTTTTAATCTTCTCCAATCCGTGTTTTTCAATGATCTCATCAAAAGCTGAAAAACATACATTAATCTCATTTACTAACTCTTCTGGAGTAAGGTTTTCTGATATTTGAGTGAAGTTCTTAAAGTCGGTAAATAATACGCTCACCGATTCGAAGTGGTGGGTGTTGGCCGAACCAAACTCCTTTAATTCGGTGGCGGTTTCTTTCGGTAGAATATTCAACAACAAGTCGTCCGACTTCTTTCTTTCCCATTCAATTTCGGCCTTCTGTTTCTCTAATAGACTCATATTCTCTCGAATCTCCGATGTTCTATCAGCCACAACTTGCTCAAGCTGCACTTTAGATTGTTCAAGTCGATAGGTTGCAACCTTTACAGTCAACCAAATTATTAACAGTGCAAGACCTACGTAAAGCGCGTAAGCCCAATAAGTTAGGTACCATGGAGGCAGCACATTAAAGCGATATTCTGCTATTATACCTTCAATGCCAAACGCATTTTTCGATTTTACCTTGAAGGTGTACTCGCAACTTGGCAGATTGGTATATTCTTTTCGGTTCTCTTTTTGCCACATAGACCAATGCTTATCACGACCCTCGAGCATATAACTGTATTCAATACTCTCCATTGATTCGAAGAAAGGAGCGGCAAAACTGAAGGTGATGTCGTTAAACTTGAAGGGCAAGGTGTGTACGTAACTTTCTGGCTGAGCTAAAACCAAATCCCCAATTTCATTGGAGTAAAATCCTTTGAATAACGCGGAATCTGCGCCACTCAATGTTACCTGATGAATGATTGTATGAAACGGTTGCGAATAGTTTCTTTCAATACTTGGGTCATAGCAAATAAGTGCTTCGGTACCTGAAGCCCAAACCCGTCCGTGCTCATCTTCATAAATTTTCCAAACGTCAGAAACGCCAGTTGTGATAAGCGGTAGACTATCGTACTTAAATGAACCATCTTCTTGATAACGCAACACACCTGTATGGTCTTCTGTGGTAATCCAAACGTCTCTAGTACGCGTGGGAGTGTATGTCTTCAAACCAAAGTGGACTGGGGACAGTCAAAGTTAAGTCATAGT
>CALCGD010000202.1 GCA_937900875.1 uncultured Flavobacteriales bacterium
TGCGTGATTTACTCAGGCAAGAAAGCCCAATAAAACCAGCGTTTTTGCAATTCTGGTGACAGAAACCTACTTGTATAGAGCTATTTGTTACGGTTTGTACTCACCGCCTTATCTCTAGCATCAGTCCTTCACAGTGGGTGGTAAACTCAGGCGCATACATGCATTGCAGCTGTGAGACTCCGTTGCTGAATGTTCCTGCCTGCGTGACATTCAAATCGTATTCGAACACAAAAGTTCCTTTCGGTAAGTAACCGAAGAAGAAGTTCATCGCCACATCGGTAGTAGAACGATAGTAGCTCATCCCTTCTTGGTACTCTGTTCCTGAAAGCTGTTTTCTCGGTTCAAAACTGGCAGCCCGCATGTCTTTCAGATGCACATATTCCATGTGTCTGTCTGTTTCCAAAGTAATCTTGACCCGAACTCTATCACCAACAGAAAGCGAAGTATTTGTGTCTAGCTTTTTCATAACCGGACCATCTTGTGTGTCTTCCAAAAGCATCACGTCACGCTTCATTTTAATTGGATTATCCTGCGCGCCAGTGATCTTATCCAAGTCCTCAAAATATTGCCAGTAAACAGCACCCCAAGCTACGCCTTCGTTGTCTTTGGTCACCGTCACATTTCCCATTTCGGGTGTGATGGAATTCTTGGTCCAATTGGTTTTGAAATACCCTGTTCCCGCTTCGGTTTTCAGGTCTTTGTCGGTTCTTGGGTCAACGGTTTCGTTTCCTAATTGAATAGAAACCAACGGCTGCGTTTCGAAGTCTGGTGTTCCTGTGCTAATAAGCGCATAGCATGCTTCGGCAGTGGCCTTGGTAGTTTCCCAACTCTGTGTTTGCTTTTGCTTGAGAAGCCAAATGTTCATCTCGCGAACCATGTCTTCATCCTTCGCTACTTCGTCAAAAGCCTCCAAAATCATCACGTGATTTTCAATCGGAGCTTCATACCAGTAGTAACCTTTGTCCATGGCCCAATACGTCCCGAATTCTTCGCTTAATAGCGCTGTTTCTCGTAGGGAGACAATCACTTTTTTCGCATCCGATTCAAATCCAGAGCGGTTTAGTACCACCGCTGCTAAGCCTTTTTGCGAAGCATCCAATTTTGTCCAATTCTTTTGAATGGTTTTAATTATGGCAGCGTAAGTCGTTTTAGCCTTTCCCTTCAGCGCAAAATCCTCCAGCCAAAAAGAACGTGCATAAGTCATGTGGAGGTCTGTCCAATTTGGAACATAGTCCTTGTCTTTTAGGGACTTTCTATCATAGTATTCCACCATCTCCTTATCTAAAAAAGCAACGGCATGTTCAAGCATCGACCGTGTTTCAGAATCCATAAGCCAAACACCCATTTTCCGCATTTTACCAAAGCCAGAAACGATGTAACGTGTAATGTACATGTCCGACTCCATGCCGTTAAACCAGCCCCATCCGCCATCTGGCTTTTGGTTCTGCTTCAATTTTTTGAGCGAAATAGCGAGTTCTGATTCCATTCTGGCCACATCAAATAATTCACCGACCCTTCGTCTTTGCTCGGTTTCATTTTGGGCATCTCTTACCCAGGGAGTTTCGGTTAATAAAGCTTGTTTTAGCTCTGGGTTTTTCTCCAACTCAGATAGGAATGCATCTCCTTCTTTATTCTGAGCGGCACTTTTCCATTGGTCGAAGACTCGTTTGATAGCTGGATCTGAATTGGCCAAATATGTGCCGATGGCATTGGCGTAGTATCGACTGAAAATCTGCTCGGAACACTCGTACGGATATTCCATCATGTAAGGCAATGAAAGCACCGCCAACCAAATGGGGTTTGGAGTGAATTCCAATGTAAGCGAGTGGTTTCTGAGCGTTTTAGAATTGTTGTTTTTCAGCTTGGAGAAGGTGAAAGTATGTGTGCCTTTTCCGCGAACGGGAAGCGGCATTGCTTCCGTCACCAATATCCGGTTAGAAAGTACAGGAATGGTCTTTTCCTCTCCGTCAGAATGCGTGGCTGTTAAGCCATTTTGATTTTTACCTGTTGCCCACGCTTTTGTGGTGAATTTGATAGCTGCAATTCCCTCTGGCACGTCAAATACCCAGGTAACCAACGTAGATCCGTTTTCGAAAGTCAAGCGTTTTACTTTGAACGTGCTCTTCAGTTTGTCGCCCGTTAAGGCATTCGTCAATTCGAGCGAAGCGTTGGCGTCAAATACGGTAGAATCGAGCGAATTCACTTTCACTTGGAAAACCAGTTTGTCGCCTTCACGCAAAAAGCGTGGGTAATTTGGGGTTATCATCAATTGTTTGCGGGTAACCACTTCCTGGGTGATGGTTCCGATTTTTAAATCCGTTGTAGTTGCAATCCCCATGAATTTCCACTTAGTGAGGGATTGTGGCGCATTGAATTTCAATTCAATCTGCCCTTGGGCATTGGTCTTTAATTGCGGATGAAAAAACACAGTTTCACTAAAATCGGAGCGCATGTTTATTTTTTCTGGAGCAGCATTTGCCGCCTCATCCGATAAGCCGTAAGGAGGTTCTGGCGAGGCGATGTTCATTTCAGCTTCTCCATCTGAATCTTTCATTTCCATAGCGTCCGCACTAACGGCTCTTACATTTTGCATTCGAGGCTGCCCACCTCCTTTAAACATTACCCCAGGCTGACTGGCTAAAGTCTCTACAATTCCATACGTTCCGTAGCCACGGTTATAACCTCCGAAATAGTAGCCAAACCAATTAATGTCTTCAAACTCTCGTGTAAGGGGCGAGCTTGGATATTGCCTCCAATCTTTATCCCAAACCTGAATTTGAGCTGCGGCAAATGAACTTGAAGTCCAATTAAACCGCGGGTTCAGAAAATGATAAGGCTGCAGTCCCCAATTGTTTGCGGCAAGCACATTCAATGAGGCATCGTACATAGTGGTAAGAAGCTCAGTCCCGACTGATTTACCTGCTTTATCACTGATTTTCAAGGTCCATTCTTCCGCATCATCAGGAGACATTTCCTTTCGGAATGTTTCCAAAGTCACATCTAGTTGTTTGTTGGTGTACGGAACGGAAATCGACTTGTCCCAAGTGAGAAGTTCATTGTTCCGAATAGCAGAAACATGAATCTGTGCATTGCCACGCCACTGTTCGGTAACTGGAATGCTGATTTTTTGCTGAGTACCTGTCACGGTCACTTTTTGAGTGTGCACCAACTTATTCGTGCTCATTCCCTTGTCTTTAATCTCCACTTCAATCAGGAAATCAACAAAGGCATAGGAAGAACCGATGAGAAACTCGAGCGTTTCGCCAGGTTCGTAGCTGTCTTTAAGCGAATGAAACCAGGCCGTTGTAAAGTGGGGCGGAACCGTTTTCGACTCATCAATCATTTCATAATAAGAACGCTGAATAACTTCGGTTCCGAATGCATCGTTGGCTATCAGTTCAACCAAATAACACCCTTGTTCTAGAAATTTAAGCGGCTGCAAATTCACTTCCGATTCTTTGTCGGTATGGACAACCGCGTCCAACATATTCTTGTTTTTCTCCCACGTTTTGTAGTCACCTTCCTGCTTATAAGGGTCGTTGCGGAACAGCCGTTTATGGTCGATTTCCGACAAGTAGAATTGATCCGGATCGCTCCACTTTCTATCTCTAAGAATGCGCTCATTCGGCTTCAAGGTCCAAACCTTCACGGTTACCTTGGCATCTTGCTTTTCTCCTGAAAGGTTGGTGGCCGAAACGGCATATTTCTTCAGGTCATTATGCTCAATAACGGCTGGCATGTCAATGTCCAAATTGAGGGAATGATACCCAACCGAAATGGAGCCTGAACCTGTTTGCATTTCACCACTCGCATCGGCTATATCAACTTCTACATTGTATTGAAAAACGGGCTTGTATTTAGCCTGAACCAAGGGGTCGGGCTGTGCTTGAAATTCAATTTCAAAAACACCCGAGGCGTCAGAAATGGCAGTGCCAAATGCTACTTGTTTTGGATTTGACCTCGGAAACCAACCCCAACACAACCAAGGATAGGGGAATCGGGCGGTTCTAGTGACACGGTATTTTACCTCAGACCCATTCAACGGGACTCCAGAATACGACATGGCAGTTCCAGTTACCTGAACAGTGTCGTTTACCTGATACTGTCCTTTTGGATTGTCAACTGTCACCTCAAATTTTGGTCGCTTGTACTCTTCCATTCTGAAGGAATGCGACCCCGTTTCATTCCCAATTCTGATGTAGCCGTTCAGTCCGCCAGTTGGAGCAATAAAGGTGCTTGCAAACGAACCAAATTCGTTTGTTTTTAATTTCAGCGTTGCAACTTCTTGTCCGTTTGCATCGAACAGTTGAACAGTGGTTTCTTTGTTTGCAATTGCTTCCACTTCAGAACCATTGCTACGCAACATCAATCCTTTAAAATGGATGGTTTGACCAGGCCGATAAATGGCTCTATCCAAGAAAAAATGGGTTTGGGTATTCCAACGAATATCTTCCGCTTGACTGAATCCATAAACATTGTCTGCACCAATTAGTTTGTCCTCCTTGTGGTAAACATCGGCCAACAACCCACGGTGATTTTGGTCTCGAGCTTTCCAAAATGATTCTCCGTTTGCATCGGTAGTTAAGGTTTCAACCAACTCATACTTATTGCCTCTGCTTTTGCGGTCGTATACACGCGTCAAGAGTTCAATTTTGGCGCTTACAACTGGGTCGCCCATATCTCTAGAAAGCACTTTGATTAACGTGCCATCTGCCTGTTGGCGCTTAATCAGCGTTAAATCAGATACCGTAATTACCGCAAAAGCAATCGCTTCTGCCTTGGTCGAAAGGTTGTCATCCGTTCCCACAAACAGCACGTAGGTACCCACTGGCAAACCATCCATGGGTAACTCAATACTATGACTTCGGAAGTCGTTTGGATTAGGAATTTTGAATGCTTTTTCGGCAACGGTAACGCTATGCGATTTCATCCAGTTCACCAGTTTTTCGCCATAATTCTGACGAGCATTTTCTCGGTATTCGAGTGGGTCTAGTCTTGCAATTCGAACCTGAACTGGCCATTTATCCTCGGTGGGCTTCGCTACATTTTTGTATCGGAGTAAGAACCTGAAATCCTTGTTTGGAAGAATGGTTCCTTCTGCGTTTAGCGCCCATTCTTTAGCATGAATGCGTTCGGAAATCGACTTGCAATTGCGTGCGCCAATGCTATTTGGAAATTTCTGAATGTAAACCTGACACAACGAATCGGCCGTTTTCAATTTCCAATAATGAGGGTGCGTTACATCAGCGGTGGCGTTTCCTTGCTGCTGATAAAAAGATGCCAATTGATAAGCTACTTCTGCCGACACATCGGTTTGGTTGTGTGCTTTTAACAGCAACTTTAATTGCTCTTCGTACTTAGTATCGGCCTCCGCAAAAGTTGACCGACCATGCATGAATTGCAGCCGTTTTAGGTCTTCAAGAACCAACGATTCTGCAGAAAGTTGTCTTGCTTCGCGCAGCAATTCTTGGTACATAAGAATTGTGAGTGCGGCTGGTTGAATTCCTTGAATAGTCTTGAGTTTCCAACCTAAAAAGTCCTCGGTTGAGCCAAGCAGAATCTCATCAGAATAAATTCCTGCTGGGTCAAAATTGATGAGGTTTCGTTCTTCAGAAGAGTAAAATATGAGGGCTCTAGAAAGGAGTAAATGGTACAGCGATGGGCGTAATTCGCGGTACGTTTTAGAGCCAGTAAGAATGGCTTCATAATCCTTGAGTTGGGC
>CALCGD010000203.1 GCA_937900875.1 uncultured Flavobacteriales bacterium
TCTCTACTGTTACGGTGAATGATACTATCAGCCCGAACGCCATCTGTCAAGATATCGTTGTGCAGGTTGATGCTTCAGGAAACGCTTCTATCGTTCCCTCTCAGGTAAACAACGGTTCGAATGATGCCTGCGGAATAAGCAGTCTTGTGTTGGATGTAACCACTTTCAATTGCTCTGTTGTTGGTGCGAATACGGTTACGCTGACTGTGACCGATTTCAACGGAAATACTTCTACTTGTACTTCGAATGTAACCGTGGAGGATAATGTTAATCCAAACGCCCTATGCCAAGGAATTACGGTTCAGTTGGACGCCAACGGAGATGCATCAATCACGGCATCTCAAATTGACAACGGAAGTACCGATAACTGTTCAATCGCTTCACTTGATGTGACACCAAACACCTTCGATTGCTCGAATGTGGGTGCTAACACGGTTACATTAACTGTAACGGATGTGAACGGAAACACCGATAACTGTACAGCAACTGTAACTGTCGAAGACAACATCAACCCAACAGCGGTTTGTCAAGATATTACGGTTCAGTTAGGCGCGCTTGGAACGGTTTCAATTACAGCGAATGATATTGACAATGGTTCTTCAGACAACTGCGCCATTGCCACACTTGTAATTGATCAAACTAGTTTCGATTGTACTGAGGTAGGAGCAAACACAGTTACTCTTACGGTAACGGATGTAAACGGAAACGTTAGCACTTGTGATGCAACAGTTTCTGTTCAAGACACGGTTTCCCCAACGGCCGTTTGTCAAGACATCACGGTTCAGTTGGATGCATCTGGAAACCTGACTATTACATCAGTCGATGTTGATGGTGGGTCGAATGACAATTGTGGAATTGCTTCACTTGAAATCGACAACGGAAACACGACTCAGGATTTTGATTGTACGAGTATCGGAACAAACACGGTGACTTTGACTGTGACCGATGTAAACGGAAACGTTTCTACTTGCGATGCCACTGTTACTGTTCAGGATACCGTTACTCCAGTTATTGTTTGCCAGAATATCACGGTTGAACTTGATGCGAATGGAGAGGCTACCATCACAGGCGTTGACCTTGATGGCGGCACAACCGATAACTGCGGTCTTCCGGTAGACATCACTTTCACTTCGGACATCACCGATTTCGATTGCTCGAATGTGGGTGTGAACACGGTTGTGCTTACCGCAACTGATGCTAACGGCAACGTTTCAACTTGTTCGGCAGATGTTACCATTGAAGACAACATCGATCCAACAGCCCTTTGCCAGGACATCACTGTTTATTTGGATGGAGCGGGCAACGTTTCGATTGTTGCTGCCGATGTTGATGGAGGAAGTTCAGATAACTGTGGCATCGACAACTTGACTGTTAGCCAGGATGCCTTTGATTGTTCGGAAGTTGGAGCAAACACGGTTACCCTTACGGTAACAGATGTGAATACGAACACCGCAACTTGTACCGCGACTGTCACCGTTCAAGACACTGTTTCGCCAATTGCGCTTTGCCAAGATATCACTGTTCAATTGGATGCTAGCGGAAATGCTACTATTTCAGCTCTAGACGTTGACAATGGAAGCAGCGACAACTGTGCCATTGCTTCGATGGTTGCGAATCCGAACGCATTCACTTGTGCTGAAGAAGGAGCAAACACGGTTACACTTACCGTTACCGATGTGAACGGAAACGTCTCTACTTGTACATCAACAGTAACGGTAGAGAATAATGTTGTTCCGAACGTAGTTTGCCAAGACATCACAGTTTATTTGGATGCAACAGGCAATATGAGCATCATTGCGGATGATGTCAACGGAGGTTCGAACGCAAGTTGCGGATTGGCTTCATTGACTGTCTCTCCAGATGCATTCGATTGCTCGAATGTTGGCCCGAATACGGTAACACTTACTGCGGTTGATAACAGCGGAAACACGTCAACTTGTGATGCAACAGTTACTGTTCTCGATACCATTTCTCCAGCCGCTGTTTGTCAAGATATCACGGTTCAATTGGATGCCAATGGCGATTTGACAATCACGTCAGCTGACGTGGATGGAGGAAGTAGCGACAATTGCGCCATTACATCTCTCGAAATCGACAACGGAAACACAACACAAGACTTCGATTGCTCGAATGTTGGAGCAAACACGGTAACGTTGACTGTAACTGATGTGAACGGAAACGTTTCAACCTGTGATGCAATAGCCACTGTTGAGGATACTATTTCTCCAACGGCAGTTTGCCAGGACATCACGGTTCAATTGGATGCCAATGGCGAATTGACCATCACATCTGCGGACCTCGATGGAGGTTCTCTTGATAATTGCGGAATTGCCTCTCTCGAAATCGACAATGGAAACACAACACAAGACTTCGATTGCTCGAATGTTGGAGCAAACACGGTAACCTTGACTGTTACCGATGTGAACGGAAACGTTAGCACTTGTGATGCTATCGTTACGGTTGAAGACACGATTAATCCAACGGCTGTTTGTCAGGACATTGCAGTACAACTTGATGCGAATGGACAGTTGACAATTACATCAGCAGATATTGATGGTGGAAGCAACGACAACTGCGGTATCGCTTCACTAGAAATCGACAACGGAAACCCCACCCAAGATTTCGATTGTACACAAGTAGGAACAAACACGGTTACACTTACAGTAACAGATGTGAATGGAAACGTTTCAACGTGTGATGCAATAGTTACGGTTCAAGACACTATTTCACCAACAGCAATTTGCCAGAACATCACTGTTCAACTGGACGCCAATGGCGATGTAACGATTAACTCAATTGACATTGATGGAGGTTCTTTCGATAACTGCGGAATTGCTTCAATTACCGTTGATGGCGGAAGCACAACATTAGACTTTGATTGCTCTCAAGTTGGAGTAAACACAATTACACTCACCGTAACAGATGTAAACGCAAACGTTTCTACTTGTGATGCAGAGGTAACAGTAGAAGACAACATCGACCCAACAGCGGTTTGTCAGGATATTACAATTCAGTTAGATGCTTCTGGAAATGCCTCCATTTCTACTCTTGACATTGATAATGGCAGCCTAGATAATTGTGGAATTGCTTCTATCACGTTGGATGGCGGAGCAAGCACATTAAACTTTGATTGTTCTAATGTTGGTGTTACCACCGTTACGCTTACCGTAACAGATGTGAACGCAAACGTTTCTACGTGTACAGCCGATGTAACCGTAGAAGACAATATCGACCCAACAGCTGTTTGTCAAGACATTACGGTTCAACTTGATGTCAACGGAGAATTGACCATTGCTTCTGCTGATATTGATGGCGGCTCACTTGATAACTGCGGAATTGCTTCTCTTACGATTGATGGCACAAGCACTACACAAGACTTTGATTGCTCTCAAGTTGGAACAAACACGGTTACGCTTACAGTTACCGATGTAAACGGAAACGTTTCTACATGTGATGCAACAGTTACAGTTGAAGACACGGTTGATCCTACAGCAGTTTGCCAGAACATCACGGTTCAGTTAGACGCTAATGGCGATGTAACCATTAACTCAATTGATATCGATGGCGGTTCTTTCGATAACTGCGGAATTGCTTCAGTTACTGTTGATGGCGGAAACACAACATTAGACTTTGATTGCTCTCAAGTTGGAGTAAACACAATTACACTGACAGTGACTGATGTAAACGCAAACGTCTCTACTTGCGATGCCGAAGTAACCGTAGAAGACAACATCGACCCAACAGCGGTTTGTCAAGACATTACCGTTCAATTAGATGCAACGGGAACAGCTATTCTGACGGCTGCAGATATTGACAACGGATCAACCGATAATTGTGGAGTAGCTTCATTGAGCATCGCCTCCGAGGATGTTGATTGGGATTGTATTGATGTTGGAGTTCACACAGTAACGTTGACGGTAACAGATGTAAACGGAAACGTTAGCACTTGTGACGCGCAATTGACTGTTGAGAACAACCAAATGCCAACGCTAAGTTGTGCAGACATTACCGTTTATCTTGATGCTACAGGAAATACTTCAATTGTTCCTGGAGATGTTAATGCAGGTGCCAATGCAAGTTGTGGTTTGGCTTCAATAACTGTTACTCCAGATGCATTCAATTGCTCGAATGTTGGTCCAAACACAGTTACGCTAACCGCAACAGATAGCACCGGAAACGTTACAACTTGTACAGCAATTGTAACGGTTGAAGACACAATCAACCCAACGGCAATTTGTCAAGACATTACGGTTGAATTGGACGTTAACGGAGATTTCACAATCACTTCCGCAGACATCGATGGCGGTTCTTTCGATAATTGTGGAATTGCAACAATTACAGTAGACCAAGGACAGCTTGATTTAGACTTCGATTGTTCAAGTGTTGGAATCAATACAGTTACACTGACTGTAATAGATGTAAACGGAAATGTCTCTACTTGTGATGCGGATGTAACGGTTGAGGATAACGTAAACCCGACCGCACTTTGCGACAACATCACAGTTCAGCTAGATGCAAATGGTGAAATTGTAATTACAGCTGCTGAAATTGACGGAGGTTCAACAGACAATTGTACGGTTGCAACATTGGCCATCACGCCAAATTCATTCGATTGCTCAAATTATGGAACCAACTCAGTGCTTCTTACAGTTACTGACAACAATGGAAACGTAAGCACGTGTATCGCTACAATAACTGTTGGCGATACAATTGCTCCAACGGCAGTTTGTACAGACATTATTGTTCAGCTTGAAGCAAACGGAACCGCTACAATTGCTGCTGGTGATATTGATGATGGTTCTTTCGATAACTGCGCCATTCAATCGCTTTCTATTGATGTGAATGCATTTGATTGTTCAATGGTTGGTCCGAATACAGTTACGCTTACAGTTACTGATGTAAACGGAAACGTTTCTACATGTACTTCAACTGCAACGGTTGTTGATGCAGTTGATCCGCTTCTTGCTTGTCAAAACATCATTGTACAGTTAGACGCAAACGGGCAGGTTACCATTACTGCTGGAGATGTAGATAATGGTTCTACTGATGCTTGTGGTATCGACAATATGTCGGTTGATGTAACAGACTTTGATTGCTCAAATGTTGGAGTTAATCAAGTAACACTTACAGTAACAGATGTAAACGGAAACTTCGACATCTGCCAAGCGGTTGTTACTGTTTTAGATACGGTTCCACCAACAGCTTTTTGTCAAGACATCACCATTCAACTAGACGCAACTGGTAATGCAAGTATTGTAGCGGCAGATGTTGATGGCGGAAGCACTGATAACTGTGCAATCGATGCTATCGCGATTGACGAAAACATATTTGATTGTACTCAAGTTGGACCAAACACCGTAACACTTACTGTAGTTGATGTAAACGGAAACACAAGCACTTGTGAAGCAATTGTCACAGTTGAAGACAACATCAATCCTAACGCTAATTGCCAAGACATTACCATCTATCTAGATGCAAACGGAGATGCTTCAATTCAATCATCGGACATTAACGCAGGTAGTAACGCCAACTGTGGAGTTGATACGGTATTTGTAAATCCAAACACATTTACTTGTGCGGAGGTTGGAAACAACACGGTTACACTTACGGTGGTTGACAACAACGGAAACATCAGTACATGTACCGCAAATGTTGAAGTGCTTGATACAATCAATCCAACGGCACTTTGCGAGGATATTACCATTCAATTGAATGCCAGCGGAGCAGCAAGTTTCTCGGTACCACAGATCGATAACGGTTCTTTCGACAATTGTGGAGTTGCTGCGATTACTGCTAGTCTTACATCCTTTGGTTGTGCTGCTGTAGGCGTAAATCCAATTACCCTTACTGTAACAGATGTAAACGGAAATGTATCCACTTGTGTAGCGGCTGTTACCGTACAAGACACCATTCCTCCAGTTGTTAATTGTTCTGCTTTTGTTGTACAACTAGATAGCATCGGGCAAGCAGTTATTTCAGCTTCAGACATCAACAATAATTCTTCTGATAACTGTGGCATATCTAGCTATGCTTTAGACCAAGTCGAATTTGATTGCTCAACTGTTGGGTCCAACACTGTTGAATTAACCGTCACTGATTTATACGGTAACAGCTCCACTTGCTCAGCTACCGTAATTGTTGAGGATAACGTACCGCCAGTTTCACTTTGCCAAGACATCACCATCTACCTAAATGCAGCGGGTCAAGTGTCAATAATTCCTGCTGATGTTGACGCAGGAAGCACTGATAACTGCGCAATTGATACCATGTACGTTACACCAAACGACTTCACTTGTTCTGGAGTAGGACTAAACCCTGTAACACTTACAGTTATTGATGTTAACCTGAACTCAAGTAGCTGTGTTTCTACAGTAACCGTTTTAGATACCATTTCACCAATTGCGGTTTGCCAAGACATCACAATTCAATTGAATGGTTCTGGAAATGCATCGATTGATGCAACTGAAATAGACAATGGATCAAACGATGCATGTGGTGTTCTCAACTTTACAGTTGATATAAACACCTTTGATTGCTCAAATGTTGGAGCCAACACGGTTACACTCACTGTAGAAGACAATAACGGAAATACAGCAACCTGCACTGCGGAGGTTACTATTGAAGACAACGTTGCTCCAAATGCAATTTGTCAAGATCTTACTGTAACGCTTGATGGAAATGGGACTGTTACCGTTTCTGCTGGAGAAGTTGACGGAGGTTCTACCGATAACTGTGCTATTGACACCATGTTTTTAGCACAAAACATCTTTACCTGTGCTGATCTGGGAACCAACATCATCAACCTAATTGTGGTAGATGTGAATGGAAACATTGATATCTGCGCTGCCGAAATCACAGTTCTTGATACGCTGAACCCAGTTATCATTGGCTGTCCTACGGATACGGTAATCGTGCCTGATAGCTCAGATTGTTCTCCGCAAGTATTCTGGATAGAGCCAACGACAGAAGATAACTGTACAGCTACACTTACCAGCGATTTTGTTCCTGGAGATAACTTCCCAGTTGGAACAACAACCGTTACTTACACATCTACAGATCAGTCTGGAAACAGTGTTTCATGCTCATTCGATGTAACTATAGAACCATCTCCGGTTCTAGTAGCTATTGTTGCGCAAGAAGGACCATGCGGCTACAACTTGAGTTGTAATGGAGCGGCTGATGGAGAGGCCACAGCAAATGTTTCTGGAGGCTGTCTTCCATACGCATACGATTGGTCTGATGGTCAAACAACACAGACTGCCGTAGGTTTGGATGCAGGTTCTTATGCTGTAACTGTTACAGATGCAAACGGAACAACAGCTACACAAACAGTAATCATTACCCAACCAGATGAGTTAGCAACGGATAGTCTTACATCTCCAGAATACGTTGGCGGTGCAAACATCTCATGTAACGGTGAGTTTGACGGAGCGGTAAACATCAATGTGATTGGTGGCTCTGAGTGCGTGACTTACGGTTTCATCTGGAGCGGACCGAATGGATTTACTTCGACTAGCGAAGATTTAGCTGGATTAGAAGCAGGAACTTATGTTGTGACGGTAACTGATGCCAACGGATGTTCTTACCAAGACAGCATCACCATTACTGAACCAGCTGAACTTGATGCTGATAGTTTGGTAAGTGATTACAACGGAGTAAACATCTCCTGTGGAGGTGCTGCTGATGGTTGGATTGACCTAACCGTTTCTGGTGGCGCAACTCCATACACATTCGCTTGGAGTAACGGTGATACAACAGAGGATATCGATAGCCTAATGGCTGGTATCTATACATACATCATTACAGATGCTAATGGTTGTGAGACGGCAGGCTCAATCACGCTTACTGAGCCAGATGGACTATCATCTTTCATCACAACATCTGATTACAACGGGTATCAAATCTCTTGTCATGGTCTTTCTGATGGCTCAATCGACTTAAGCGTAAATGAGGGAACACAGCCTTATTCTTACTTATGGAATAACGGTGAAATAACCGAAGACCTTGTTGGTCTTGTGGCTGGAACCTACATCGTGGACATAACTGATGCCAATGGGTGTACCTTGATTGATAGCGTGAACATCACGGAGGCTGATTCGCTTGTATTAACGGCTATCGATATCGATCAAATTAGTTGTAACGGAGCTGCAGATGGATCTGCATTTGTTCAGGCAACTGGCGGAGTTCCTGTATTACTCTATTCGTGGTCTGATGGGCAAATGGGTCCAACAGGCGAAGACTTTGAATCTGGAATTTATACTGCCATTGTAACCGACCTTAATGGTTGTCAGGATTCAGTTCTGATACAAATAAGTCAGCCATTTGAATTAGAGGCATATCCAGTTGAGATTCAGGATGTAATCTGTGCTGGCGAGGATAACGGATTGGTAGACGTAAACGTGGTTGGTGGTACAGCGCCTTACACGTACAACTGGTCTAATAATACTACTGATCAAGACCTTAACGGAGTTGGGGCTGGAACATATTTCCTAGAAGTAACAGACGGACACGGGTGTGTTGACACACTAACGGTTGTGGTTGGAGAACCAGCACAATTAATTATGACGGTTGACACCGTGATTGACGCTACTTGTAGTGGAGTTCTTAACGGAGAAATAACCGTTGCAGGATTTGGAGGAACACCTCCTTACTCTTACACTTGGCCAAACATTAATCAGACTGGTCCAACGGTTACAGGGTTGGGAGCTGGAGTTTACGAAGTGCAGGTGATTGACGCCAACAACTGTTCTTGGTCGTTGAATGTGGTGGTTGGACAGCCTTCATCAATTGAAGCACAAATTAACGTTCAAACTGTGGTAAGTTGTAATGGTTTGTCAGATGCCGAGGCACTCGTTACAGTAGGCGGTGGAACATCTCCTTACACTTACTTGTGGTCGAACAGCGATACTGATTCACTCGCTTCTGATTTAGGTGCAGGTAGCCATTCGGTTACTGTGACTGACGCTGCTGGTTGCGATACGACCCTCACTTTTGAGATTACCGAACCAACAGTTATTGATATCTCTATCGACACTATTTACAACGTAACATGTAATGGCATTGCTAATGGGCAAGTTGAGGTTGATGTGGAAGGAGGAACAATTCCTTACACAGTTTCTTGGAGTAATGGCGATGTAGGTTATGTAGCCAATAACTTGGAAGCAGGAGCCCATACAGTTTATGTTACGGATGGCAATGGTTGTTTGGACAGTTTGATGACTGTTGTTTCGCAGCCTGACACAATGGAATTGATTCAGAATTCTACCACAATGGTTAGCTGTTTCGGTGGAAACGAAGGGCAAGCAACCGTGTTGGTTGATGGCGGAACACCACCAATTACCTACAACTGGCCGCTTATTGGTCAAACAGGCGCAAGTGCCGTAGATCTTGAAGCTGGTTGGTACTTGTTTATCGCTACCGATGCAAACGGGTGTAATTACTCAGATTCAATTGAGATAACCCAGCCAGAAGAGATTATGGTAACGGTTAGTTCCGATACTGCTGTTTGTCCTGGAAACGGTGTGACAATTACAGCTTCAGCAACTGGAGGCGCGGGTAACTATTCTTACTCGTGGGATAACGGACTTGGCCTAGGATCAACGCATTTCGTGAGCCCTACAGAATCAACCACCTACAATGTTGAAGTATTTGACCAAAGCGGATGTCCTGCTGCAATAGCCAGTGTAACGGTAGGTATTGCCGAAACACCTGTAGCCGCCTTTAGCTCCGCTTCAGATGCGCCTTGCGTATTGCCAACAACGGTAGACTTTACAAATATGAGTTCTAATGCATCTGAGTTTTCCTGGAACTTCGGGAACTCCGAAACGTCTACCGATGAGAACCCAACAACTACCTATGATGTAGCTGGTACGTACACCGTGACCTTGATTGCAACTTCTGCAGCTGGCTGTACAGATACTGTAACTGGAACCGTGTTTGTTGATGAGGTTCCTACTGCTGAATTCACACTAGATAATGCACAAGGATGCGCACCACTTCAAGTTAATTTCGGTCTCAACGGACCAACTGGTTATGAGTACTATTGGGATTTTGGAGATGGAACAACTTCCACTGCCCCAAACCCAACACATTGGTATGAAATCCCAGGCGATTTTGACGTAACTCTTGTGGTTTCTGCACCTGGTGGCTGTACAGATACGGTTACTTCTGGAGCAGCTGTATCAGCTTATCCATCGCCAATTGCAGACTTTACTCCGCAGCAGGTTATTTTCCCTGAGCCAGGTAGCGAATACGACTTCATTAACAACTCATCAGGAGCCGATTTATTCAACTGGGATTTCGGAACGGGAGACCAAACCGATGAGTATCAACCTACCTATGATTTCCCAGGGTATGGCGGTTATTTCGTAACACTCACGGCAATCAACGAATATGGTTGTGCAGATACCGCAGTTCATTACCTAAATGTAGACTTAACCACAGGCCTTTTTGTTCCAAACGCAATGGGAATTGGAGAACCAGGAGAAGCGGGAATCTTTATTCCTAAAGGAGTTGGAATCCAAGATTACCATGTGTGGATATTTGACAACTGGGGTAATTTGCTTTGGGAGTCAACAGCATTGAACAATGGAAGTCCATCTGAAGGATGGGATGGCTATTACAAAGGGCAAACGGTACCGCAGGGCTCATACGTTTGGAAGATAAACGCTGTGTTTGTTGATGGTGAAATTTGGGAAGGCATGGAATACCCGAATGGCAAGAGAAACACAGGCTCAATTATGGTGCTCTACTAAGAATTACGGAAAGGAATTGAAAAAGGGCTGTGAATTTTCACAGCCCTTTTTGCTTGCGCCCACATTTGCACCCGCCAATTATAAATCGTTAGTTTTCTGAACTTATTTACAAGAAATGACAGAAATAAAATCTGCTCTAAATTCAGATTTAGAGATAGCCCAAAGCAACATAATGCAGCCCGTTAAAGACATCGCTGCAAAGCTGAATATATCTGAGGACGATTTGGAATTATATGGTAAGTACAAAGCCAAAATTCCGCTCAAATTAATTGATGAATCTCGCTTGCAAAAATCCAATTTGGTGCTTGTAAGCGCAATGACCCCAACTCCTGCTGGCGAAGGAAAAACCACTGTGTCAATCGGCCTAAACGAAGGGTTAAATAAAATTGGCAAGAATGCAGTGGTTGTGCTAAGAGAACCGTCCTTAGGGCCAGTTTTTGGGATAAAAGGTGGTGCTGCTGGAGGAGGTTGGTCTCAGGTGGTTCCTATGGAAGACATTAACCTTCATTTTACGGGTGATTTTGGAGCGATAGAAAAGGCGAATAACCTGCTTGCAGCACTCATCGACAACAATATTCAAAGCAAAACAAGGAACCTTGGGATTGACCCAAGAACAGTTATCTGGAAAAGGGTAATGGATATGAATGACCGTTCACTCCGTCACATTGTAGAAGGGTTAGGCGGTACTTCAGATGGTGTGCCGCGTGAGAGCGGTTTCAATATTACTGCCGCCTCTGAGGTTATGGCCATTCTTTGCATGTGCAATGACATTGAAGATTTGAAAGAAAAACTCGGCAACATCTTCATTGGATTTACTCATAATAAGGAACCCATTTATGCACGCGATTTAAACGCTCAAGGCGCAATGGCGGTGCTTTTAAAAGATGCCATCAAACCAAATTTGGTGCAAACTTTAGAAGGAAATCCAGCCATTATTCATGGCGGGCCATTTGCCAATATTGCTCAGGGTACCAATACCATTCTCGCTACAAAAATGGGTTTGTCGCTGGCAGATTATGCGGTAACAGAAGCTGGATTTGGTGCTGACCTTGGAGCCGAAAAATTCATGGACATTAAATGCGGCTATGGTAATCTTAAACCGAGTGCAGTGGTTTTAGTTGCAACTATTCGAGCACTTCGTCATCATGGTGGTGCAAAGGCTGATGAGTACATGACTCCTAGTTTAGAACGGGTTAAAAAGGGATTTGAAAACCTTGAGAAACACATTGAAAACATCGGGAAATTTGGATTGAAGCCAGTTGTTGCAATCAACTATTTTCCCAATGATAGTGAGGAGGAAATCTCTTGGGTTCAGGCAAAATGCAAAGGCCTAGGTGGGATAGAAGCAGTAGTTTCTAAAGGTTGGGCTGATGGTGGAAACGGGACTACGGATCTTGCTCAAGCAGTTGTTCGGTCCGTGGACGAAAACAAGGATAAGTTCAAACCTTTGTACGATTGGAATCTTTCTGTGGAAGCTAAAATTGAAACCATCGCCAAAGAAATTTATGGTGCGAGGTCAGTTCAATATGCCTCAAAGGCTCTGTACGATTTACGGTCTATTGAAAAACTAGGGCTTTCGCATTTGCCAATTTGTATGGCAAAAACACAAAAATCATTCTCAGACAACCCGAATCTACTTGGGCGGCCTACAGATTTCGATGTTACGGTACGTGAATTTGAGATTGCAGCAGGAGCAGGATTTCTAATCCCTATTTTAGGGAAGATGATGCGCATGCCTGGTTTACCAGAAGTACCGGCTTCAGAAGGGATGGACATCGACAACAATGGTGTAATAACTGGCCTATCCTAGAATGGCAACTTCCAAATATCAAGGAATAAAATATCATGACCATCAATTCGGGAAAGTCATTGATGATTTAACCTTGGAGGAAGGATTGCGCATTTCTGTTAACGGAAAACCGCTTACAGTTACTATGAGAACCCCAGGTGATGACATTGAATTGGTTCACGGGTTGCTGTATTCAGAAGACATTTACTCGGATGTTGATTCTCCTTTGGAAACCATCCTCGAACAAGAGAATAAGCAAGGATTCGTTACTGGAATCAATGTAAAAGTGGACGCCAACAAACTGGGGGATGGTTACAAGAACAGCAGAAGTTTTTTGTCTGTAGCATCCTGCGGAATTTGTGGAAAGCAAGATTTGGATTTACCAGATCAGAGCGCATCTGTAACCGATGCTTCAATCAATCCGGAGTCCATATTTCAAATGTTCAGATTGATGAAATCGAAGCAACAGGCATTCAAACAATCAGGCGGATCGCATGCTGCAGCAGCATTTAATGAAGAAGGGAAACTCCTTTCTATCAAAGAAGATATTGGCCGTCACAACGCAGTAGATAAAGTTGTGGGTGATCTCATTCTGAATAAGGAATTGGATCAAGCCAAATGCGTCACCGTAAGCGGACGAATCAGCTACGAAATCATAATTAAAACATTCAGGGCTAAAATCCCAGTTTTGGCTGCAGTTTCAGCGCCATCAACTTTAGCAGTGGATTTTGCGAAAGAATTGGGAATCACCCTTCTTGCTTTCTGTCGTGAGGATAAGCTGACGTGCTACTCGCATCCCGAAAGGTTGGAGATGGTCCGTGTTTCTACTCGAGAGAATCTTAAGTCATGACTAGAAATGTGCAAATAGTTCCTTCAGAGAATCCGGACAATCCGCGGATTTCAGCTGCTGAAACCAAAGGCGCTGGACTAGATGCCATTGCTTCTACCATGCAGCACGTAGCAGAAGAACTTGGTATTTGGGAGGGCATGAAGCTCCTTTCTAAAATGAACCAAAAAGACGGGTTCGATTGTCCTGGATGTGCTTGGCCGGACCCCGATGACCACCGAAGTAAGCTTTTTGAATATTGCGAAAACGGTGCAAAAGCACTGGCCGAAGAAGCAACGAACAAGCATATTGGAGCGGCTTTTTTCGCTCATCATTCGGTAGAAGAACTTAGCCGTTGGACGGATTATCAAATTGGTAAAGCAGGACGACTAACGCAGCCTTTGTGGTTGCCAGAGGGCGAATTGCATTACCGAGAAATTTCTTGGGCTGATGCCTTCAAAAAAATTGGCGATAAGCTTAAAAGTTTAGCTGACCCGAATCAAGCCGTGTTCTACACTTCTGGGCGCACAAGCAACGAAGCTGCTTTCATGTATCAGCTTTTTGTTCGGGCGTTTGGTACCAACAATCTGCCAGACTGCTCCAACATGTGTCACGAGTCTAGCGGAACAGGATTAGGTGAAACGGTAGGAATTGGCAAAGGGTCGGTTACCCTACAGGATTTGCACGAAGCAGAGGTAATTATGGTTATGGGGCAAAACCCTGGCACAAATCATCCGCGAATGATGGCGGCACTAGAAAAGTGCAAGCTAAATGGAGGTAAAATCATCAACATCAACCCAATTCCAGAAGCTGGAACCAATGTCTATGTAGACCCACAAAGCCCGCTGAAAGTGCTCACTGGAGGAACACAACTTACTGACCAATATTTACAAGTAAAAGTGAATGGTGATGTAGCGTTGCTCAAAGCGATAATGATCCTTCTTCTCGAAAAGGAGGAGGCCGCTCCAGGTTCGGTATTTGATTTGGATTTCATAAAAAATAGTACCGAGCATTATGCAGATTTGATTGCTAGTTTGAAAGCAACGGATTTAGAAAAGTGTGTAGCAGAAAGTGGGGTTTCCAAAGCTGAAATCGAGAAACTCGCTCAACTTTTAGCAGAAAAGAGGAAGCTTATTATTTGTTGGGCAATGGGCCTAACGCAGCACGAAAACGGAGTGCACAACATCCGAGAAATTGTCAATCTACTTTTACTAAAAGGAAGCATCGGGAAACCAGGTGCGGGTACTTGTCCAGTTCGAGGTCACAGCAATGTTCAGGGCGATAGAACAATGGGTATTTGGGAAAAGCCGAAAGAGGCCTTTCTCACTAAACTCGATGCACAATTTGGCATTACATCTCACAGAGAACATGGCTATGACACGATAGAAGCCATTGAGGCTATGGCTCTGAAAAAAGTAAAAGTGTTCTTCGGAATGGGAGGCAATTTCATATCAGCTACGCCAGATAGTGAATACACTGGTAAAGCGGTTCAAAATTGCGACCTCACCGTTCAGGTTTCAACTAAACTTAACCGAAGCCATTTGGTAACCGGAAAAGCGGCCATCATTCTGCCTTGCTTAGGAAGAACCGAAGAAGATGTTCAAACCTCAGGCGCGCAGTTTGTGACTGTGGAAAATTCCATGGGAGTGGTTCATTCGAGTAAAGGCACTCGAAAACCAGCCTCAAAAAACTTAAAGAGTGAACCTGCAATTGTTGCGGCTATTGCTCACGAAACATTGGGCTCATCCATAAACTGGAAGGAGATGGCTACCAATTATGATGCGGTAAGAGACCACATCGAAGCTGTTATTCCAGGGTTTGAGAAATACAATGAACGGGTGCGCCAAGCAGGAGGGTTTTATCTTCCAAACGGAGCGCGAGACGGCAAATTCGACACACCAACAGGAAAAGCGCAGTTCACCATAAACCCAATTTCAGAAAGGACTGTGGCAGATGGTCATTTTATCCTCATGACCGTTAGAAGTCACGACCAATACAACACAACTATTTACGGATTGAACGACAGATATAGGGGCGTGAAGAATGGACGAAGAATCCTTCTAATGAACGAAACTGACATATCGGAATCTGGCTTTAAACCTGGACAGCTAATTAACATTAATAGCCACTACAAAGGAGCTCAGCGAAAGGCGCACAACTTCAGAATTGTGTGTTACAACATTGCCAAAGGGTGTGTTGCGGCTTATTTTCCAGAAGCGAATGTTTTGGTGCCCATCAACAGTTTTGCAGACAAAAGCCAAACGCCAGCTAGCAAGTTTATTGAGGTAAGTCTTGAAGTCGTATAGACGAATTAGAACAACCCTTCCTTCTTGTTTTCGGCCTCATAGCCCTCATCGACCAAATGCGTGTCTTTCTTATTGGCTGCGGCAACTGCTAAAACATCGCAACGCTCGTTACCAGGAATATTTGCATGGCCTTTTACCCACTGAAATTTGACCTTGTTCTTGGGATAGATTTTCAAGAAACGTTTCCACAAATCGGCATTCTTTTTCCCTTTAAAACCCTTCTTTACCCAGCCAAAAACCCAGCCTTTCGTAACCGAGTCAATCACGTATTTACTGTCCGAATAAATAATTACATCTCGGTCAGAAACTTTTAGCAATTCCAACGAAACAATAATCGCTAAAAGTTCCATCCTGTTGTTGGTGGTGTGCCGATATCCCTGCGAAATCTCCTTGTATTGGTTCTTGAAAGAAAGCACAATTCCGTACCCACCTGGGCCAGGGTTTCCGAGGGCAGAACCATCGGTATAAATTACTATCTGTTGTGCTTCTGCCATTTGCTAATTTTGCGCCATGATCCTATCAATGACAGGCTTTGGAAAAGCGCAAGGCAATTATAAGCATACTACCTATACCGCGGAGGTTCGTTCTGTAAATAGCAAACAGCTCGATCTCAATCTTCGATTGAATTCTGCATTACGTGACCAAGAAATGGACCTTAGAAAACGGCTTGCATCTGAGTTGCTGAGGGGCAAAGTAGATATTTCGGTTTATGCTGAGGGCGTTCATGAAGACAAGGTGCTCTCATTGAATCAAGAGCTGTTTGATCGGTATTCAGAAATGGTAAAAGCGGCTGCGGAGAAGCAAGGTTTGAATCAATCTTCGGTTCTAACAAATGTGCTTAAGCTGCCAGAGGTTCTTCAGTCAGAGCGCAAGGAAAAGGAACAAGAAGAACTGAACTTGGCCATTGACTTACTGTTCCAAGCGGTCAAGAATTTTCAGGATTTCCGTTCTGCCGAAGGCGAACAATTAAGACTTGATTTGATTGAAAGGTTGAGCACTATTCGTAATTTAATGACCGAAGTTGAACAGTTTGAGGGCGAACGTATTGCAACTGTTCGTCAGCGAATGATGGAGCGTTTTGAGGATTTAAAGGATAAAGTGACTTTGGATGAAAGTCGGTTAGAGCACGAACTCGTGTTTTACATTGAGAAGTATGATGTAACCGAAGAAAAAGTACGTCTTACGGCTCACCTCAAATACTTTGAAGAAACCATGAATTCTGATGAAGCTGCAGGTCGTAAACTTGGCTTCATTTCTCAAGAAATGGGACGGGAGATTAACACGCTCGGTTCCAAAGCAAACCATGCCGAAATTCAAAAAATCGTTGTCCAAATGAAGGATGAATTGGAGAAGATTAAAGAGCAGGTGCTGAACGTGCTTTAACGATGAGGCTCATTGCCGTCATACTTCTTTTCGCATCTCTAAATCTTAACGCCCAAACATGGGTTGATAGTGTGGAAACCTATTCCATGCAATCATATCTACCAGCTTCTAAATACGTTTGGTCGTGGCAGCATGCAGCTTTTCTAAACACCATGGTCAAGCGTTATGGTCAAGTTGAGGAAAGCGAAAAGCAACAGTATCTCGATTACGTACTGAAGGCCATGAACAAGACAAAGGGCGCGGCCAATGGCAAATCGCCAAATGGCGTGGCCTCGGGATTAGGAATGGCTTTTCTGTACGAGAATACAGGCGATGAATTCTACAAAGCGAAATGCGACAAGATTTTTGAGCAATACCAAAAGGTTCGTAGAACTTCGGAAGGCGCTGTTTCGCATTTACCATTGAGTACAGAACTGTGGGACGACACCGTTTTCATGATCGGGCAGTTCTTCATAGCCATGTATCGCGCCACGGGCGATGAGAAATACTTGAACGAATTCGCTTTGCAATTGCGTCTTCATCGCGAAAAACTCCGAGATGAAAACACAGGGCTTTGGTACCATGGATGGGATGCTAATGACAAGGATGGCGTGCCTTATTTCTGTGGACAAATGGGTTGGCCAAATGACTCAACACGCGTAAGTGGCGAAATCTGGGGGCGCGGAAACGGTTGGATTTATGTCACGCTTTCAGATGCATTGGAAGTCATTCCAAGAGAAAACCAACTTTGGGATGAGTTTGCGGGTTACTTGAAAGAAATGCTCGAACACCTTCCCGAATTACAAGATGAGAAAACAGGCCATTGGTTCCAATTGCCTATTAGAAATGACGATCCTGATAATTGGATTGAAAGCTCGAGTACAGCTATGTTCGCCTATGGAATTATTACCGCTCTTAAACTCGGTATTGTTGATGATCGAACTTTCGTTCGGAGTACAGAATTGGCCTATGAAGGCTTGCGAAAGTATTCAACCGAACCAGCTAAAAACGGTCTAACCTGCACCAACGTTTGTATAGGTACCTGCATTGGAGATAAGGATTATTACCTGAAGCGAGGCGTTCAAAAAGGACGGTCGTTTGGGCTGGGAATGTTCATTCAGTTCGGTATGCGCTATGAAATTGAAAATGGTCTGCGATGAGAGAGGTTCTAACTTTTTTTGTACTCATATCGTTCGTTTTCGATATTGCCGGCCAAACCGAAATCATCGAATTGAACGATTCCATTCAGCTGGAAATTGTGTTTGTGAAAGGCGGTAGCTTCATTCTGGGAAGCGATGAAGGAAAGAAGGATGCGCGTCCTGCACATGAAGTCAATCTCAATGATTTCTACATCGGGAAATATGAGTTGACACAGGAACAATGGATAGCCGTGATGGGCTACAATCCGAGTGAAATCCCATGCGTGAAATGCCCCGTGAATGACATGAGTTGGGAACAACTGATGGAGTTTATCGAGAAGCTGAACAAGGTTACTGGAAAGTCATTCCGATTACCAACAGAAGCAGAATGGGAATATGCCGCCCAAGGCGGAAAACAAACCAAGGGCTATCTCTACAGCGGCAACAATAATATCGAAGAAGTAGCTTGGCTTAAAGCGAATGGTAGCGACCAACAACACGAAGTTGGTCTGCTAAAACCAAACGAATTAGGGCTGTACGATATGAATGGAAACGCTTGGGAATTGTGCCAAGATTGGTACGACAAGAAGTTTTATCAGTATAGCCCCAAAGAAAACCCTGTAAACACGATTGAAGCTAAATACCGCGTTTCGCGCGGAGCCTCTTGGATGAGCGGAGAGGACTATTGTCAACGTTGGTACAGAAACATCGACCATTGGCATCACAAGCGTGGCAACGGTGGTTTTAGGTTGGTAATGGAACCTTAGATTACTGCTTCACAAATCGCTGTGTATGACGTTTTTCGTCATCAGAAATAGTAATGGAATACAAGCCTGTTGACCAAGAAACTACTGGCAAGCTGAATTGCTTTTGGCTAGATGTAACGACATTCGAATAAACCGTCTGACCAAGGTTGTTTACTACAGAGATTTCAACTTCATTTTCAAATGAGTCTAAGCCTAGGTTCACATATTCGGTAGCTGGGTTTGGCCAAAGAGAGAAGACGGACTCTTCGGCTACAGAATCGTCAATTCCCGTGTTTATCAACGGTTGCCAGTAATGCTCAATTATGATAGAGTCCATTTCAATGCTGGCATAATAGACTGAATCGCCATTGGAATTTATGCTCCATGTTTCTGTGAATTGAGATTGCGTTACGGCATCCTGAAAATTGGAAAAGCTCCCGTACATGTTTTCATTTCCTACAACAATTACCCAAGCCTGTCCTCCATTGGTTTCGCAGGCTCTCACGCCATCAATGTAATCGGTACAATGCCTGCGCACTGCTACATATCCTTCATCTTCTCGGCCTATAAGCCACATGTCGTTTTCAACAATCTCATCATAAACAGAATCTACCCAGTACAGTGCTACATCCTTGTTTGCAAATGGAACAACAGGTGGCAAATCTTCGGGACGATACATTACTAAAGCCACATTATGCGATTGATCAACATAGGGCAGATGGTAGTTTGCATTATTTGAGTTTCGGTCCTGCCAATCTGATTCAACAGGGCCAGAAGCGGTATAGACTGCGGAGGTGCCTGAATTGGCGCAAACAGGCCATTGCTGAAAACCAACCTTTCCTTTGAAATAGTTCTCATTTGAGCACAAAGTCACTGGGCCATTTTTGAAAATAGCGATGTCCGCCATCGAATTAGAGGTTTTTGTAACTCCGCTTAGCCCTTCAGTAATCATTGGATATTGCTCCACGGGGAAACCCGCAAATAGGTTAATCAACTCAAAGTCAACGTGATTCCACATAGCCGAATCGTTCAAAATATTCACTGTTTCAATCACAAAATCTGGATGAAAATAAGTGCCTGAACTCCATTGAAAGATTGTTCTGTCCAAATCGGTCATGTTTTGATTTATCACCAAGCCATCAGGCAAAGAGTGGCCAATTGAATACAGTGTGTCAAGCGTAGATGTCCAAGAGTCCGACACCTCGCTAAAATCAATCGATGTTGAAGCCAGAAAACCACCTGAATGTGAAGCTTTCGAGGGAGCGGGTCCCAGCCCTGTGAGCAACCAGATTAAACTCGAATGATTTTGGCCGTGGGCCGACAAGTACTTACCAGGGTAATTTCTTCCAGCCACTGGATAGAAAACCCCTTGGTCATTGGTAACCATTAATAGGTCCTTCATTAATCGTTTACTCGCTGCTAGCGCTAAGGACTTTATTTCTTGATTCTGAGAAAAATCTGCCAAATTCAATAGCCCGCTTAGACAGTACGGAGCGTAGGTCGAAGAGAAATACTCGTAAAATCCGTAGTCTATTTTGAGATTCAGATAGTGCTTAAGCCGTAGCTCAAGGGTGGCGTCCGCAGGTCTTCCTGTGTATTCATGCATTATCCAATCAGAGCTCATCCACATAATCATATGGTTTTCCGACCAAAAACCTCTGGTTGTGTCTTCATGGTTAATCCAATATGGAACCGAATTAAGCACGGGAATCATCTCTAAGTCGAAATCTCCGTTACTCAACATCATTACCCGAATCAACTGCACTATGGCAAAATCTATGGTGCTTCTGGTGGTTATTTCAGCGTAGATATCATCTAGCGTTTGCTGGTCAACGGTTTCGCCTTCATATGCCTGAATGGTAATCGCATGGTTGTTTGGGTGGGCAAGAGCACTATCGATATATTGTGCTCGTCTGAGCTCAAAAGATTGCGCAAAGGCGGTAGGAAATTGCAGGCAAACAAAGGCCGAAAACAGCCAAAACTTCAAAGAAAAATGTTTCATAATCGAATAGGGGGATTCTGTTCTAAATGTAAGACAAACAATGTCCGGATTCAATCTGCCGGCATTGCCCTGTGATTTGTCCTTACCCAGACTATTTAGAATTATTCTAAATAAATCGACCAAAAGCTTGGCATCCTACCTTGTTTGAGGTATTTTTGCCGTGAAAATCGGGTTCTATTTAGAACTATTCTAAATAGTATTTGTTAATCATATTGAGATGATAAAAGTTTCTGAAAACGCAGTTAAGAAGGCCCGAGTCCTCATGGAGGAGGAAGGCAAGAACCCAGTCGAAGCATTTATTCGAGTAGGAGTGAAGGGAGGTGGATGCTCAGGATTATCCTACGACCTCAGCTTTGATACCGAGATGAAGGAAGACGATAAGGAGTTTGAAGACAACGGGATGAAGATTGTGGTTGACAAGAAAAGCTTCCTCTATCTCATTGGAACAGAGTTAGATTATTCGGGTGGATTGAACGGAAAAGGATTCGTTTTCCACAATCCAAACGCAAACAGAACGTGCGGTTGTGGCGAAAGCTTCGCGGTTTAAACTCAACATTCTAATCAGCTAAAAAGCTAAGAAATGGCAGAGGAGAATCAGGCATTAAAAGACTTTACCGAAAAGGAATACGAGTACGGTTGGAGTGTTGATATTGAAACAGACGAGCTTCCAAAAGGACTTTCTGAAGATACCGTACGTGCTATTTCTGAGAAAAAGGAAGAGCCAGAATGGTTGCTGAAATGGCGATTAAAAGCTTACAGACATTGGTTGACTTTAAAAGAGCCAAAGTGGGCACACGTCAAGTATCCTGAGATTGATTTTCAGGATATGATTTATTACTCGGCACCTAAGAATAAGCCTGAAATTTCAAGTTTGGATGAGGTGGATGAGGACATGCTCAAAACATTCGAAAAGCTTGGTATTTCGCTCGAAGAGCAAAAGCGTTTAATGAACGTTGCAGGTTCAAATGTGGCGGTTGATGCCGTATTCGACAGTGTTTCTGTAAAGACCACTTTCCAAGAAACACTTCGTGAAAAGGGTGTGATTTTCTGCTCGTTCAGCGAAGCGGTAAAAGACCATCCAGATTTGGTGAGAAAGTACCTCGGAAGCGTTGTTCCTTACACGGACAACTATTACGCAACATTGAATTCAGCAGTATTCTCAGATGGTTCATTCTGCTACATTCCAAAAGGCGTTCGTTGCCCGATGGAATTGAGCACATATTTTCGTATCAACGCCATGAATACTGGTCAGTTTGAACGGACATTGGTGATTGCAGACGAAGACAGCTATTGCAGTTATTTAGAAGGCTGTACAGCTCCTCAACGAGATGAAAACCAGCTTCACGCAGCAGTTGTAGAATTGGTTGCACACAAAGGAGCAGAGATTAAATACTCGACTGTTCAGAACTGGTATCCTGGAGATAAAAACGGCAAGGGCGGCATCTACAATTTCGTGACTAAACGAGGTATTTGCACAGGTGCTTATGCCAAGATTTCTTGGACACAAGTTGAGACCGGAAGTGCGGTTACTTGGAAGTACCCGTCAACCATTCTGAAAGGCGATAATTCAATCGGAGAATTCTATTCTGTGGCTGTCACGAATAACTATCAGCAGGCGGATACTGGAACTAAAATGATTCATCTTGGAAAGAACACAAAGAGCACGGTAATAAGCAAAGGAATTTCAGCAGGTTTTAGCAACAATTCGTACCGTGGATTAGTGAAAATTGGAAAGAACGCCACCAACGCTCGGAATTTCTCTCAGTGTGATTCGCTGTTGTTGAGTTCTACAAGTGGCGCACATACTTTCCCCTACATCGAATGTGGGAATAAAAGTGCTAAAGTTGAGCACGAAGCAACTACAAGTAAGGTTGGAGAAGACCAGATTTTTTACTGTAATCAACGAGGGTTGGATACGGAGCAAGCAATTGGTCTAATCGTGAATGGATATTGCAAAGAAGTATTGAATAAGCTTCCTATGGAATTTGCCGTGGAAGCACAGAAATTATTGAGCATATCGCTGGAAGGAAGCGTAGGATAATTAGAGAAGAAATGAGTTTACTGACGATAAAAAATCTTAGTGCCAGAGTTGAAGAGAAAGACATTCTCAAAGGATTCAACCTAACCGTTAATCCCGGAGAGGTACACGCCATTATGGGACCAAATGGTTCTGGAAAAAGCACATTGGCATCTGTGCTAGCTGGTAATGAAAGCTATGAAGTAACAGGTGGCGAAGTCGATTTTGACGGAAAAGACTTGTTAGACATGGCACCTGAAGAAAGAGCTCGCGAAGGGCTGTTTTTGGCATTCCAATACCCGGTGGAAATTCCTGGCGTGAGTAACGTCAATTTCATGAAAGCGGCCGTAACGGAAGTACGAAAGCACAGAGGTTTGGAGCCGTTGGTAGCTAAAGATTTCTTGGCTTACATGAAGGAAAAGAAAGAACTTGTTGAACTGGACGGAAAGCTTGCTGGACGTTCGGTAAACGAAGGTTTTTCTGGTGGAGAGAAGAAGCGTAACGAGATTTTCCAAATGGCGATGTTGGACCCTAAACTCGGCATCCTAGATGAGACCGATAGTGGTTTGGACATTGACGCACTTCGCATTGTGGCGAATGGCGTGAACAAGCTTAAATCCAAGGACAAAGCATTCATCGTTATAACGCACTACCAAAGATTACTCGATTACATCGTTCCAGATTTTGTACACGTTTTGTACGATGGAAAGATTGTACGTTCTGGCACCAAGGAATTGGCCCTAGAGCTAGAAGAGAAAGGCTACGATTGGATTAAAGAAGAATTGACTGAGGCATGAGCGAAGCGATGACAACATCGATTTTATCTGAATTGGTTTCTGGAGCAAAAAGCGCTAATTCTTTCAAAGGAATTCGTTCAGAAGCTGAAGGATTTTTGGCTGATAGCCGAATTCCATCTAAGAAGCACGAAGACTGGAAATACACTAATATCAAGCGATTGTTTGATAATGGTCTGAACCTAGTCTCAGCAAACGACATCACATTCAATTCGGTTGATGGAGTGGAGGTTTATTGGTCGACCAATGAAGAATTGGTTGGCTCAACAGCCATTCATTCTAAAGAAGCACATGCCGCTCTGAACACTTCGTTGTTTGAGAAAGCGCTTGTTATTCGAGTTAAAAAAGGAGCACAGGTCAATGAGGAGTTGATTTTACAACAAGTCATTAAACTTAATGACGGAGAGTTTTCTGCAACGCGCGTTTTGATTGTGGTAGAAGACAACGCATCGTTGAAATGCCAGCATCATTATTCCGGCTCTCCACAAAACAGTTCTTTACTGAATAATTTGACTGAAGTTTTTGTTGGTCAGAACGCACGATTGGAATTGAATTATGTACAAGAAATTGGAGAAGGAAACCTCATGACAACCACAGAGGTTGAATGTCAGAGAGATTCAAATTTCACAACTAATTGTGTTCAATTGTATGGAAGTTTACTTCGAAATAACGTCAACATCCGTCTGAAAGGCGAGAACGTTGAAACACATTTGAACGGATTCTATATGCTCAACGGCAAAGAGCTGTTTGACAATCACACCTTGGTTGATCACTTGGTCCCGCATTGCGAGAGCAACGAGATTTATCGCGGCATTTTAGCAGGCAAAAGCACGGGTGTTTTCAATGGAAGAGTGTTTGTTCATCGCGATGCTCAGAAAACAAATGGCTACCAATCGAACAACAATATCCTGTTGTCTGATGATGCAACAATGAACTCAAAACCTGAGTTGGAGATTTATGCTGATGACGTGAGATGTTCTCACGGAAGTACAACTGGTCAGTTGGATGAGGACGCTGTGTTCTATTTAAGAGCGCGTGGATTAGATGAGTTTGGAGCAACAGCTCTCCTTCTGACCGCTTTTGCAGGTGATGTGCTGAAAGCCATTTCAAGCGAAATCTTAAGGTCAGAATTGGAGGATAAAATTCAGAACAAATTGAAGGAAATGCGAGCATGAGCGAATTGCTGACTGACATAGATGCAATTAGGGCTCAATTTCCCATTCTCTCGCGCGAAGTGAATGGGAAGCAGCTTGTCTATTTAGATAATGGTGCTACTTCGCAGAAGCCACAATCTGTGATTGACGCGATTAGTCATTATTACGAGTACGAAAACAGCAACATTCACCGTGGCGTTCACACCTTAAGTCAAGAGGCCACTTCTGCTTATGAAGATGTGCGAAAGAAGGTACAGAAGTTCATCAATGCGAAACACGATCATGAAGTAATTTTTACTTCTGGTACAACTGGAGGTATTAATCTCGTAGCTAGCTCGTTCGGGGCAAGTCTTGTGCGTAAAGGAGATGAAATTCTCATAACCGCCATGGAGCATCATAGCAATATTGTGCCATGGCAAATGCTTTGCGAACGAAGAGGTGCGCACTTGAAAGTGCTTCCGATTTCGAAAGAAGGCGAAATTGATATCGAAGAATTTAAGAAACTGATTGGGCCAAAAACGGAATTGATTTCGTTGGTGCATGTTTCCAATTCTTTAGGAACAATCAATCCTATCAAAGAGATGATTGAGATTGCTCATGCGCAGAACATTCCTGTGATGATTGATGGTGCGCAAGCTGTTCATCACACCCCTGTAGATGTGCAAGATTTGGATGCAGATTTCTATGTTTTTTCTGCGCATAAAATGTATGGCCCAACCGGAGTTGGCGTACTGTACGGAAAAGAGGAATTGCTCAATGACATGAAACCGTATCAAGGTGGTGGTGACATGATTAAGAGCGTCACATTTGAGAAGACGGTCTACAATGATTTGCCGCACAAATTTGAAGCAGGCACTCCAAATATTGCTGGCGGAATTGCCTTAGGAGTCGCCATAGATTTCATCAATAGCATTGGGTATGAGTTCATAATGAAACATGAAGCGGAATTGTCTCGGTTTGCAGTAAGTCAACTCAAGGATATTGCTGGATTGCGGTTTATAGGCACTGCCAAAGAACGAGCTGGTTTGGTGTCTTTTGTGCTGGATGGCATACATCCTTACGATACTGGTGTAATTCTAGACAAACTAGGAATTGCAGTCAGGACGGGGCATCATTGCACCCAACCGGTAATGAACTTTTTTGAAGTGCCAGGAACCGTCCGAGCATCATTTGCGGTTTACAACACAAAGCAGGAAGTAATCAAACTTGTTGAAGGAATTGATAGGGTAAAAAGAATGTTTTAATGGTAGGATCTGTGTCGAAAATGGAAGAGATTGAAGAAGGAATTATCGAAGAGTTTGCTCTTTTTGATGATTGGATGGACAAGTACGAGCACATTATTGGGTTGGGAAAGGAATTGCCATTAATCGAAGAAGAATTGAAATCGGATGATTTGCTCATCAAAGGTTGTCAGAGTCGTGTTTGGCTGCACGCCAAAATGGAAAACGGCAAGGTGATATTTACAGCTGATAGCGATGCGATCATCACCAAAGGAATTATCAGTTTGCTTATTCGTGTACTTTCTGGACAAACGCCAGATGCCATAATAAATACTGATTTGACATTTATAGAATACATTGGATTAAAAGAGCATTTATCGCCTACCCGATCAAACGGATTGGTAAGTATGGTGAAACAGATGAAGTTGTACGCTTTAGCGTTTAGAACTCAACAAAACGGTTGATTATGGCCTTGACGCACGAAGAAAAAAAGCAAATTGAAGAACGCGTTATTGACGTGATTCGTACAGTTTACGATCCCGAAATCCCTGTCGATATTTATGAGTTGGGATTGATTTATGAAGTTAAAGTGGACGATAATGCGCACGCACAAGTGCTCATGACTCTAACATCGCCAAGTTGCCCAGTGGCAGAAAGTTTGCCACTAGAAGTAGAGGAAAAAGTACGCAGCGTGAAAGGCGTTGAAACAGGCAAGGTAGAGCTCACTTTCGATCCGCCTTGGGATAAAGACATGATGAGTGAAGCTGCACTTTTGGAACTCGGTTTTATGTAATGTCCAATCAAGACGAAATAAGAAACAAGGTTGCCGAAAGCAGCCTCATTACATTCAACTTGGAAGACCTTTACCAAGTTGGACCACGCCTTACCTTCGACCTCAAAGACTTTCTTTTTGAAGGTCTCATTCTACGAGAGAAAGACTATCGCCAGCAATTAATTGAACTGGATTGGAGCGATTATCAAGATGCATTCGTAAACATAGCGTGTACAGCTGATGCCATTGTACCGCAATGGGCATTCATGCTAGCAGCTACTTATCTACAGCCGATAGCAAGACGTGTGGTAATGGGAACACCTGAAACACTAGAAACGGTTCTTTATCAAGAAACATTGGCTAATCTAGATTTGGAACAATTTCGAGATGAAAGGGTGATTGTGAAAGGCTGTAGCAAGTATCCTGTTCCGACTTCAGCGTATGTGGAGTTAGTGTCTAAACTCAGGCCAGTTGCAAAGGCTTTGATGTACGGAGAAGCCTGCAGTACGGTGCCCCTTTTTAAGCGTTAGACAAACGCCTGCATTTCATAGAGTTTTCTGTAAACCCCTTGATGAGCTATTAATCCAATGTGATTTCCACGCTCGATAATCTGCCCATCGTCAATTACTATGATTTCGTCAGCGTATTGAATGGTAGAAAGTCTGTGCGCGATTATTAATGAAGTTCTGTTCTCCATTAGTTTAAACAGAGCTTCCTGAACGAGTTTTTCACTCTCAGCATCGAGCGAAGAGGTCGCTTCATCCAAAATAAGAATTGGTGGATTGTGAAGGATAGCGCGCGCTATGCTTATTCGCTGCCGCTGTCCGCCCGAAAGTTTGCTGCCATCTTCGCCAATACTAGTGTTATAGCCCTTATCCATTTGAACAATAAACTGATGGGCATTGGCCACTTTAGCAGCAGTAATTACTTCCTCTTCGGTTATTCCTTTTAGTCCAAATGCGATATTATTAAACACCGTATCGTTAAATAGAATAGCTTCTTGCGTTACAATGCCAAGCTTACTTCTTAAGTCCCAAGCCTTAATGTCTCGCGTGTCAATTCCATCAATTAAAACTGCACCTCCAGTTGGGTCGTAGAAACGCGGTAAAAGGTCCACCAGTGTGGTTTTTCCCGCACCAGATGGACCAACAATGGCAATGGTTCTTCCTCTTTTTACTGTGAGGTTAATGCCTTTAAGAACGTCTATTTCGTGCTCGTAAGAGAAGCTCACATTTCTGAATTCAATCTCTCTCTCAAACTTCTCTAAAGAAACAGCATTTGGCTTTTCCTGAATCGTTTCTTCAGCCTCTAAAACGGTGTCTATCCTCTCTACTGCAGCCATTCCTTTTTGAATCATATAAACTGCGGCAGTTAGCGATTTAGCTGGCTGAATAAGCTGTGAAAACACTACGATATAGCCGATAAATAAATCGGCAGTTAGACCTTCTCCGGTTAGCACCATAGAACCACCACGGTAAATAACCATAACCATTACAATTGTGCCTAAAACTTCGCTAAGCGGGCTAGCCAAATGTTGCTTTCGCAGCAAGCGCACTTTTTGGTTTTTGTACTCCTGATTGATGCGGTGAAACTTGTCGGAAGAGGTTTCGATAGCGTTAAATGCCTTAATGATTCTAAGTCCTGAAAGTGTTTCTATCATGGCTGAAACCAACACGCCCATTTGATGCTGAACTTTCTTTGAAGACCGCTTTAAACTCTTTCCAACTCGGCCAATAATTAAACCCGTTAATGGCAAAAGAATGAGCACAAACATGGTCAATTCCGGGCTCCAAACAACTAAGGTTCCCAAGAAGAATATAATCGTGAATGGTTCTTTGAAAACCACTTCAACCGAACTCATAATAGAGCTTTCTACTTCCTGCACATCGCTTGTCATTTTGGCAATGATGTCGCCTTTTTTCTCTTCCGAGAAATAAGCAATTGGCAGGTTTACCACTTTCTTATAAATACGATTGCGAATATCTCTTACAACACCATTTTTTAGCGGAGCACTTGAATAAAGCGCCAAGTATCTGAACAGATTTTTGAAGAAAAAGGTGATGATAACAAAGGCACAGATAAACACCAAAGCCTTCATTTGACCATCAATAGAAACCTGTCCGCTTTCGTCTAAAATTAGCTTGCTTACCTGGTAATAGAAGTTGTCTATTATATCGTTGGGACTGAAGCTTAGAGGCGGTTTATCTGTTACAATTGGTTGAATACCAAAAAGAACACCTAAAAGCGGCACAACCATCGTTAATGAAAACAACGAGAAAACAACCGATAGAATGTTGAACAGCACAACAGTCAGAACCTGACCCTTGTAGTTCCTGAGAAGACCCATAATTCCCCAATAACCCTGCATAGCGCAAATATACTTTCTAAACCTAGTGCAACGGAAGGATTAACAGAATCGTACTTTTGAACCGATGGAAGAAAGCACACGACAAAAGAAGGTATCGAGGGTAATTCAGCGCGAGCTTGGAAATTACTTTCAGCGTAACAGCACGAGCTACGCTAAAGGCGGGATGATTACCGTTACACAAGTACGTGTTAGTCCAGATTTAGGAATAGCTAAAATTTACCTCAGCATTTTTGCGGTTGACGATAAAGAGGAGGTATTAACTACCATTAGAGATAGAAAGTGGGAGGTGAGAAAATTTTTGGCTGGTGAGAGAAATGAACTAAGAGTAGCCCCCGAACTCAGCTTTTATATTGACGATTCGCTCGATCAAATTGAACGTATAGACGACCTTCTCAAAGGCGGATAAAGATTGAATCTTCCGATTCTCATAGCTAGGCGTTATCTCTTCTCTAAGAAGTCGCATAACGCCATCAATATTGTTTCAGGAATTTCGGTTGCGGGTGTGGCAGTTGTAACAGCAGCCATGGTTATAGTGCTGTCCGTTTTCAATGGTTTTGAAGGCTTGGTTATCTCGCTTTACAATGTTTTTGAAGCGCCCATAGTCGTTAAGCCTGCCGAGGGTAAAACACTCGAATTAAGTTCAATTCCCACTGCCGAAATATTAGCCACAGAAGGCGTTATTGGTTATGTAGAGGTGCTGGAAGAAAGTTGTTTGTTGCGTTACCGCGATAAGCAGTATTTCGCACGGATTAAAGGTGTTTCGGACAACTTTTTAGCGCTGACCGACATTGATAGCATGGTGGTAGACGGAGATGCGTTTATGCACGTAAATGGCGCGCCAGCTGCTTTAATGGGTTCGGGAGTTGCCTACCATTTATCGGCTAATCCTAACGACCCGCTCAATCCCTTAGAGGTATATGTTCCAAAACGGGGTTCGAGTGCTACGCTAGACCCTTCCAAAGCATTTAACGTAAAGCATATTTATACCACAGGAATTTTCTCTATTCAGGCAGATTTCGACCTAACGTATGTGCTTACACCCATCAAGTTTGCACGAGAATTGCTGGACCATGAAGGACGAGTTTCATCGTTAGAACTGGCCTTAAACCCAAAGGCTGATATGGAAGCAGTGAGAGAAGAAATTCAGGCGAAGTTGGGTTCTGCCTATGTTGTAAAAGACCGTTTTCAGCAGAATGAGATTCTTTATAAGATTATGAAGAGTGAAAAATGGGCGGTTTTCATGATTCTTTCTTTCATCCTCATGATTTCCATTTTCAATGTAATTGGGTCGCTTACTATGCTCATTTTGGAGAAGAAAAAAGACATCAACATTTTAAGAAGCATGGGTGCCACCGAGCAGACCATCCAACGCATTTTTGTGTTAGAAGGCATCTTCATTTCTATGATTGGTGCCGTAGGCGGATTGGTGCTGGGTTTATTGGTTTGCTGGGCACAAATCCAGTTCGAGATTATTAAACTCAACTCAGGCGGCAACTACATTGTACAAGCCTACCCAGTGGAAGTTCAGCCCATGGATGTGCTTTCTGTTTTTCTTGTGGTAGCCACTATCGGTTTATTGGCCGCTTGGCTTCCAGTGCGTAAGATTATCCGACCTTCAGAGTCGGTGCGGATTGTGGGAGAGT